>NZ_CAWNQH010000070.1:0-62166 GCF_963876495.1 Xenorhabdus sp. KJ12.1
TAATCCGGCGAGCATAGTTTTTATCTGCCGTTTTTTGGACAATTTTTCTCATTTGACGCCGCTCATTGCGCGGAATTGGTGGTACGATGGCCATAACTCAGTCCTTCCTTTTTGTGTTTTTTTGGTTTTGCGATTAAAAAGTTCGCAAAAATAGGACTGAGTTTCTTTGATTCGCCTACCATTTTGAAAAGCTATTTAGCATCAAACGGCTAAATTGGAAAACGATTGGCTACTCCAAATCCGAAGAAATACATGACAAAGTGGTAGGTACGTTCATTGAGCGTGAATACTATCTTTCAGAAACAATTTAACTATTGGCAGTACGACCTTGAGTTGCTCAAGGCGTTTATCCAATGTTTTCAAACGCTGCTGTTGTTCTTTAAGTTCGGATAACAACTTTTCATTATGACCGAGCTAATTGTTATTCTCACTCAATAGAAATTTATGAAGAACTTATTGGTACCTATATTGAAAAATATCATGACCATATTTAATTACCGAAAAACAAAAGATGAAACTCTATTTCTTGCCTGTTCTACAAGTGAAATTGGCCTTTCAAGCAAATGATTAAATAATGTAATCCATATTTTTTTCATCTTTATTTCAATGAAACAATCCAGTATTTCTAGTCTCTTTACATTATTTTGGGGGGAGTACATAATTTTCCTATCATATTCATGTTTGTAAACTTTCTAAAAAGTACTACTATTATATACTATACAAGTAGTAAGTTTTTAAATATTTTTATCTACCTTAATCAATTCTTGGAGGAAGCATAGATTCTTCTATGATTAGTATAGTTATATTTTAAAATATACAGGATATTAAGTAGTAGCTATTTATTTTATATAGCAAAAATGCTTCATTTACGATCTAATAATTGTCGCCAAACTAAGACCAGAAACACGGATAAAGCCTGTTGCGGTTATCGCTATAAAACAGCAGTTAATATAATTTTTCAGTGACATTTCTTTGCAATAGATGGCTTTTAGGTGTGGATTTATTCAAAGTGTGAGAAATATCGAACTGCGTGTTCTAATCCTCAGAAAAGGTAAAGTGTCTTCTATTGCCCAGTTACACCAAAAATTTAATGGTATGTGTCACTGATAAAATTTGCTGGTCTAGCTTTTATCATTCCTGCACGCTATGAGCGTTGCAGATGTTAGAGTAATCTTTTTTAGTATTTTGTGTAATTGCTATTCTTGATTAAACGTGACTGTTTAGATGGTCACGTTTAATCATAAAGCGACTGATAGAAAGATATCAATCCTGAATAGACAGGGCTATATTAATCTTTGCAACCTGAATGTCTTCCAATTAGACGTAATATATACTAATTCAACTTCAATGTGCGTGTTATATATCCCCGCAATGCGGTGAAATATAAGGATTTTTCTTATATTACCCGTTGTAACTTGAAGTTTATCGAGTATAGTCAATTCAATGAATTGATATCATGAGTAATGTTTCTAATGATATACATGTGCTAATTTTTTTGCATAAATTTTATTAATGATCACAGTTTTTTCTGCAATATGACTATTAGTCTTGTCCAAATAAATCACGAGTATAAACTTTTCCGTTTACATCGCTGAGTGAATCAGACATACGGTTGGATATAATTATATCTGAAATGGATTTGAAGTTTTGTAAATTGCGAATAACTCTAGAATTGAAAAAATAATCTTCAGTCATTTCTGGTTCATATATAACAACTTCAATTCCTTTTGATTTAATCCTTTTCATAATACCTTGTATTGATGACGCTCTAAAATTATCAGATCCTGTTTTCATTATTAAACGATAAACGCCTACAATTTTGGGGTTTTTGCTGATAATAGAATCAGCAATAAAATCTTTTCTTGTTCGATTAGCATCTACAATTGCTTTGATGATATTATTTGGGACATTTTGGTAGTTTGCAAGTAACTGCTTAGTATCCTTTGGTAAGCAATAGCCTCCATAACCAAATGATGGGTTATTATAATGGTTACCTATTCTCGGGTCTAAACAAACACCTTCTATAATTTGTTTTGTATTCAATTCGTGGGTTTCTGAATAACTATCAAGTTCATTAAAATATGCTACTCTCATAGCTAAATATGTATTTGAAAATAATTTTATAGCTTCTGCTTCTGTTGAGTCGGTAAAAATAACAGGTGTATCTTTTTTTATGGCTCCTTCAAGTAGGAGATCTGAAAATAGTTTTGCTCTTTCAGATTTTTCTCCAATCACGATTCTTGATGGGTATAAATTATCATATAGAGCTCGTCCTTCTCTAAGAAATTCAGGAGAAAAAATAATATTATTTGTATTATATTTATCTCTCATTCTTTTAGTAAAGCCAACAGGAATAGTTGATTTAATAATCATTACTGCATCAGGGTTATAAATTAAAACATCTTCAATAACAGATTCGACTGATTTTGTATTGAAATAGTTAGTTTTAGGATCATAATCAGTGGGGGTTGCAATTATTACAAATTTAGCGTTACTATAAGCAAATTTTTTATCCGTTGTTGCAGAAAATGTTAGATTTTTCTTATTTATGTATTCTTGTATTTCTTTGTCATAAATTGGTAGTTTCTTTTTGTTTAGAAGAGACACTTTCTCTTGATCAATATCTAAAGCAATAACATTATGGTTTTGAGCTAATAGAATTCCATTGGATAAACCTACGTACCCTACTCCTGATATAGTTATGTCCATTTTTTATATCCTCTATTTAAACTTCTTAACAAACCCAAAAATAGCATATGAAATAAAATAAACTAATGAATTTAGTAATCCTAAATTTAATGTATTTCGATATAAATTCCATTGTGATTTTGCAGCTTTATATTTATTTCCTGATAAGCTTTTGCTTGATATTCTATAATAAGCTAATACTTCTGGAATAGCATAAGCATTTCCAGAGATATCCATGATTTTTATCCAAAGAGCCATGTCCTGTCTTTTTCGTATTAATGGCATATACACTTTTCCAACTTGGTTGGTATCATATATAGCGGTCAAACATCCAATTACATTGGTAAATAACAATTTTTTGCTGTTTGTAAATTTTGGTGCTTTTATTGTACTTTTTAGTTTATTATTTTCATCTATTTTTTGATAATAACTATAAGAAAGAGCACACTTTTTTTCTTTCATAAAAGAAATCTGTCTTTCTAATTTAACAGGATGCCATAGATCGTCGCTGTCTAGAAAAGCGATAAAGCGACCTTTTGCATTTTTTATACAATTGTTTCTTGCGAATCCAGCTCCAAGGTTTTTTTCATTTTTAAAAACTCTAATTCTTGGATGATATAATGCATATTTCGAAATTATATCGTAAGTATGATCTGTTGAACAATCATCAGTAATTAATAACTCCCAATAAGGAAAGGTTTGTTTTAGAACAGACTCTATTGATTTTTCAATAAACAAGGAAGAGTTATAGCTTGGCATAATAATGGAAACTATTATATCATCATCACTTTTTTTCATTTTTTATTTAATTCTCTATATCTTTTTAAGGACTATGAAATCTATTTCAACATTGGTACGTCTATGTAATCTACCTGAAGCAGTATATTTCTTATATATTATTTAGGTAACACTGAGGAATATTTTAACAAAAAATAATTCCATTTTATAGCAAAAGGATAAATAATTAATAAATTATATATTTTCTTGTACAGGATAGTGAAAATGAAATATTACCCTATTAGTAATGTAATGCTTACGTTTTCTTCAATGTTGAATTTTGTTATGATTGATTAATTCTTTTACCATGGAATTCCAAGAATATACAGATTTGAATTTTTCTAGTTCAGAAATAGAAAAAATTGTCGAAGATGCTTTTATTAATGCGTCCGATAACCCTATTGGAGAGTTGGAATCAGAGTATGTAATTAATGAATGATAATCTCTATAAATGCTAGAAGTTGCCGTATCTATACCTTTAGCATCAGATTTAATCGCAACTATAGGTAATTCACTAAACGTTGCTTCTAACAGAACTTGACCAAATGGTTCATATGTAGATGGTAAGCAAAATATATCAGCAATAGAATAATATTTTTCTGGTGATTGGGTGGAGCTAATTAATGACACTTTATCTCTTATATTTAGCTCATGAATTAATTTATATAAATTTTCTTTCTCTGGTCCGTCTCCAACTATAACTAAATAGTAGTTATTGGGCATTAGAGAAACTGCTTTAATTAGAGTTTCAAAATTTTTCACATCAACCAATCTACCTAATGAAAAGATAATTTTTTTATTAATAGGTAGTTGTAGATTTTTCCTTAAATTAATTTTTTCAGGATTAGCTATTTTATGGAACCTGGTATTATCGACACCAGGATTCAACGTTAAAACCTCTTTTCTCTTTCTATAAATAGAAACTTGGTTTTTCATTGTTTCGCTAAAAACGAATAAATTATCTGTCTTTATAAAAACATATTTTTCTAATAATAAATTTAATTTAAATTTTATTTTTCCAAGTATAGTCTCATTGTCTTTTTTGTTTTGATAAAAATGAACTCCAGGCACGATAAACAGAGTCTTTTTTACTCCTAATAATAGCAAGGCAAACGTTGTTATTGTGTGTCTAGAAATAATGATATCATATGAATTAAGATCTTTTTTTAATAAAGTCTTGAGAAGAGATATAAAGAAAAATCCATATTTATGTTGTCGATATCTAGTTATGTTGGAATTAAATGATTTTTCAGTTCGTTTAAATTGATTGCAGTCACTTGCAATTATATCGACAGAGTGACCATCAATAACCAATATATTACAAATACTACGAAGGGAATTTTCCACCCCTCCGATACAAGGGAAAAAGGATGTGTTAACTAAAAGTACTTTCATAATTTAATTAATGTCACATAAAAAAATATTTGTTGTTGAACAGATTGCTTTATTATTGATAGCAATAGGATGAACCATTATTTCAGTGTTATCTTTGGTAAGCTCATCAGAAATGTATTCATCATAGTTTATAAAATATTTAGTGAGAGAAAGTTTTTCCCTTTCCATGATTTTTTGTATGGTTTTTTTATATAGTTTATTTATGAAGTTACTGGTTCCTGAGGTTCTTGGGATTCTAACCATTAGATTATATTCTTTTGCAATATGTCTAACAATCTGAAATATCGGAAAGATTGTATGTATATGGTGATGGGAATCAATATGAGTTATTTTAATGCCATTTGAAATTAAAAATTCCACCTGAAGCTTAAACTCTTTATAAATATTATTTGAAATGTTTTTTTCTAAAAAAATGGAATTTCTACGTATTTTAAAGTCAAATTCATTACCATTTGATAATTTTTTTATATTTAATATGTCTCTATTTATCGGAATTCCATCGTTAAGATTCAGATGAATACCAACAGATAAATTGTGCTGTTTTGTTAGTGCAATAGCTTGTTCAGTTCCTGGCATGTTAGCCATTAGCGTTGCGCTGTTGATGATATTTCTTTTAAAACACTCAACGATTGCTATATTTGTTTGGATTGAATACCCGAAATCATCAGCATTAATTATTTTTCTCATTTTTTATTATCCTCTTAAAAAACAATGTAATAAAATACAATGGTGAATAATATATAGGATAGATAGTTTCATATCCTCCAAAGGAGAATTTAAATTTTGATATCCCATCAAGTTCACCGAAAGCAATTCCACCCCAATCATAAGTGTTAAATTTATTTTCTTTGAGAAATTTAAAATCATTCCAATGATGGAATCGATTAATCATCCCAGTTATTTTATATTCCATTTCTGAGTTGGTAATGGAGTATAATAATTCTACGTAATCGCCTATACATAAATAGACATGAATTGAACACCAATTATTATTTAATGTTGTAGAAGTATAAGTAATATTATCCTTATATTTTCTTAGTCGTTCTTTTGACATTAATGGAAGGTTTAATTTTTTATCCTCAACAAATTTATTATAAAAAATGATGAAATTTTCTTCAGGTATTTTATTTAATTCAAAACTAGGGTTCTGTTGGGAAATTTTATTTATTTCATTTCTCGTGTTTTTTTTTAAACCCTTCCATATTATTTCTATATCATCTTGTAGATTATTTCTAATACTTCTCTTTTTTTCTTTAAATAGTAGGTATGAATAAGGGGGAGTAGTATAACCACCTTTATAAGATGTGGCTTTGAATAAATCGGTAAATGCTATATCGGATGAGTTCCATTTGTCCGTAAATGTAATTCCGATTTTTTTAAATATAAAATTCAAATTTTATCCTTAGTTTTCATCTTAAGTTTGAGAAAAATACTGAAATGGCGAGATTAAAATTCTTTAATGAATTAAATTTATTTATGTTTTTTATTATGAAAAATAAGTATAATATTCGACCTAAAGAAAAGCCAAAAATACGAATAAAGCATAGTAATCTTGAAGCGTATGCATTGCGATGATTGAAAATTGAACCGCTTGATTCATCGGGATGTTCACATATTATGTATGGTATATAAATGCCTTTTAGTTTATCTTTTAATAATCTAGATAAAAAAACAGGTTCGTCACATAAGAAATATTTTTCTCCCGCGCCCATATCTTCTGGAAAAAATAATTTCTTTTCTTTAAGTATATTACTCTTGCATGTTATTTCGATGGTTCCAACACTTAATATAGTCTTAATATTATGCTTGAATTTAATTTTGGAGAATTTTGGTAATATTTTATTTTTTTGGCTATATGAAAATGTGATGAAATCTATGTCTTCATTAGTCTCATATTGCCTCAAGATAAAATCTTGAAATCCGTCTTTATAGGATGTATCGTCATCACAAAATAAAATAATGTCATTTTTAGATTTCTTTATCGCTAGATTTCTACTTTTTGTTACACCTTTTGATTTTAGTTTATAATAATCTATGTCATTTCTATTTTCTAATTTATATGATATATCATCGTAATTTTTTTCATTTATTATTTGGTGAATGATAATTATATTAGTTCTAGGATGATATTCAGGAACTTTTTCTAAAAGAGAATATATACCATCATCATGGGTTGAATAAAGCATATCTAATTTCATGACATTATTTTCTCATGTTTTTTCTACTATTTTTCTTTGCTATTATATAAAGTATGATTATGTTACAAAAGACCCAGGAAAAATGAGTTGTCGTATATTCCGAACGATAAAGAGATGTAACAAGAACACTTAAGAAGAGCATGAATGAAATATATCTATATTTGCATTTTTTTAAGTAATATTTTTTTGAATAAATAGTTTTTCCTATAAAAAACATTCCAATAAAAAATGTTATAATACCTAATATACCTGACTCCCATAATACATCTAAAAATAAATTATTAGATGCGCTCACATTAGTTAAGCTTTTCATTCCTGTTATATCACTAAAGTTTTGTAAGGAGTTTACTCCATGACCAAATAAGATGTTAATTATATTTGAATCAATAATGGAGTTTAAAACAGTTAAATATACAAACACTCTGAATGATTCACCATTCTTTTCACTATTTAGCTTTTCTATAAAGTAAAAATAAAAGTCAGTATTTAGTTCATTTATTGTAAATGCATATATTAGTATTAGTATTAGTATTAGTATTAGTAATTTGTATACTTTGTTTATTTCAATAAATATAAAAAATAATGCAAATATTATTGCAGTATGAATATATACACCTGTAGAATAGGTTCTAAAGATCAAGTATAGTGATAGAGATAAAAATAAAAAAAACAATCTCTTATTCAAAACCACAATCGATATCAATATTGATTCTAATAGTATGGGAGCATAAAAGTTTGGCTCTCTAGTAATAGAGGTTAAACGAAAATTTAATTGACTCTGTATTTCGTGACTAGCCCCATATACATTAGATCGCGTTTCTAAAAATGGTAAATTGTATTTATAAGCAATTATTTGATAAATTCCAAATGCAGCAAAAATTAATGTAGAAAAGAAAGATGCCTTTAAAAAAAACAATAAATTATTAGTGTTTTGTTTTTCAGCCCAATCAGAAATGAGTAATATTGTAATTATACAAGTGGATATAGTTAATATTCTCGAAATAACACTGATAACGTATCCATTATCAGTGATTTTATATATGGAATAAATTTGACCAAATGAACTAAATATGAATATCATCAAATATAAAAAAATAAAGTAAGCTGCTACTTTATTAATTTTGTAATTGGGTGATTTAATTAACTTTATGAAGAACACTATTGAAAATATAATGGCTATTAATACTAGATTATAACGGTCTAAAAAAGTTGTTGATAGAGGAGCTATGATAGCATAAATATATACTATAAAATTCGTTAAAGAATGTGTTTTTTTAGAACTTATCTTTATTTTCCTTGTAGAGTTTTTCATATTTATTTATGTATTCTCCAATTGATTTTATTTTTCTTGCAGGGTTTCCTGCGTATACGCTATTGTCTTCGATATTAGATGTAACTACACTACCTGCAGCTATTATTACATTATTCCCTACTTTTATTCCTGGTAATATTATTGCACCGACACCAACGAACACATTATCCCCAATATAAATTGGGTCTCTATACGATAATCTAGATCCTGATAGCCATACATCTTTTTTTATGACTAAATCTGGAATGAATAAACAAGGAGAGGCATCATGACCTAATAAAGTTGCACCTGTAATTGTGCAATTATTACCTATATAAAAGTGATCACCTTTACTACTATATGAAAATTCAGTGTTGTATATTATGGTATTTATACCTATATGAACATTTTTATTTTTTAACTCTAATTTATTAATTATATATCCTAATTTATCTAGTCTTTCTTGGACTTTTCCCTTATTGAATATGAACTTAAGAATTTTTATTATTAACTTCATGACTTTTATATTTGTTTTTTTCATATTTTTACTGTCCTTTTTTGTAAGGAGCATGAATTGAGCGATTACTATTGAAGTATGAAAACAATTATAGTTTAGCCTATCTTTAATAGAAAATTTGGTGATATACATATAATAGGTATTATATGTATATCATTAATATTATTTTTCATTAATATTTTTTCGTTGTTACAATTCCTTTAGTGTGGTAATTAGGTAGTGAAAGTAGCGAATTTTTATAAATTATCACGTTGTTTTCATCTGATTTTTTCCATACCAACATGATATATTAATTTCCCTGAATAAATAACAAAAAATTTTTCATTAGGAGCGTGTTTTACTATAATGGTAATATATCTAATTATAGATGTGGACTGTTTTTAAAATAAGCTATATATATCTAGTTTTATGATTGGAATATTTTTCCCCAAGGCATATCGGTAATTTTTTTAGAGATTAAAAATACGATTATAAATTGTATGAATTTGGTTATGGCGTAAGAAACAGCAGCTCCAAGCAATCCAAAGCTATCTATAAATAAATAAAGTAATATAATATTTATTGATCCTGAAAATAAAGTGATAAATGCAAAATTGCTGGTTTTCTTGGAGTAATAAATATACCCAGACATGATTAAATACATACCACCAAAAATTTGTCCCAGACATAGCCAGCCAATTATATTGCTAACTGAACTATATTTTTCTCCCGCTATTAAAATAACAAAAAATGGTCCAGTTATGAAAGATAATGCTGCAGCAATAATTAATAAAATAAAATAGATATAAGTATTTTTTACAATTGTTTTTTTCTCATTTTGATTATTTCTTTTTAATCTTTCAAATAACCAGGGTATATAAGCTTGATATAAAGAATTAAATACTATAGCTAGCGAAGAACTTAACTGTACAGCCACCATATAAATACCAGTTTCAGCGATTCCTAATTTTTGTGTGATGAAAAATCTATCGATAGAGCTAATTATAAAAACACCAATATTATGTGGTAATAATGGAAGACCAAATTTTAAAGCTTCTTTTATATTCAGCCAGTTCCATGAAATTATAGTTACTAAGTTATCTCGATAAATTAATAGTAATGAAATAGATGCAATGGTTAAAGAAGTTATTAGCTGGGCATCTATTCTTCCCTGTGCCCCTTGTTTCATATATATAGCTAGTACAAGGGTTAATGACATATTGACTAAGCTGTTTGTTAATTGCAATATTCCAAATGATTTCGCTTTGTTTCGTATTTGCCATTGTACTAATCTTAGTGATATTATAAAGTTGAATATGCTGATTATTACTGCTGTTATTATCCAATTTGCAGGAATTGAAAAAAAGTCTAAATTTCCTTTAAAAAATAGTGCTAATATGATTATCATAAGGCTGCTAATAAATAATATTTGTAAGCAACTACCATTAAATTCTCTTAGTAAATTATCATTTTTATTTGTATCAAAATATTTACGTGTTGTAGCTTCAATAGTGTTTAACCCAATAAATGTATTTATTCCTGTTAAAATTGTTTGAAATATTGCTATTTGTCCATATTCTTCATGGGATAAATAGCGTGTAAGTATAGGAAGAAGTAAAAATGGGATTGCAGCGTTTAAAATATTAGATACTAAATAAATGCTAGCTCCTTTAAGTAGTTTCATTTGTTATCGCCTTTTTATATAACTATAGATTAATCTTCTTGTTACTTTGCTTGTAGTTTAAAAAGAGTTTTCATAAAGATTCGATTTAAAGTTATTTGTAGTATAATAAAATTTTGAAATTATTTGATAATCGATGAATTTGACTTTAATGAATAATGAAACTTTTAATATTTATAGTATATTTGCATTATAGGAATAATCTGTAGGATTTGTACGATTCTCAATGACAAAATTGACTATAATAATTCAACCACATAGTTATTGCAGGGTTCAGGTAGACTGTGACTTTGTCCACATTCTAATCTTCAATATTAACTTTACGATTTTTGAACTCTTTTACACCCCGTGCTATTTTGCTCACTGGGCTTTAAAGCTGATCAATAGCTATTGCGTTTGGTGTTTTTAATTAGTTTTGGCTTGAGGGTGGGTGTAACAGAGAAAGTTGAAACTAGTGTGTTCATATTATTCTTTCCGTTTTCTTTCTTCAAAATCCAAAACACCCTTTTGATAAAACGTCGATTATCTTCAGCTACACGTCCTCAAGTGCTTTTACGTCTTGGCAAATGAAGTTTAAGCAGACTCTGGAGCGATCTGAATATCGTGGCAATGGTGTACTAATGGTCAATCGATTCTTATGATGGAGGGCTATTATTGAACGAAATGTCTCATGACAACACTATCCAAATAACTTATGGACACCGACCTAATTCAAGTCGATGAAATATTTTTCTGACAAAAGTAGTCGCACACATATATTCGGCTTCAAAGAGTCCTGATGGAAATCCTCACTCTGTCTTCATTATTTCAACAGTCTTGAGAGACTGAGCCATTTGTCAGTTTCACAGAGAGTCGGTACTACCTGTCAGTACATCTACTACTACTTACGGACTTAAACCACATAATCCCTCCTTTGAGGCCGCACCTAAACTGTGCTGATGAGCGCGGACAATACTGCCATCAATAAACAACTACTTAGTATCAGAGTCTTTCGCTAATTAGTTGAATAATTAATAAAAATCCCTTCATTTGACCACTCATTAAAACGCTTAAAGACCGTATTCCATTTCCTAGATTCAGAAGGCAGTTCCCGCCAGAGGATCCCAGTTCTTATTCGAAAAAGGATACTTTCCATGATGAGGCGATGGTTTTTTTATGGTAGACAAACAGATTTTGTTGTATGAAGACAAATGGCTTATTCCACACAGGATCTGATAATATAGGTCGTGGTATGAAAGTTCGGGTGACGAGTTTTTTGGCGAAAATAAGGAATCAGATTATCATGCCCTCAATTCCTTTCGAGCAAACGTCAACACGCCCTAGCAAAATTAAAATAGCCTTCAATTAGATATGTTATGACCACTAATTGCTATATTTATCTGATTTTGAAAAATTATAGGAAACGTTGAGATATTGCAATGGTTAGAGTTAAATATGAGTAAAAAGCTTCAATAAAATTAAATCATCAAAGATGGAATATAAATGAAAACTCAATTTTGGAAGCGGGCGCCATAGATCTATTTTGCTAATATGTATGATGCTAAATTAATTATGTGATGATCTTGAACTCAGGGGGAGTGAGTATTGATCTTTTTATTATAAATTATAGGGCATATAGTGTTCAGCCATCTTATCATTTATAGCTAAAGCTACCGCACTAGGTTATGGCTCCCAGAGTGCCTATTATTTTGGAAGTTAAAAAATTCATCTTATTAATATAAAAGGATTTTATTTCTTAATAATAGTAGTCATATTAGCAATTTGTGTTAAGCCGCGACGAGGGTAGACTCTCAACGCCTCAAGGTCAAGTATAATAATCTTTTTTCTTTAATTATTACATGCTGTTATTAGCTATATTTTAGTCAGGCCACTATCTATCTCCCATGCAACGGCAGCCAAATTACCAATCTTAACCCACCTAAAGGGCTATCCTCTGCCTTAACCCAACCCCGATGCTGCTCCACGGCAGTCTCTACTATCGCCAGCCCTAAGCCAGTTCCCCCTGATTCCCTGTCCCTCGCTTCATCCGTACGATAAAAAGGTCGGAAGATGTGTTCACGGTCTTCAGGACTAACTCCCGGACCATCGTCATCAACGGTAATCGTTACGCCATGGTTATCAGCTTTAAATGCAACAGCAATATGGCTTCTGGAGTAGCGGACGGCATTGCGGACGATGTTTTCCAGTGCACTGCCGAGTACTGCCGGGTTGCAGTAGATAATCCAAGGACCGGGCGGTGAAACGATATCCAGAGTTTTGTTCATCTGCTCGACTTCAAATTTGGCATTTTCCAGTATGTCATTCCAGATCTTGTTAGCCTTGATGTTTTCGCGCAGTAGTTCGTTCTTATGCTGGTTACGGGAAAGTACCAGTAGGTCGTTAATCATGCTATCCAGTAACTGTGCTTCTGTTTCAATTCGCTCCAGTTCTTTACTTTCTCCGTGACGGCGGCGCAATAATGCTGTGGCGAGCTGTAAACGGGTAAGGGGGGTGCGTAATTCATGGGAAATGTCTGAGATGAGGCGTTGCTGAGCGGTTACCATCCTTTCTAGTGCGCTAATCATTTGGTTAAAGCTGCTGCCGGCTGCTAGAAATTCCTGTGGGCCTGATTCCAGCTCTGGATGTTGTTTTAAATTTCCTTTTGCTACCTGATCTGCTGCGTTTTTTAGTTTACGCGCGGGTCTTGCCAAACTCCATGCAAGCCATAAGAGCAGTGGTGCGCTGATGAGCATGGTCGCAGCTGGTAACAGAAGAGGGCGATCAAACATCAGATTGATAAAGTCTGATTGTGGGCTGCTTGTCGGGCGAAGAAGGTAGAGGTGATAGTAATCTTCACCATCTCGTATTGAAAATGGCCCCATTATTTCGACACGACCATATTTTTTCTTTTTAGGGTGATCGGAGTTATCTGATTGTCCCATAAAATTGCGTACGAGTTGCGTATCGCGTTTCTCAGTACTGATAACGCGTCCTTCTCCGGTTGCGAGAAATAATCGTTGGTCCGGTGGCACCCATTTGACTATGGCGCGATCCAGCCTTAACCACCAGAACAGATCACTGGGGGGATGTCGGGTTAATTCTGCTTCAATATGCCTGGCTAACTGATTTCCCTGATGGTACTCACTATCTAATAGCGGAGTTAATTGCCGGGAATCCAGCTTAGGCACCATCAGTGCCACCATCAGAACAAGTGCCAGTGTCAGCCAGAAAATTGCAAATATGCGCGCTGTTAAGCTATTAATCATTTCTCTGAAACCATTAAGTATCCGCGCCCACGTAGTGTTTTGAACCAGGGTAATTCATCAGTCCGGTTAGGTAATTTACGTCGAAGGTTAGAAATATGCATATCTATGGCTCTGTCAAAAGGTGTTAGTCGTTTCCCTAATACTTCTTGACTCAAATGCTCACGAGAAACAACTTGCCCAATATGTTGAGCTAACAAATAGAGAAGTGTGAATTCTGTACCAGTTAAATCCAGAATATCGCCGTCAAAATTGGCTTCCTGACGCCCTGGGTTGAGTTGTAGCTTATCTATTTCCAGTATAGGTGTACTGTTGTCGGCTTGTTGTTCACTCCAGTTGGAACGACGTAGGATCGCTCGTATACGGGCTACCAGTTCGCGATCGTTAAATGGTTTGGGTAAGTAATCATCTGCACCCAGTTCTAGCCCCAGAACACGATCTAGGTCGCTTCCTCTCGCTGTTAACATAATAACGGGAGTCTGATGATATTGACGCAGCTCTTTCAGGGTTTCAATGCCATTTTTGCGCGGCATCATAATATCCAGCAGAAGAAGGTCAATTGAAGAGTCAATAAATTGTAATGCCTGTTCACCATCATGGGCGATAACCACATTGAACCCTTCCATCTCTAGTAGTTCTTTCAATAAAGCTGTCAGTTCGCGGTCATCATCAACTAATAATATCTTATGCATTCATTCTTCCTCCGAGAGCAAAATACGATAACAAATTTTGCTATTCCATGACTTTACGTTCTTTTACATGCTCTGACGCTAGTTTGCAGCCGTGGGGCTATATTACCTGCACTGAATCGAATAGTGCTATTCGATAAAGTAAGGAATTACCAAAAATGCGTAAAATAGCAATGTTAGCTTTAGCGTCGAAACCCGTTCTTGGAACGATGATGGTTCTAGTTAAAACTGTTGATACGTGTAGCGACGCTGAGGTTGATTCGTCGCTTTGTCTGCCATACGACAACAGTGATTCTGGTAACTATCTGCGTAACTATGACTATAGTTGTGTCTTTGGGGGAATCATATTATGAAAAGCAGCGATAGCTGAGTGAGTTCTGGCGAAGAAACGGTATCTGCATGAGTACATGAGTAATTAATAACGAATATGCAGACAGAACATCAGAAAACATACCGTCTTTTGATAGCAAAGAAATTTGCGCGTATTCGCAATCAGATTCTGACGCCTGAGAAAGAAAAACAGCTTCATAGATGCTATCAGGCATGAAATACCCAGTATTTGCATTGGTGTTGTTATAACTATCCATAGAACAACATCAATAACGATTTTCCTTGCCATAGACACCATCCCTGTCTTTCAGCCCCGTTTCGGGGCTTTTTTTTATCTGCCCTTCAATATTAATTCCCTTTAAAATCAAAGTGATAATTTTTCATTAAGCGACTGTAGATGATATGAAATTGTCTGAGTGTGGATATTTTGATATCTACAGTTGCTTTTGGTTACTCATTTTCTATTTCTGTTTTACTCATTCAGCCTTTTCTGACAGAGTGCGAGCAGCAAGCCGAAATAAATACCCAAGGTGTTTAGGTGAACGGTTTCAAAGTTTCCTCTCACGATAAAATATCCAGTGAAAGAGATGAGCAAAATCAGTGCAGCTTGTTTATAACAGCTGTTATCTTGCCTCCACTGCTTACCTGATTGTTTCAGGTAAGCAAATATCAAGAACAGAAAACTTCCTAATCCAAATATCCCGGCAGCAAACCATTCGGTCAGAAAAATATTATGGGGTCCTAGAGATTTTTTGAATGTCCAGGTTGGATAGTTTTTAACGTTATCATTATAAATTTGGTCGTAGATATTACCGCCTGCACCATAACCTTTGAGAGGATTTTCCAGAATTAGGTTGAGTGCTGAGCCTTGCGTGCCATTGGTATATCGATGGCTGCTATCGGTTTGTTGCAATTTAAAAGCTAGTGTTCGATTTTTGTCAAGATAACCATGTTTAATAGCAAATAAAGCTGCACAGATAATAACGATACTTACAATCAATGTTTTCCAGTTTTTATTCATCAATATCATCATGAAAAACATAACGAAAACAGCCAACCAAGCCCCTCTTGCCAGTGTTCCCAGTAGTACAAAAGATACTGATAGAATCAGTAAGATCGTCAACGTTAGGCGGATGTAATTCTGGGGTTTTTGAAAATGCCAAAGGGCGACTAATGCGGGGAAGAAGAAGACAATACCATGAGCGATATTACGGTGATTGTAGTTAGTGAAAGGCATAATACCATTCTGATAGTCCTGATAAAACAGACTCATCTCTTTCATCGTGATAAAGAGCAATCCGAGTAAAAATGAGCCGATGATCATTTTCTGGATTTTCAATTTATCCGTTTGGCTTAGCGCTAAAGTAATCAGTATGGCAGAAAGTACCACATCCCTAAAAAAAGGTGTTTTTATCTCATGGAAGCTGAGTTTTGGGTCGGGAGAGATAATGACGGAATAAATAGTGGTTAGCGTGAATATTCCCAAAGCCAACACAAGGTTATTTTTTAGTGCAGCGAGGCATCCTTTAGGGTTTTTTATGATCCAGTAGAGCGCAGCCAGTGCGATTAAAGCAAAGAATAAGTTTTTATAACGGGTAACGCCTGTAACGTAGACGAGTGAAATGTAACCCCCTACGAAAAACGTACTCCAAGATAAATGATTTCTGATTGTTTCTTTAAACATAACCATACCTGAACAAACACGGATTTTAGCGGATATTCTCTATTATTTTAGGGTTTGAGGCACGAAGAAATAACAGGGCGATCATGTAAATTCCGTCAGGCAGGTCTCGTAAACCGTAAATTAGGGGGTATTTCAGTTCCTGTTTTAAGTTATAGGTCTGTTGTTATTTTAGCCAATCTTGATTATCTTACCTGGTCAGTCTATTCAATTAAAAAATCTTATCACTGTTACTCTATATAAAAAGGGATAGGGATACCCTATATGGGAAAAATTTATAAAATCAGTTTGCTGTCGAGAAGCATAGGCGCGATGTTATCGGGCCTGTGTCGTCTCCTGACGGGGGTACGTGCGCGATGGGTTGGTTGCCAGCCATCGACCAAGAGCCGGATTTATTATGCCAATCATTCCAGTCATCTGGATGGATTAGTCATTTGGTCCGGTCTTCCGCCTGTGTTGCGCCATTTGGTGCATCCGGTTGCGGCTCGTGATTATTGGGATAAAACCAAACTTCGCCGTTATCTTATTCATAAGGTATTTTGTGCTGTCTTGATCGAGCGTCAGGGGGAAAACAGTAACAGAAAAGAAATTCTGGCACCGTTGGAAAGTGTTCTGGCGCAAGGGGAGTCTTTGATTATTTTTCCGGAAGGAACTCGTGGGAACGGTGAGAAAATCAATCCGTTCAAGAGTGGTCTGTATCATCTGGCCCGAAAATATCCTGATGCTGAACTTATCCCTGTTTATCTGGAAAATTTAAATCGTGCTTTACCAAAAGGAAAAAGGATATTAATCCCCGTTATTTGTTCGGCGACATTTGGTCAGCCTCTGGATAAATTGGCGGATGATGAAAGTAAGGAAGTCTTTTTACAACGAGCCCAGACTGCATTGGAGGAGCTGGTGTTATGACAGGGATAGATCATGATTTGGTGTTGTTGTTTAGCGGGATTTTTGGCGTACTGATTATTGCCAGTGTGATTGGCGGTATTCTGTCACTCTGTTATTCAAGGGAAAAACGAAACGCAACCATCGATAATCTGAATGCCCGTATTCGTGGCTGGTGGATGATGTGTATTGTTTGTGTGCTGGCCGTAGTTATCGGGCCAATTGGGTCCGTTGTGTTGTTTTCTGTCATGTCTTTTTTTGCCCTGCGTGAATTTATCACTCTCACCCCGACTCGTCGCAGTGACCATGAGGCCCTGTTCTGGTGTTTCTTCGGTTTTCTGCCGGTTCAGTATGTGTTAGTTGGAATGCAGTGGTACGGGCTGTTTTCGGTGTTTATCCCTGTTTATGTTTTTCTGTTTTTACCGGCCCGTATTGCTTTGGTCGGTGATACCACTCACTTTCTGGAACGTACCGCAAAAATACAGTGGGGAATGCTGGTAACGGTGTTTGCCATTAGCCATGCACCGGCTTTGTTGATGTTAGATATCGCGGAATATCAGGGGCAGAATATCAAGCTATTGCTGTTTTTGATGATTGTGGCGCAAATGTCTGACGTTTTGCAGTATGTGTTCGGGAAATTATTCGGCAAGCGACCGATTGTCCCGAAATTAAGCCCGAATAAAACGGTTGAAGGGTTTATCGGCGGTATCTTAGCCTCGGTCTTACTGGGAATGTCGCTGTATTGGATAACGCCATTTTCTCCGTGGGTAGCAGGAGGGATGTCACTGGCTATTACCTTGATGGGGTTCATCGGTGGGCTGTGTATGTCAGCGATCAAGCGTGACAGCGGCGTGAAAGATTTTGGTGAGATTATTGAAGGCCACGGTGGTATGTTGGACAGAATCGATTCTCTTTGCTTTTCTGCCCCTATATTTTTCCATTTAACGCGCTATTTTTATACCTGATACAGACCATCCTGAATAACTTTGAGGGCTGTGAATATGGGTATTAATTATGGCCGATGGGTCAGTACTGCTGCACTGGTGGCGACAATACTGGCCAGTATATTGTTAGTTGTGAAGATTTTTGCCTGGTGGTTTACCGGCTCGGTGAGTTTATTGGCGGCACTGGTAGATTCTCTGGTCGATCTGGCTGCTTCTCTGACTAATTTTTTTGTCGTGCGTTATTCCCTTCAGCCAGCAGATGAAGAACATACTTTCGGGCATGGTAAGGCCGAGTCATTGGCTGCTCTTGCCCAAAGCATGTTTGTTTCCGGCTCAGCGATTTTTCTGTTTTTGACCGGCTTTCAGCATTTGTTTTCTCCCCAGCCTTTAGAACATGCCGCTGTGGGTGTTTGGGTAATCATTATTGCCATTGTTTCAACAAGCTGTCTGGTTATTTTTCAGAAATGGGTGATTAATAAAACTCAAAGTCAGGCCATTCGTGCCGATATGTTGCATTACAAATCTGATTTATTAATGAATGGCGCGATTTTGGTGGCATTGGTTTTGAGTGTCTACGGGTTCCGACGAGCAGATGCTTTATTTGCATTGGGAATTGGTGTGTATATTCTCTATAGCGCGTTAAGAATGGGATACGATGCGATCCAGTCTTTACTGGATCGTGCTTTGCCAGATGAGGAACGGCAGGAGATTATAGAGATTATCAGAAATTATCCCGGTGTTTCCGGCGGGCATGATCTGCGAACCCGCCAATCGGGGCCGACGAGGTTTATTCAGTTTCATCTTGAAATAGATGATAATTTACCGTTGGTACAGGCTCATGCTTTAGCCGAAGGAATTGAAAATAAATTGCGTGATAGGTTTCCCGGTGCCGATATTATTATCCATCAGGATCCCAACTCTGTTGTTCCTGATGAACATAAAAACAATTGGGATTGATAGAAGAATTTATTCATAATCAAAATAATGTCAAAAAGTAGACAAAAGATTGATGCAGACTGAATGTTTTTCCGTATCATGGGCGCGGTTGAATCAATTCAGCTAATGAATTGGCAATCAAAAATTTAGTGAAATAATCGTCGTGAACCTTCTCTTTTGGAAGGGCAGTCAGCAGATTAGGCAAATATTACATCTATAAGTCAGAGGTCATCATGATCAACAAGATTAAAAGAATCGGAGTCTTAACGAGCGGTGGAGATGCACCGGGTATGAACGCCGCTATTCGTGGAGTTGTTCGTGCCGCTTTAACCGAAGGGTTAGAGGTTTATGGTATTTATGATGGCTATCTGGGGTTGTATGAAAATAGGATGAAAAAGCTCGATCGCTACAGTGTTTCCGACATGATTAACCGTGGCGGCACGTTTTTAGGCTCGGCACGTTTCCCTGAGTTCAGGGATGATAAAGTGCGTGAAATTGCTATCGAAAACATGCGTAAGAATGAAATTGATGCGCTAGTGGTGATTGGTGGTGATGGTTCTTATCTGGGAGCGAAAAAACTGACTGAGGCGGGTTTCCCCTGCATTGGCCTGCCCGGTACGATAGATAATGATGTTGCGGGAACAGATTACACTATCGGTTATTTTACAGCGTTGGATACGGTTGTTGAAGCTATTGACCGTCTGCGCGATACCTCAACCTCCCACAAGCGTATTTCTATTGTTGAAGTGATGGGACGTTACTGCGGTGACTTGACGTTGTCTGCGGCAATTGCAGGTGGATGTGAGTTTATCGTGCTGCCTGAACGTGAAATTCCGTTTGATCGCGAAGAATTGTTGGCTGAAATTCAAGCTGGTATCCAGAAAGGTAAGCGTCATGCCATTGTTGCGATTACGGAGCATGTCTGCGATGTTGATGAGCTGGCAAAATATATTGAAGCGGAAACACGTCACGAAACGCGGGCAACGGTATTAGGTCATATTCAGCGTGGTGGAGCGCCAGTGGCTTATGACCGTATTCTGGCATCACGTATGGGGGCTTATTCTGTTCAGCTGTTGCTGGAAGGATGCGGTGGCCGTTGTGTTGGTATCCAGAACGAAAAACTTGTTCATCATGACATTATTGATGCGGTGCAGAATATGCAGCGTATCTTCAAGAAAGATTGGTTAGATACAGCGAAGAAACTTTACTAACCTTCATAAGAGCGCTTTTCCGATACAGTCATATGATATTTATATGGCTGTTTTTCTTTTTATCTCTCTCCTTTTCATACGTCATATTCCCATAATGAATAAGTGGAAATTTAAAATTATTTCTGCGGCATAACGCTTTCTGTCAATTTTACGATGAAAATCATACCCAATATTGAGGAGAGCATTTCCGATGATTACGCCTATGAAATGGAAGAGGATGAAATGGAGAATAAGCCGGTATTCCCCATTGATGGTGCTGTTGCTGGTTATTCTGACCGGAGGAAATGCCTGGGCGAAAGATTTACAGCTCCTGAATGTTTCTTATGATCCGACGCGTGAGTTATATCAGCAATATAATCAGGCATTCAGCCAATATTGGCAGCAGAAAACCGGAGATCGGATCACAATCCGGCAATCACACGGTGGTTCAGGCAAACAGGCAACTTCAGTTATCAATGGTCTTCAGGCTGATGTGGTGACACTGGCTCTGGCCTATGATGTGGATGCGATTGCAGAGCGTGGTCGGATTGCTAAAAATTGGCTTCATCGCTTACCCGATAATTCAGCGCCTTACACATCAACGATTGTTTTTCTGGTAAGAAAGGGCAATCCTAAACATATCAAAGATTGGTCAGATTTGGTCCGACCTGATGTTACGATTGTCACCCCAAATCCTAAAACATCCGGTGGTGCACGCTGGAATTATCTGGCTGCCTGGGGATATGCGCTGGCTCATAACGAGCAGGATCAATCTAAGGCAAAAGCTTTCGTGAAGGCGCTGTATAAAAATGTTGAAGTCTTAGACTCCGGTGCCCGTGGCGCAACGAATACGTTTGTTGAGCGTGGGATTGGGGATGTGTTGATTGCATGGGAAAATGAGGCATTACTGGCAATTCATACGTTAGATAACGGAGAGCAGGGAAAAGGGCAATTTGAAATTGTCACTCCGAGTATGTCTATTCTGGCAGAGCCAACTGTGGCGGTAGTCGATAAAGTTGTCGATAAGCGAGGCACACGTGAATTGGCAACAGAATACTTGAAATACCTGTATTCACCGGTCGGGCAGGAAATTGCCGCAAAAAACTATTATCGTCCTCGTAATAAAACGATTATAGAAAAGTACCGTGCCGACTTTCCTGAGCTGAAGTTATTTACAGTTGATGGCGTATTTGGTGGCTGGGGAAAAGCGCAGAAAGAACATTTTGCCACAGGTGGGGTATTTGATGAGATTATTCGCCGTTAACTGACCGGTGAGAAAAAAGTCAGAAGGATAATCGCCACTGTGGTGACGATTATCTTTGTAAGCTCTTAGGCTTTTTTCGCTTCAGCTGCTGCCTTCACGATAACGGCAAATGCATCAGCTTTCAGTGATGCCCCGCCAACCAGAGCACCATCAATGTCTGGCTGAGTAAACAATTCTGCTGCGTTGCTGGCGTTAACAGAGCCACCGTATTGAATGATAACTTGATCAGCGATAGCCGCATCCTGCTTAGCAATGTGATCACGAATGAACTTATGAACAGCCTGTGCTTGTGCAGGAGTAGCGGATTTTCCGGTGCCGATAGCCCAGACAGGTTCGTAAGCAATAACAGTGTTTTTAAACGCTTCTGCGCCCAATGTGTTCAGAACGGCATCAATCTGGCGCGCACAGACGGCTTCTGTCTGGCCTGCTTCATTTTCTTGTTCAGTTTCCCCAATACACAGAACCGGGATAAGCCCTTGTTCTTTCAGAATAGCGAATTTTTTCGCAATGAACTCATCGCTTTCTTTGTGGTAAGTACGGCGTTCGGAGTGACCGATAATGATATATTTTGCGCCCACATCTTTCAGCATTTCTGCGGATGTTTCGCCTGTATATGCACCAGAAAGATTAACACCTACATCTTGAGCACCCAGTGCGATACGGCTACCAGCCAGTGCATTATTTGCCAGAGTGACATAAACAGTTGGTGGTGCAATAGCGACGCCACAGCCGTCAACGTTGCTCAGTTCTTTACGCAGGCCTGCAATCAGGTCGTTAACCATGTGGGTACTGCCATTGAGTTTCCAGTTACCCATAACTAATGGATGTCGCATGTTTTTCCCTCCAACCAGAAAAATAATCAAATTGCGAACTAAATGAATGTGCTTTCGTGAGTAGCGATACGCCATATCTCTATCAGTGAAAGGCCGACAGTATAAAGATCATCGGCTCGAATAGCTCTGCGCTATGTCACTAATTTTCATTTGCTGGTACGTCAGATAGTGATAGCTTAATCGGTTCAATAGCGAAGGTCATTATATTTTCGCTGCTGTTTACGATGATATAGCGTATTGCTCCGATTTTTAGACTGTAAAAAGGTTGTGTTTCCGCCATCTTAAAAAGTTTCTCTGTTTGTGTCTGAGCCTGTTCCAGAGAAAGTGTGGGTTCAAACTGGCGGGTTATGGCGGCGATATATTTTTTTGTCAGGAGCAGGTTTTGTTCTTTTTCCTGTGTGAGTTGGGATGGCAGTAATGTAATTTGCAGACTTTTAATTTTTTCACTGCCTCTTTCCAGTACGGCGGAAGAGTAGATTTTTTCGTTGATCTTGCTGGCTGCACGGATAAAAGGCAGAGAGATATCGGTGCTCGTAATAACTTTATATTCGTGCAGCAGAATATCAGGATAACTTTTATTGTATTTTTCCCGGAAGGTCGGGATATTTTCTTCAAAAGTCGGGGAATCAGGCAGGAGATACATTAACTGTGGGCGCAGATCTGGTGTGACAGAAGGCTCACCTGCAGTGCTTGAGAATGGTAAACCGATACCAAAAGCGATTAATATTGTCAGCAGAAGTTTATTTATGCCTGTTTTCATGTTGTTACTCGCCGAATGTAAGTCGCGGAAAAAGTGTCAATGGCAGAAAAACAGTATCCACAATTGGGAAAGAATACATGACATTACAACAATGGGGATTTTCATTCAAAGGTCGCATCGGGCGACGGGAGTTCTGGATCGGAATTGGTATCTGTTTTGCCCTGATTTTTATTCTCCTTACTCTGCATGGAATGAATGTTCTCCCCATGAATTTTGCGGCAGTATGCACGGCACTGATATTGTATCCGACAGCGGCGATTTTTTCGAAGCGCCTGCATGATCGCAATAAACGCGGAGGGTGGGCGTTATTGCTGATATTGGCCTGGTTTTTGCTATCTCTCGACTGGAATATGCTAGCACCCATATGGCAGTGGGGAATTGGCCGTTTTATCCCGACACTGATTTTTGTCATGATCATACTGGACTGCGGGGTATTCCGGGGTACGGAAGGTGCAAACCGTTTTGGTGAATCGGCAGAAATGGTTGAGTACATCTCTGCCGGCAATTCTGCACAAAAACATTAAATGGTCATATATCCAATGAATTGATTTATGAATATACACAATGGATTTCAAGATGCATCGCGGCGGCAAGAGAGTTCATCCCCTGGAGCATAGATTACTATGTGACTGGGGTGAGCGAGCGCAGCCAACAAAGAGGCAACTTGAAAGACGAAGTGTATATTACCAGTATTGTTCACTGGTCACATGCCCCGGCTTACGGCGCAGGTGCTTTGTCATACCACGTTGTTCTTTAAGCAATTGTTGGGTATCTCTGACCATCTGGGGGTTTCCGCATAACATCACGTGGCTGTTTTCTGCCTGCATTGATAAGCCGATAGCTGATTCCAGTTCACCATTTTCAATCAGTGCCGGAATTCTCCCCATTAGCGAATTCTGGCATTGCTCCCGGCTAACGATGGTCTGGATCCGCAATTTCCCCTGAAACGTTTTTTCCAGTTGCCGCATGAGAGGTAAATAACTTAAATCCTGCTCCCATCTGACCGCATGAACCAAGATAATATTTTCAAACCGCTCCAAATCACTTCCCAGCTGGAGAATGGAAAGATAAGGCCCTATACCCGTTCCGGTTGAGAGCATCCAGAGGTTTTGGCAATCAGGGATTTCATCAAGAACAAAAAAACCGGCTGCCTGTTCTGTCACCAGAACTTCATCACCGACCTGCAAAGTGGCAAGCTGAGGGCTGAGTTTTCCATTCGGTACAGTGACTAAATAAAACTCAAGACTATTGTCATTGGGAGCGTTGATATAAGAATAGGCTCTCTGGATACGTTCCTCTTCAATTTTGAGAGCAAGTTTTGCAAATTGGCCAGCAGTAAATTTTTCTATTGGTGCATGTAGCTTGATACTGAATAGTGAATCTGTCCAATTGGTGACGTCAGTGACTTTTCCTGTAACCCAGTTTGCCATTGCATTTAGCCTCTCTGCACTATTACGAAAGAAAATTATACGAAATAAAATTTTACAGAATGAAATTGTACGGAGTGAGTGACTCATCACTCGGTGATTCTACGCGATTGAGGGAAATAGGCTTATCGATTACGTGTTGCAGTCTAATTAACTGTATTTTCGTTGTATTTTAAGATGGATATGTACACTTTTATTGACATTACAGAGTAATGTGACTGAAATTTTTTCCTCATGTAAAATTGTATACTGCCGATAAAAAATATACATTGCTCGGGAAAATTTAATCCAGTGAAGTCTGTAGTCAGGTTTGTTCATTAATAACCTGAGGGCTTCACTGTTGCCGTTATACCCATCTGATTGATAGGGAATGTACCTTAATCAGGCGGTATATTTTGCTTAAATAAAATTGTATGTAAATGCGATGAGAAAAATAGCACATTTCAATTTATTGCTGATGTTAATTGCGTTAGCCGCTGTTGGGCAGATGACTCAGACAATTTATGTTCCGGTGATTGCTGATATAGCGAATAGCTTTGGTAAGCCGGCGGGGGAAGTCCAACGGGTTATGGCGGCCTATTTATTCGCTTATGGGTTTTCACAGCTCTTTTATGGGCCACTGTCGGATAAAGTCGGCCGTCGCCCCGTGATTTTGGCAGGAATGTCAGTTTTTCTGGTTGCTACGATATGTGCACTGTTTTCTTCCAGTTTATTGGCATTGGTGATAGTCAGTGTATTTCAGGGACTGGGAACGGGAGTCGCAGGCGTAATGATACGTACTGTGCCAAGAGATTTATATACCGGAGCATCGCTGCGTTGTGCCAATAGTCTGTTGAATATGGCGATACTGGTCAGCCCGTTATTAGCACCGATGATTGGTGGTGTCGTGGGCCATTATTTTGGCTGGCGTGCCTGTTATTGGTTTTTATTGTTGCTGGGTTCAGGCGTGATCCTGTTTTTATTCCGGCATTTCCCGGAAACCCGTCCGGAGCAGACAACGCAGAGCACAATGCTGGTTTCTTTCCATCAGCTGCTATCCAATGGCATTTTTGTTTCTTATCTGATTATGCTGATTGGCGGTCTGGCGGGAGTGGCTGTGTTTGAAGCTAGCTGTGGGGTTTTGCTCGGCGCTGTTTTAGGGCTGGATAGTTTAACAGTCAGTATTTTGTTTATTCTGCCTATTCCTGCTGCATTTCTGGGGGCATGGTATGCAGGGCGTGAAAACAAAACGTTTTATCAGCTGGTGTGGAATGCTGTTATTTGCTGTCTGCTGGCGGGAACATTGATGTGGTTGCCCGGCTGGTTCGGCATTATGAATGTCTGGACGTTGTTGCTTCCGGCTGCGCTGTTCTTTTTTGGGGCGGGTATGTTATTTCCGCTGGCGACGACGGGTGCTATGGAACCCTTCCCTTATCTGGCTGGAGCGGCAGGTGCGCTGGTGGGGGGGTTACAGAATGTAGGATCTGGTGTGGCTACATGGTTATCGGCGATGCTGCCACAAAATAGCCAATTCAGCGTGGGTATGCTGATGTTCTGTATGGCGTTACTTATTTTATTGTGTTGGCTGCCAATCTCTCAGAGGATCCAGCAGCAGGAACGTACTGTCTGAGATATTCATTGAATTATCGGATACTAAAAAGCTCTGACGCTAATTTGTCAGAGCTTTCGCATGTATGCGCTTTTTAAGCGCGGTCTTCCCATTCCTGAGCACGGGCAACAGCTTTTTTCCAGCCATTGTATTTGTGGTTACGCTCTGTGGTTTCTATGCCAGGGCGGAATTCTTTTTCGATGGTCGCTTTACTTTTCACTTCATCAAGATCCTTCCAGAAGCCGACAGCCAGACCAGCAAGGAATGCCGCACCTAATGCAGTACTTTCACGGACTTCAGGGCGCTCTACACGAGTGCCGAGGATGTCAGACTGGAACTGCATCAGGAAGTTATTCGCGACCGCTCCACCATCTACGCGCAGCGCCTGTAAACGTGCGCCGGAATCTGCCTGCATTGCATCCAGTACGTCACGGGTCTGGTAAGCGATTGATTCAAGCGTTGCTCGGATAATGTGGTTGCTGTTTGCTCCGCGGGTCAGCCCAAAAATGGCACCACGGGCGTACGGATCCCAATAAGGCGCACCAAGCCCGGTAAAGGCCGGAACAACATAAACGCCATTGCTGTCTTGTACTTTTGTGGCGAAGTATTCGGAGTCTGCTGCATCAGCGATGAGTTTCAGTTCATCACGCAGCCACTGGATTGATGCTCCTCCCACAAACACGGCACCTTCCAGAGCATAATTCACTTCTCCCCGTGGGCCACAGGCTATCGTGGTCAGCAAACCGTGGCTGGAGCGTACTGCATCGGTGCCGGTATTCATCAGCAGGAAGCAGCCAGTGCCATAAGTATTTTTTGCCATGCCCGGATGGACACATAATTGACCGTACAGCGCGGCTTGCTGATCGCCTGCGATACCTGCGATAGGAATACGAGTACCGCCTTTACCGCCGATATTAGTCTGACCATAAATCTCCGAGGAGGCAGCAACTTTTGGCAGCATAACGCGAGGAATATCCAGCTCATCAAGGATCTTCTGATCCCAGTCGAGGTCATGGATGTTAAACAGCATAGTGCGGGAAGCGTTGGTATAGTCGGTAACATGTACGCGACCTTGTGTCATTTTCCAGACCAGCCAGGTATCAACGGTCCCAAACAGCAGTTCACCATTTTCAGCGCGATGGCGGACACCCTCAACGTTATCCAGAATCCATTTTATTTTTGTTCCGGAAAAGTAAGGGTCGATAACCAGACCAGTGTTATGACGGATATACTCTTCCAGACCTTCTTTTTTCTTCAGGCGGGTACAGATATCTGCGGTTCGGCGACATTGCCATACAATGGCATTGTAAACGGGTTTACCTGTCTCTTTTTCCCAGACAATCGTTGTTTCCCGTTGATTCGTGATCCCGATACTGGCAATTTGGTCTGAGCGAATATCGGCTTTTGCCAATACTTCAACCAGCGTTGAGCTTTGGCTGGCCCAAATTTCCATCGGATCATGCTCTACCCAGCCTGGTTTAGGGTATATTTGCGGAAATTCACGTTGTGAAATACTGACAATATTGGCATCGTGATCAAGAATCACCGCCCTTGAGCTGGTTGTTCCCTGATCCAACGCAACGATATATTTTTTATCAGTGATATTTTCTGTTGTCATAACTATAACCTGGTCTTATTTAATAATTTTTTATTTTTTAATCTGTTATCATCTCTAAATATAGGCAAAACTAATTTTCACGTGGTAAATGGCGGGAAATTAATTTGCGGTAACCAAATGCACCCAGAATGGCGCCAATAATAGGGGCTACCAATGGAACAAGGAAATAAGGGATGTCCCGACCTCCGGTCAGAGCAATATTTCCCCATCCGGCAAAATAAGCAACTAATTTAGGTCCAAAATCACGAGCGGGATTCAGAGCAAATCCGGTCAGAGGACCAAAAGAACCACCGATAACGGCAATCAGAATACCGATAATCAATGGTGCCAAAGGGCCACGTGGAATACCGTTGCCGTCGTCTGTCAGAGCCAGGATCAGGCAAAGCAAAACAGCCGCGATGATAACTTCAACAATAAATGCATGGAATACGGATATTTGTGTTGCAGGGTAAGTGGAAAAGACGCCAGCCGTGAAAAGACTTTCTTGCGACCCACGAGCAATGTTGTGAACTTGCTCATAATCAAGGAAAAGGTTGTAATACATCATATAGACAAGAGCTGCGGCGACAAAACCGCCTAGCATTTGGGCAATGATGTAAGGGAGTACTTTTTTTCTGTCAAAACTGGCAAATAGGCATAGAGCAATAGTTACTGCGGGATTAAGGTGTGCACCAGAAATGCCGGCAGTAAGGTAAACAGCCAGGGCGACACCAAAGCCCCAGATAATGCTGATTTCCCACAGTCCAAGTTGTGCACCTGCAAGACGTGCGGCAGCAACACAGCCTAAGCCGAAGAAAACAAGCAATGCTGTACCCAGAAACTCTGAAATACATTGACCTGATAATGTTGGAGTGGTGGTCTGGCCCATTTCTATATCCTATAAAAAGTACAGAGAGGAGATTAATTATTAGTCCTTTCTTGCTGCGTTCTGATTACGCAGAGAAAGGTGGTGTGAATTTATCGTTAATGAGCGGAAACGAGAAATAGCGAAATTGAAATCTGCGTGTTGCGTCAACAAAATGAGCGAATTCGCATTTAATTGGGGTTTTATTCATCGTTAAAATGTGATCTTATCTTCATTTAGGATTAGTCACTATATTTCTCGTCATACCCGGTAAATTTCGGGTTACCTCACGTAATAAATAGGGAGGTCGCTCGTAAGATGGAGGGTATATGCCACACATTAGAAGTATGAAACTAGACAGTCGTTAACAGGCTAAATACAATCAAGGCATTGCTTATAAGAGGGGCTCGAGAATGTCATTTGAAGTTTTTGAAAAGCTGGAATCTAAAGTTCAGCAGGCAATTGATACCATTACTTTGCTGCAAATGGAAATTGAAGAATTAAAAGAACAGAACGCAGTGTTATCTCAGGATGTCCAGAATGCGACAGACAGCCGTGATTCACTGGTACGTGAAAATGAGCAGCTCAAACAAGAACAATCAGCATGGCAAGAACGCTTACGTACCTTGTTGGGTAAAATGGAAGACGTGCAATAAAGTATCCGCTGGCTTTACCGAAAGATAGTTTTGCAGAAATTATTTTGCAAAAAAAGGGCGATAATTACTGCGCCCTTTTTTATCATTATCAGGAGTGATGGCTGGGCTATAATTTATTACACTTCATCATTATCTTCATCCCCATCTATTTCCAGCGGAACTTCTGACAAAATCATTCCTGTGTTGTCTGCATAAAGATAATCACCGGAAAAGAAAGTCACTCCGCCAAAATTTACTCTGATATCGCTGTCCCCGATGCCTTCACTGCTGGAGCCAGCAGGAATTGCTGCCATCGCCTGAATACCAATATCAAATTCAGCAAGGTAATCTACCTGACGCACAGCGCCATAAATGACGATACCTTCCCATTCGTTATTGACAGCAAGCTGGGCCAGCTCGGCATCGAGCAGAGCCTTGCGTACCGATCCGCCACCATCAACCAGTAAAATGCGCCCGCGTCCCGGCTCTTCCAGCAAGTCATAGAGCAGTCCGTTGTCTTCAAAACATTTCACCGTGATGATTTGACCACCAAATGAAGTACGCCCACCAAAGTTGGAAAATAATGGTTCTACCACATTCACATCTTCTTGATAGATATCACAAAGTTCGGAAGTATCATATTTCATGGGATTTACGTCTGGTTTATGCAAGGAACGGACAGTATATCCTTTTAAGACTAGCGTTGGCAAAATCATCAATCTTAAAACGTGAGGATAAAATTGATATGTACTCGCTTAATTAAGTATCAGTCCAATCGAAAACAGGATATTGGTCAGGAGTGCCACTTTGACCATCTGTACTAATTGAGGGCGCATACCTTCGGCTGTTGGATCGCGCAGAACCTGTAGTACATGCTTCAATAGCATTGGGAAGGCCAGCAAAAATAACCAGCTATACCCGCTGTTGTTCAGGTACAGAAGTGTAAAGGCGATCAAACAGACCATAGCTCCCGTAAGCAGAGCAGCATGATAATAACGAGCTTTTTTGCCACCGAGTCTGACTGCCAGGGTATTTTTGCCATTCTGGCTGTCTGTTTCGATATCCCGCAGGTTATTAATATTCAACACAGCTACGGAGAGTAAACCACAGGCAGTTGCTGGCAGAACGGTACTTAAGGAAAAAGTATGCGCTTGTAAATAATACGTGCCAAGAACACTGAGCCAGCCAAAGAAAATCAGGACTGAAAGATCACCCAGCCCCATATAGCCGTAAGGTTTGGTACCAACGGTATAAGTAATGGCTGCAATAATTGCCAGTAAACCTAATCCCAGAAAACCAATAATATCGCCAAGGCTATGACAGGCTGCGGCAATAAGCGCAATGCCTGACAAACAGGAGAGCAGCACGGTAATTTTTAACGCGGTTTTCATTTGTTGGGCTGTAATCAGGCCCTTCTGCATACCCCGCATTGGGCCGATACGCTTTTCGGTATCACTGCCTTTGGCGACGTCACCATAATCATTAGCAAGGTTAGACAGAATTTGCAGCAGGGAGGCTGTCAGGAAGGCTAGTAATGCCACAGGCCAGCTAAAATGACCGGTCCATGAAGCAAGGGCTGAACCTGTCATAATTGCTGCTATCGCCAGCGGGAGGGTTTTCGGACGCAAACTTTCCAGCCATGCCTGCATTTGACTACTTGTCGTTGTTGAGTTCATATTGTCATCAAATATGTCATATGTGATAAATTTTGATTTAAGCAGAATAGAGAAATGGGAGGCAAGCCTCCCATTCCATTTTTACTGTTACTAAGCAGGATCCAGATCAATTACAGGATGAATCGACTCAGATCTTCATCAGCGACCAGTTCGTCTAAGTGTGATTTGACGTAGTCAGCGTTGATTTCAACTGACTGACCCTGAGATTCGCTGGCGTCGAAAGAGATATCTTCCATCATGCGCTCAAGAACAGTATGCAGGCGGCGGGCACCAATATTTTCGGTTGTTTCATTAACCTGCCATGCTGCTTCTGCGATTTTGCGAATACCATCAGTGGTAAATTCAATGTGCATGCCTTCTGTTGCCATTAATGCCTTGTACTGTTCTGTCAGTGAAGCATTTGGTTCAGTCAGGATGCGTTCAAAATCTTCGGTAGTTAATGCTTCCAGTTCGACACGGATAGGCAGACGGCCCTGTAGCTCTGGGATCAAATCGGAAGGGCTGGAAACCTGAAATGCGCCGGAAGCAATGAACAGAATATGGTCAGTTTTTACCATGCCATGTTTGGTGGAAACCGTACAGCCTTCAACCAATGGCAGCAAGTCACGCTGGACACCTTCACGGGAAACATCCGGGCCGGAGGTTTGACCGCGTTTACAAATTTTATCGATTTCATCAATAAAGACGATACCGTGCTGTTCAACGGCATCAATTGCCTGCTGTTTCAGCTCTTCAGGATTCACCAGCTTCGCAGCTTCCTCTTCCACCAGCAGTTTGAATGCGTCTTTGATCTTCATCTTACGGCTTTTTTGACGCTGACCAGACAGGTTCTGGAACATGGACTGCAACTGATTAGTCATTTCTTCCATGCCCGGAGGCGCCATGATCTCAACACCAACCGGGGCAGCTGCCACTTCGATTTCGATCTCTTTCTCATCCAGCTGACCTTCACGCAGTTTCTTGCGGAATGCCTGACGGGTAGAGGATTGTTCTGGCTGCTCTTCAGCTTGTCCCCAGTTGTTTTTCGCTGGTGGTAGCAGAACATCCAGAATACGTTCTTCTGCCAGTTCTTCAGCGCGATAGCGGTTTTTCTCAATGGATTGCAGGCGTACCATTTTTACTGCCGCATCAGTCAGATCGCGGATGATGGAATCAACTTCCTTACCGACATAACCCACTTCAGTGAATTTTGTTGCTTCAACTTTGATAAAAGGCGCATTGGCCAGTTTAGCCAGACGACGGGCGATTTCGGTTTTACCTACACCAGTTGGGCCAATCATCAGAATATTTTTCGGGGTCACTTCATAACGCAGTGATTCATCCAACTGCATACGACGCCAGCGGTTACGCAGAGCGATGGCAACAGCACGCTTTGCTTTATCCTGACCGATGATGTGGTTGTCAAGTTCGCTGACAATTTCGCGAGGAGTCATTTCAGACATGCTATCTATCCTTACGCTTTTGAAGGCAGTTCTTCGAAGTTATGATTTTGGTTGGTGTAGATACAGATATCGCCAGCGATAGTCAGGGCGCGTTCTGCAATTTCCCGGGCACTGAGTTCAGTGGTTTCCAGCATTGCGCGCGCAGCTGCCTGTGCATATGAGCCACCGGAGCCAATAGCGATGAGATCATTTTCTGGCTGAATCACGTCACCATTACCTGTAATAATCAGAGATGCATTTTCATCTGCAACAGCAAGCAGGGCTTCCAGCCTACGGAGCATTCTGTCTGTCCGCCAATCTTTTGCAAGTTCAACAGCAGCTTTGGTCAGGTGGCCCTGATGCATTTCCAGTTTGCGTTCAAACAGTTCGAACAGGGTGAAGGCATCAGCGGTACCGCCGGCAAAACCCGCGATAACCTTGTCATTATAAAGGCGGCGTACCTTACGGACATTGCCTTTCATAACGGTATGGCCCATTGTTGCTTGTCCATCACCACCGATGACGACCTGGCCATTACGGCGAACACTTACGATTGTAGTCACGAGTTAGCCCCTGGTTACAAAATAGAAGATGGTACACACGATACTTTTACTTACCAAAACCTTGGCTGTAAGCCACAATTGTTTATCAAAAGCAGCGTGTGCACGTTATTAGAAATCAAGATGGGGGGAACTTTTTGGTTTTTCAACCCCCGGCAGGGCGGAGAATACAGCTGGGAATACCTGTATTAGTCACACGTCTGTGCATTTTTTCTGCACTTTCTCTGTTTTTATACGGCCCTAATACCACCCGATTCCAACTGTCCTTGGTTGTGATCTTACTCTCAATACCTGCCAGCGCAAGGTTGGCACGGACAGATTCCGCCTGTTCCATCGTACGGAACGAACCGCATTGTAACATTATTCGGGAGCCATTCGTCTCTGTCTTGGGCTTATTGGTTTCATTGGGTGCTTGCGATTGAGGAACCTGAGCCTGAGGCGACGGTAGTGGCACTGACGGCTTATTTTGCTGTGGTGTGTATTCTGAAAGCGGCTGTTGTGACGGTGGATTGATAATCACACGTGAGCGGGGTACTGGCTCGCTGTTATAGGGGACTTCAGCCAATTGGACAGGCGTCTGGCGCATGTCGGCCTGCATCTGTTCAAGTAACTGGCGCTGTTCTGGAGTCAGTTCCGCTGGCCGGTTGTTTGGCTGGCCGGTTGTTAACGATGGATCCTGAATTGATGGCAGACCTACAGGCCGGTTTTCCAGCTCCTTAATATAGCTCCAGCGTTCTTCTGGTTTTGGTGGCAGACTATGGCCTTTAGGCTGGTGAGCAACTGGCGGTATATTTTTTTCACTTTCATGTTTAGTGTGTACGATGAAATAAAGCCCGCCAATAAATGTGACGACCAGAGCTACAGCAATGACTAATAGTGTTTTAGGCAGCCCTTTAGCCTGATTTTTTTTCTTACCAGAACCTTTCTTGCGGGGATTAGAATGCCCGCGACCCACATAATCTCGTTGTGCCACTGTATTTAATTCGCTGAGTTATAAAAAAATTAAGGAATAGATACCTAATGTTACTGAACATGTCTTTATTTGCCTAGCTTTTAGGCGAACAAGTACTTCCTCGAATAAGAAGTTCTGCATCCAGTAATCGTGAACCTTTCGAAACCATACGGCCCTGAAGCTGTTCCAGCAGCAAAAGCATTGAGTTATGCCCAATGTCATAACATGGCTGTGCCACGGTTGTCAGAGGGGGATCGCTATATTGCGCTGTGTTGATATTATCAAAACCAATAATGGAAAGATCTTCTGGTAATTTTAACCCCATTTTTTTAGCTTGCCACATTGCCCCGATAGCCATGACATCACTATGGCAGAAAATAGCACTGGGTGGATTTCTTAGAGTGAGCAGTTTTTCTGCTAATTCAGCGCCACTTTCGTGAGTAAAATCGCCTCTGATAATGTATTCATCCCGGATAGGCAGACCGGCACGGCGTAATGCCTGAATGTAACCCTGAAGCCGGTATTGGCACAGGGGCATTGATTCTGGGCCGGTGATACAGGCAATGCGCTTATGGCCTAGAGCTTGCAGGTGGTGCGTGGCATTGAAGGCAGAGGTCAGGTTATCAATGTGGACGGTGGGAAGTTCCAGCTCAGGCGCAAATTCGTTGGCCATCACCATAGGAGGCATATTTTTCTGTTCTTCTTTGGAAACATCGAATGGAATGTTTGAACCGAGCAGTATCATGCCATCAATGCGTTTGGTGATAAGCAGGTTAATAAAGGCATGTTCCTGCTGTTGCTGGTGTTTACAGTCACCAATCAGAACCAGATAACCATGTTGTGCTGCGGCCTCTTCAATACCACGGATAATTTCATTGAAGAAAGGGTCGCAGATATTAGGAACAATGACCAGAATTGCTCTGGATTCATTCCGTCTTAAATTTTTCGCGAGATTATGGGGATAGTAACCCACTTCCAGTACTGCATTTTCTACTTTTTGGCGGGTGTGCGCAGAAACTTTATCAGGATTCATTAGCGTTCTTGATACAGTTGCGGTAGAAACACCCGCTACTTTGGCTACATCTTTCATTGTCGCCAATGCACAATTCTTTTTTTCCATAGCCGCTCCTCGCTTTCTACTGGCAGTGAAACGATTGCTATACCCTTCGTCTTTCAATGTTGGCTACGCTCACTCACCCCGGTCACATAGTTATCTATGCTCCCGGGGACTCGCTCCCTTGCCGCCGCGATGCAATTTGAAATCCATTGGGTATATCCGTAAAGTTAAAAAATTAACGACAAAAAACGCCAGCCATTTCTGTGGGGAAACGCTGGCGGATTCGTTTTCTACAGGCATATTAATAAATCCATTTTAAACAGATTAACAGTTCAAGCCGTTACTTTGTTTGCATAAAAAATGTGATACGCATCATTTCTTAGAGCTGCTTCGCAAATTAAGGAAATAAGTTTCACTGTTTTTCATGGGGTTCTGCTTAGTTTTGAATTTTTATGGCCGCGTTTTTTTATTAGCCTTCAGTCGGATCGACATCAATATTCCATTTTACTTTACGTGCTAAAGGCAGTGCTGTAATACCCGGATAGACCTCAGTCATCATTTTCTGGAGATAAATACGCGAAGGATGCTGCACCAGTAATTGCCAGCGATAACGACCACTGCGTTTGGCCTGTAAGGCGGGAACAGGGCCCATAATCCATAGCTGGTCATTATACAGGGGGTGTTGTTCAAGTAGTTGGCGCATTTGCTGTAAAAAAGCAGGAGACTGCTGATTATCGTGATCTTCTGATCGCAGCATGATATGGCTGACAAAAGGAGGCAGAAGAACCTGCTGGCGCTCTTCTATTGCTTGCCGGGCAAATGCGTCATAGCCTTTTTCCAGCAATACCTGCAAAAGCGGATGGTCGGGATGGTGAGTCTGAAGGACGACCTCTCCCTGTTTGCCAGCGCGTCCTGCACGGCCGGAAACCTGAGTATATAGTTGTGCAAAGCGCTCAGCGGCACGAAAATCGGCAGAAAACAGGGCACCATCCACATCCAGTAAAGCGACGAGTGTGACATCAGGGAAATGGTGGCCTTTTGCCAGCATTTGGGTTCCGATTAGAATGCGGGCTCCTCCCTGATGAACGTCAGCCAGTTGTTGCTCTAAAGCCCCTTTGCGGCTGGTGGTATCTCTATCGATACGGGTAACCGGAATATCGGGAAATAGTTGGCTGATACCATCCTCAAGTTGCTCCGTTCCCAGCCCTACCGGGATGAGATTTGTCGTCCCACATTGTGGGCATTGGCGTGGGATAGGCCGTTGGCTGTCACAGTGATGACAGCGCAGATGGCGATGATTCTGATGAAGGGTGTAATAGTGATCACAACGCTGACATTCTGCTATCCAGCCACATTCATGGCAGAGCAGGGCAGGCGAATAACCGCGCCGATTCAGGAACAGAATAACCTGATTATCGGCTTTTAAATGTTCTCTAATGCGGTTAATCAGTGGCTGAGATAGCCCGACAGTCAGCGGTAAGCCTTTCATATCAAGCAGGTGTTGAGTGGCTGGTTGGGCGTGACCTGCCCGTTTTGTCAAAGTGAGTTGCCGATATTTACCCTGCTGTACATTGTGCAGTGTTTCCAGCGCAGGGGTTGCGGTTCCCAGAATAATGGGAATGCTCTCTTTTTTGGCCCGGAATACCGCCAGATCACGGGCGTGATAACGCCAGCCTTCCTGTTGTTTATAGGAGCTGTCATGTTCTTCATCAATAATGATGACGCCTAAGTGGGCAAAAGGTGTAAACAGTGCGGAGCGGGTGCCGATAACAATCGCATTTTCTCCCCGTCTGGCTCTTAACCATACGGATAACCTTTCACTGTCATTTAAAGCCGAATGCAGAACATCGACAGGTGCATTGAAACGTTCTCTGAATCGGCAAATAGTCTGGGGTGTTAAACCAATTTCAGGAACCAGAATCAGCGCCTGTTTTCCCTGCTCCAGAATATTTTCCAGTACACTCAGATAAACTTCGGTTTTACCTGAACCTGTGATACCAGCAAGTAACCAGGGAGCGAAAGTTTTATCTTCTGCGCGAACCGCGCCAACTGCGGTGGCCTGTTCAGTATTGAGTTTCAGCCGTTCGCCGATAACCTGAAAATGTTCCCGCCAGTTCTCCGCTTCCGGCTGTACCGGATGCAAATCAATGAACCCCTTTTTTTTCAGTGCCTGTAGTGCACTTTCGCTGATTTCTAATTCAGAAACCTGATGGCGATAAACGGATTGCTGGCGCAGTTTGGCTAATGCCTGTTGTTGTTTAGCTGAGCGTTTAAGTTGTTCTGGTGGCACTTGTTGGCCGGTTTCTGTGATTTGCCATTGCCAGAGCGGGGAAAATTCTGCTGGTTTGCCCTGCCGCAGCAAAACAGGCATAGCATGAAAAAGAACTTCCCCGAGCGGGTAGTGATAATAGCGGGCGGACCATTGGAGTAATTGCCAGAGATCGCCAGGGAAAAGGGTAGCTTCATCAAGAAGTTCAGTAATTGATTTCAGTTGTTCTGGAGCGAATTCACTGTTGTCGGTGATCCCGGTGACAACACCAATTGCACTGCGTTTGCCAAAAGGCACTCGCACCCGTATTCCAAGAGCAGGAACGGGTAATCCTTCGGGTAACAGGTAATCAAAAGAGCGGGCCAAAGGGACAGGTAACGCAACCTGAACAACTGTCATAAAGTGATTTCCGGATGATTAATGGCAAACATATAAACAAAGAGTATCATAGCAACTCAGCAGATTTCATTGCGCAATAAAACGATATTCTGTATGATCCGCCGCCTTTGGTATCAAAATTACCGAACTTATTTTAATCAACACGACGTGTGGTGTCTGGCGGCAATAAGGCCGGATAGCGACACGGCCTTAACAGAGGTTTTCCCCATGAGACAAGGTATTCACCCTAAATACGAAGAAATTACTGCATCCTGTTCTTGCGGTAACGTTATCAAAATCAAATCTACCGGTCACGATGTGAACTTGGACGTTTGTGGTGCATGCCACCCGTTCTACACTGGTAAGCAGCGTGACGTTGCGACTGGTGGTCGTGTTGATCGCTTTAACAAACGTTTCAGCGTTCCAGGTGCTAAGAAGTAATTCTTACTGCCAACAAAAACGCCCGGTTATATGCCGGGCGTTTTTGTTTTAAACGAATGCAATTTTAACTGCCTGCATCTGATTGATTTCAAGTCGCAGTACAGCCTATAAACAACGACTTGAGATAAAAGAGATATCAATATTCCCAAGTATCGGGATCGATCCCACACTCGCGCATTATCTCTTTGGCTGCTTCAGGAATTTCATCATGACGCTCTTTGCGTAAATCGTCGTCATCAGGCAGAGGCTGTCCGGTGAATGCATGGAGAAATGCTTCGCACAGTAATTCGCTATTTGTTGCATGACGCAGATTATTTACCTGACGGCGGGTGCGTTCATCAGTCAGTATCTTCAATACCTTTAATGGAATTGAAACCGTAATCTTTTTGACTTGTTCACTTTTTTTGCCATGTTCAGCATAAGGGCTGACATACTCACCATTCCACTCAGCCATGAGATACCTTAAATAGTTTTAAATCAAGCAATTGAAATCAGAAATAAAAGAAATTATTTCTGAACTATGTTCGTGTCGATAATTCTGCATTTTAGCATATTTCCCCTATCGACTATATCGCTACGGTTAAGGATTTCAGAAAATATGCCCTAATCTGACATCAAAACAGGGGTAATAGACGGATTGTATTATTAAAGCGCAAATCTTTTTGGATGTCTAGATGTATTGACGTCTATATTTCTGGAGGTTATTCTTCTGTCACTCCTAAAATACAATAATGGGTAGAGCTATGGGGTTTAAACAAATAGCAGGTTGTAAACAAGCAACGGCTGCAGTTCAAAGTGGTATCAATGTTGACGAACAATATGGCTGTGTTGTTCCTCCCGTCTATCTTTCCAGTACGTATAATTTCACGGGATTTAATGAACCCAGAGCGCATGACTATTCCCGGCGCGGTAACCCGGGGCGTGATGTTGTCCAGCAGGTTCTGGCTGAACTGGAAGGCGGTGCAGGGGCTGTGATGACCAGCAGTGGGATGTCAGCGATCCACTTGTTATGCACGGTATTCTTACAGCCGGGAGATCTTCTTGTGGCTCCCCATGATTGCTATGGCGGGAGTTATCGCCTGTTTGACAGTTTAAGTCGCCGTGGAGCCTACAATGTTATTTTTGTGGATCAGTCGGATGATGCAGCATTGAAGCAGGCTCTTGCCCAAAAGCCCAAACTGGTATTGATTGAAACACCCAGTAATCCGTTGCTGCGGATCGTGGATATCCGGTACATCTGTGAACTGGCTCGTGAAACCGGTGCATTAACGGTAGTCGATAACACATTTCTGAGTCCCGTCTTACAGAAACCACTGGATTTGGGGGCAGATTTGGTTATTCATTCCTGTACAAAATACCTGAATGGGCACTCTGATTTAATTGCTGGTGCGGTGGTTGCTAAAGATCCCTCCATTGCCGAGGATTTGGCATGGTGGGCGAATAATATCGGCGTAACAGGCGGGGCTTTTGACAGTTATTTGCTGTTGCGGGGAATTCGTACATTATCAGCCCGGGTACTTCTACAGCAAAATAATGCGGTTGCCATTGCGGAATATCTGCAACAACAGCCACAGGTGAAAAAACTCTATTATCCGGGGCTGAAAGATCATCCGGGCCATGAAATAGCACGCCAACAGCAGGCCGGATTTGGTGCGATGCTGAGTTTTGAACTTGCTGGTGATGAACAAACAATGCGTGGCTTTTTATCTGGGTTAAAATTATTTACTCTGGCCGAATCGCTGGGTGGTGTGGAATCATTGATTTCTCATACTGCAACGATGACACATGCTGGTATGTCGGCAGAAGCAAGGAAACAGGCGGGAATTACGGATTCACTTCTTCGTATCTCGGTGGGAATAGAAGACAGTCAGGATTTAATTGCTGATCTGGATAGTGCATTTCAGGCAGCGGCAACGAGGTAAGCATTCATTATGGTTGAACTGGCAATAGCGGGGGCGGAATCTGGCCGCCAGTTACATAAATTTGGCGGTAGCAGCCTTGCAGACGTGAAATGTTATAAGCGGGTTGCGGATATTATGGCGAACTACAGCCAGCCGGGTGATTTGATGGTGGTATCGGCGGCGGGGAGTACGACGAACCAGCTGATTGACTGGCTGAAATTGAGCCAGAATGATCGTATTTCAGCGCATCAGGTTCAGCAGGCCTTACGGCGTTATCAGCAGGAATTAATCCGGGGATTGTTGCCAGAAGCTGCCGCCGAAACACTGATCGCAGATTTTGTTGCTGATTTGGAAAGGCTGAGTGCATTACTGGATAAACCGGTGAGTGATATTACCTACGCTGAAGTTGTTGGTCATGGCGAAATATGGTCCGCACGCCTGATGGCCGCAGTGCTTGAATCTCAGGGTATTTCCAGCGCATGGCTGGATGCGCGTCAGTTCCTGCGGGCTGAACGGGCGGCCCAGCCGCAGGTCGATGTTATCTTATCCCAGCCTTTATTGAGCCAGTTATTAGTTGAGAATTCTGATAAGCGTCTGGTGGTGACAGGTTTCATATCCAGTAACCATAAAGGAGAAACCGTACTATTAGGGCGCAATGGCAGTGATTATTCTGCTACCCAGGTTGGGGCATTGGCGGGTGCCAAAAAAGTGACTATCTGGAGTGATGTAGCCGGGGTTTACAGTGCTGATCCACGTAAAGTCAGCGATGCATGCCTGTTGCCATTATTGCGTCTGGATGAAGCGAGTGAACTGGCGCGTCTGGCTGCTCCTGTACTTCATACCCGAACATTACAGCCTGTTTCGCTCAGTGATATCGATTTGCAATTACGTTGCAGTTACCAACCTGAACAGGGTTCTACCCGTATTGAGCGGGTTCTGGCATCCGGGATGGGAGCAAAGATTGTAACCAGCCACGATGATGTCTGTCTGATTGAGTTACACCTTTTTTCGTCCCTTGATTTTAAACAAACCTATAAAGATATCGACTCATTGCTGAAGCGTGCCCAAATCAGGCCGTTGGCGACGGGGCTACATACTGACTGCAATTTGATCCAGCTTTGTTATACCTCTGAAATAGTTAACAGTGCCCTTGATGTATTACAGGATGCCTCTTTGCCGGGAAAACTTTCCTTGCGCGAAGGGTTTTCGCTGGTGGCGTTGGTCGGGGCAGGAGTATGTAAAAATCCGTTACATAGCCACCGTTTTTATCAGCAGCTTAAAGACCAGCCGGTTGAGTTTATCTGGCATGCTGAAGATGATATCAGTCTGGTGGCTGTACTGCGCTTGGGCCAGACATCTCATCTGATTCAGGGATTACATCAGAGTTTGTTCCGGGCAGAAAAACAGATCGGTTTGGTTCTGTTTGGAAAAGGTAATATTGGTTCACGCTGGCTGGAGCTGTTTGCGCGTGAACAGAAAAATATCTCAGCGCGCAGTGATTTTGAATTCATTCTGGCAGGCATTGTTGATAGTCGCCGAAGCCTGCTGAATTATCAGGGGATTGATGCAAGCCGGGCATTAGCATTCTTCAATGATGAGGCCACCACTCATGCAGATGATGAACTGTTTTTGTGGATGCGGGCACACCCTTATGATGATTTGGTCGTACTTGATGTGACGGCGAGTGAAGAGTTGGCGGGTAACTACATCGATTTTGCCAGTTATGGTTTCCATGTGATTAGCGCTAATAAGGCTGCCGGTGCCTCCGACAGTAATACTTATCGCATGATCCGGGATGCTTTTGCAAAGACTGGCCGTCACTGGTTATACAACGCAACTGTTGGTGCAGGGTTACCCATTAACTATTCTGTCAGGGACTTACGGGAAAGTGGCGATACGATCCTGTCTATCAGTGGGATTTTCTCTGGCACACTATCGTGGCTGTTCCTCCAATTTGACGGTACAGTTCCTTTCAGCGATCTGGTGGAACAGGCATGGCAACAGGGGCTAACAGAGCCTGATCCCCGCATTGATCTTTCCGGTCAGGATGTGATGCGTAAGCTAGTGATTCTGGCTCGTGAGGCTGGCTATGAGATTGAGCCGGATCAGGTGCGGATAGAGTCACTTGTACCACCAGAAGCCAGCGTTGGCTCGATTGACGAGTTTTTTGAAAACAGCTCAGCTATCAATGAGCAAATGCAGAAACGGTTGGAAGCTGCGCGTGAAATGGGCATGGTACTGCGTTATGTGGCGCGCTTTGATGCCAAAGGTAAGGCTAAAGTAGGGGTAGAAGCGGTGCGTTCAGAGCATCCTTTAGCCTCGTTATTACCGGGGGACAATGTGTTCGCCATAGAAAGCCGCTGGTATCGTGATAATCCTCTGGTCATTCGTGGCCCGGGCGCAGGGCGTGATGTCACGGCCGGTGCGATTCAGTCAGATTTGAATCGTTTATCGCAACTTTTATAGTAATCCGCACGTTCTATCAGAATATTTGATTTATGCCTGTTCCCTCTTTTATTTTTGATTGGAGCAGGCTCACGTAGCCCCCATTTACCAGCAAAAGTTCGTTGTTTTTCCTTCATTGTTGGGAATTTTCAAAGCCAATAGTCTGACTCAGGTTAAAGAAAGTTTTGAACAAAATTTCATAAAATCCGCCCAATTTGTTTGTTTTCTGATATGAATAGTAGATTAAATATACCCAATGGATTTCAAGTTGCATCGCGGCGGCCAGGGAATGACAAATTCGTCGGGAACGAATTTGCCCAGCCAAAGGCTGGCCTCCGGTGAGAGGCAGGAGCCTCTCAGTAATCCCCGGGAGCATAGATAACTATGTGACCGGGGATTACTGAGTGCAGCCAACAAAGAGGCAGCTTGAAAGGCGAAGGGTAAACATGCATACAGCAACACAAGGTCAGGACTCACATGAATCAACAATATTCCGCAATGCGAAGTAATGTCAGTATGCTTGGTACGATACTGGGAAACACGATCAAAGAGGCTCAGGGAAAGGATATTCTTGATAAAGTTGAAACGATAAGGAAGCTATCCAAATCATCCCGTGCCGGAAATGACGCTGATCGCCAGCAACTGTTATCGACACTGCAAAATTTATCTAATGATGAATTACTGCCGGTTGCCAGAGCGTTTAACCAGTTTCTTAATCTGGCCAATGCTGCTGAACAATATCACAGCATCTCACCGCATGGTGAAGCAGCCAGTAACCCGGTTGCATTAGCAGCACTCTTTGAACGGCTGAAAAGTAAAAACTTCAATAATGATGATTTGGTTCAGGCGGTCAATGAACTTTCCATTGAACTGGTGCTGACCGCGCATCCGACAGAAATTGCCCGCCGCACTCTGATCCATAAACTGGTTGAAGTGAATACTTGTCTGGCACAGCTGGATCATGATGATTTGGCTGATTACGAGCATAACAATATCATGCGTCGTTTACGCCAGTTGGTTGCTCAGTCCTGGCATACTGATGAAATCCGCAAGATCCGTCCTACCCCGATTGATGAAGCGAAATGGGGTTTTGCGGTAGTGGAAAATAGCCTGTGGGAAGGTGTTCCTGCGTTTTTGCGTGAATTCAATGAGCAATTGGAAGAATCTATCGGTTACAGCTTACCGGTAGAGTCTGTGCCAATCCGTTTTACTTCCTGGATGGGAGGCGACCGGGATGGAAATCCTAACGTCACCGCAGAAGTTACCCGCCATGTGCTGTTACTTAGTCGCTGGAAAGCCGCTGACCTGTTTCTGAAGGATATTCAAGTTCTGGTATCCGAGCTTTCGATGTCGGAATGTACGCCAGAGCTGCGCCAGCTGGCAGGAGGAGATGAGGTTATCGAGCCTTATCGTGAAATTGCTAAACAGTTGCGTACTCAATTAAATAATACGCTGGCATATCTGGAAAAACGCCTGAAAGGTGAACAGGTTATCCCTCCCGCAGATTTATTGCTGCATAACGATCAATTGTGGCAGCCGCTCTATGCCTGTTACCAGTCTCTGAAAGCCTGCGGTATGGAAATTATCGCCGATGGTCAGTTGCTGGATATTCTGCGTCGTATCCGTTGTTTCGGTCTGTCACTGGTTCGCATTGATATTCGTCAGGAAAGTACCCGTCATACTGATGCTATCGCCGAGCTGACCCAATATCTGGAAATGGGCGATTATGCGAGCTGGTCAGAAACAGAGAAACAGGCCTTTTTGTTACGTGAACTGAATTCAAAGCGCCCATTAATTCCTCGTCACTGGCAGCCAAGTGCAGAAACTCAGGAAGTATTGGAAACCTGTAAAGTCATTGCAGAATCGCCACCGGATGCGATTGCCGCCTATGTGATTTCTATGGCGAAAGTCCCTTCAGATGTACTGGCAGTGAAATTACTGCTAAAAGCTGCGGATTGTTCATTGTCATTACCTGTTGCACCATTATTTGAAACGCTTGATGACCTGAATAACGCGGAAAGTGTGATCCAGCAATTGCTCCATATTGAATGGTATCGTGAACTGATTCAGGATAAACAAATGGTCATGATTGGCTATTCTGACTCAGCAAAAGATGCGGGCGTGATGGCAGCATCGTGGGCGCAGTATCGTGCTCAGGATGCACTGATCAGAGTGTGTGAAAAAGAAGGTGTGAAACTGACACTGTTTCACGGCCGGGGAGGAACAATCGGACGTGGTGGTGCTCCGGCACATTCGGCATTACTTTCTCAGCCGCCGGGCAGCCTGAAAGGAGGGTTGCGTGTAACAGAGCAGGGAGAAATGATCCGCTTCAAGTTCGGCTTGCCACAGGTGACGATTAGTAGTCTGGCAATGTACGCCAGCGCCATTCTGGAGGCGAACTTACTGCCACCGCCAGAGCCGAAACCTGAATGGAAGCAGATCATGGATACGCTTTCCGATATTTCCTGTGATATGTATCGTGATTACGTCCGCGAGCAGCCGGAATTTGTGCCTTATTTCCGTTCGGCAACTCCTGAACAGGAACTGGCGAAATTACCGTTAGGCTCGCGCCCTGCCAAACGCCGTCCGACAGGTGGAGTAGAAAGCCTGCGCGCCATTCCGTGGATTTTCGCGTGGACGCAAAACCGCCTGATGCTTCCGGCATGGCTGGGTGCAGGGGCTGCATTACAGCATGTGATAGAGGCTGATCAGCAGGATACTTTGTCGGAAATGTCTCGTGACTGGCCATTTTTTACGACGCGTATCGCTATGCTGGAGATGGTTTTTGCCAAAGCTGATTTATGGTTGGCGGAATATTATGACCAACGTTTGGTTGATAAAAAACTGTGGCCGCTGGGTACGAAACTGCGTAATCAACTTTTAGCCGATATCGAGACTGTTCTGGCTGTTTCACGTGATGGGCAACTGATGGCGGATCTACCGTGGATAGCGGAATCCATCGCATTACGTAATGTTTATACAGACCCGCTGAATGTTTTACAGGCAGAGCTATTACAGCGTTCCCGCCAGCAGGAACAACCTGATCCTCGCGTAGAGCTGGCGCTGATGGTAACAATAGCAGGGGTTGCGGCAGGGATGCGCAATACAGGCTAGTATTTCGTTTTCTTGATGAGAAAAAGGGTGAAACCGGATGGGAAACTGTCCGGTTTTGCTTATTGTATCGGTAGTCCATTTAAACATAAATTACAGGGAGTGAATTCGCTTATTACCTATCTGTCCAATATGCTTGCTTCTCTGTCAGTGGGTATGGTGATGAGCGATCAGGCTGGGTGGTATATCCTGAATATTGTTAGTATGGTTATTATTGTTGGATTTGTGTTTTGGTTTATTTCCAGAAATAACAGGATGTGCTGATGGGAAATTGCTCATATTCTGTGTGATTTAAAACCAAATGGATGAACTTCTTGATAAATGGGATGCGTTTTGCTGGGGAAGAGACACAGATTTACATCGTCACCGTTTGATTGTAATCAGTAAGGAAGTTTTGTCTTCGCCGAACTAAAGAGTTCGGCGGAAATGAAATTTAACAAGGGCGAACCCCTAATGTATGGCAGATTGCATAACTCAATTCCGCTCGGTTAAGCGTATAAAAATGGAAATCTTTTACTCCTTCACGGCTCAGAATTTTCACCATATCCATTGCTATTGAAGCGCCCACTAAGCTGCGGCTTTCAGGGTCATCATCTAATCCTTCAAACATTCTGGTCATCCAGCTTGGGATACGAACATTAGTCATAGTCGCAAACCGCTGTAGCTGACGGAAGTTAGAGACAGGCAAAATGCCCGGCACGATTTCTACATCAATTCCTGTTGAAACACAGCGATCACGAAAACGAAGATAACTTTCCACATCAAAAAAGAATTGAGTAATAGCGCGATTGGCACCGGCATCAATTTTTCTTTTCAGGTTAATCAGGTCAGATTGCGCACTTTTTGCTTCGGGATGGACTTCCGGATAAGCCGCCACGGAAATATCAAAATCAGCCTCTTTTTTTAAGAGCTCAACCAAATCAGCACCGTACATTTCAGGTTTACTACTGCCATTTGGTAAATCGCCACGCAAGGCCACAATATGACGAATCCCGCTACTCCAGTAATCGTGGGCGATGTTACACAATTCTTCACGGTTGGCATCAATACAAGTTAGATGAGGCGCAGCTTCAAGGCCTGTTCTGTCTTTGATGCCCTTAATGATGCTATGAGTACGATCACGCTCACCAGAATTAGCTCCATAAGTCACGGAAACAAACTTAGGCTTAAGTTTGCTTAGACGGTCAATTGACTTCCACAGGGTCTGTTCCATTTCAGCCGTTTGGGGGGGAAAAAATTCGAAGGAAACACGAATTTGACCTTCTAGTTCAGCCAGATTCTGATTTAGTGCCTCTTGATGATTAGCGTGAAAGAAACTCATACCCTGTACCCTCGTGAACGACGGAGTTTTTCTCCGATTATATTTAGATGCTTAAGTGTTTATATGTCTATCCGTTTAGATGTCCAAATAGAATGAGCGAAGCGGGATTTTTAGTCAATTAGGAAATGGCTTATTTCCAGTGAGGAATATTCAGTGTGATCAGGAAAGAAATTCATGTTGGGAAAAAAGTGTTATTAAAAATGTGCTATTAACGAAACTGGGATGATTTTTGTACAAGATAGGTTGTGTTTTATAGACTATAATCTATTATGCGTTTATAGCCTACAGTCTATGATTAACTTGGAAAATTATAACTGTATAGAGGGAGTAGAATGTGTGGGAGTTAATAACAACAGAACTGTTTGACCAATGGTTTAATGTACAACCAGATGAATTACAAGAAAGTGTTTTGGCAGTAATGCATGTGTTAGCGCTCAAAGGACCAGTACTGGGCCGACCATTGGTTGATACATTGAATGGCTCCTGTTATCCGAACATGAAAGAATTACGAATCCAACATAATGGAGTTCCAATTCGTGCTTTTTTTGCATTTGATCCAAAACGTCAGGCAATTATTCTTTGTGCAGGTAACAAAGAAGGGCAGAATCAACGACTGTTCTATAAAGAGATGATTAGAATTGCGGATGAACAATTCAGAATTCATCTAGAAAATCTGGAGAGATGATATGGCTACGTTAAAAGAACTAATGGAAAAACGCAGTCCCGAGAGCCAAGAGAGAATTAAAGAAAAAGCAGCGGAGTTGTTGCTTGAAACACAACTATATCAAATTCGTGAAACGTTAGAGCTTTCACAAACTCAGGTCGCAAAAAATTTAGGTATTGCACAGTCATCAGTTGCTGCAATCGAGCAACGGGGAAATGAATTAAAAATTTCCACACTCAAAAAGTACATTGAGTCTATGGGGGGAGAAATGACCCTTGGTGTTAAATTACCTAATGGCGATTCAATGAATTTTTCTATTTAAAATAAGTGGGACCGTGGTCCCACTCCGAAAAATGAGCTTTAACCCACACCCAAGCAAAAATGCTCCACAATCTGGGCGATCAGTTTCCTTGTCGGCTCAATCATCGACACTTCTATATATTCATCAGGTTGATGGGCCTGCTCAATAGAACCCGGCCCCAGAACTATTGTCGGGCAGAGTTGCTGAATAAAAGGCGCTTCCGTACAGTAATTGACGGTTTCTGCTTTTTTTCCCAACAGTTTTTCGATAACACCTACCAGCTTGTGATTGGTCGGACACTCATAACCGGGAACGGGAGGATGAAGTTCTGTCACATTCAGGCGTCCCGGCCAGCGTTGCTTGACGGGTTCCAGTGATTCATTCAGTGCTTCATTCAAATCCTGTAATGTCAGGCCGGGTAGCGGGCGAATATCCATATGCAGTTCACAGCAGGCACAGATCCGGTTAGCTGCATCACCACCGTGGATATGACCGAAATTCATGGTGGGATACGGAATAGCGAAAGCCGGATTATGGTAACGCTCCTGCAAGGTATGACGTAATTTCATCAGCTGTGTGATGGATTCATGCATCAAATCAATGGCGTTAACACCCCGCGCCGGATCACTGGAGTGCCCTGACTTCCCTTCAATACGGATAGCATGGGCAACATGCCCTTTATGGGCGCGGATTGGCTGTAGTGATGTCGGTTCGCCAATAATGGCAAAATCAGGTCGGATAGTTGCGTTTGCGGCAAAGTATCGGGCACCAGCCATTGAGGTTTCTTCATCTGCGGTTGCCAGAATATAGAGTGGGTGAGACAGTTTAGTAATATCAATATCTCGTATTGCATCAATGATAAAGGCAAAGAAGCCTTTCATATCAGCAGTTCCCAGACCGTATAATTTGCTATCACGCTCTGTCAGTGTGAATGGATCTTGAGTCCAGCGCCCGGCATCAAATGGTACAGTGTCTGTATGACCGCATAAGAGTAACCCTCCAGACCCACTCCCTAACGTTGCAAGCATATTAAATTTTCCGCGAGATTCCGGCACAGGCTGAACCTCAATTTCAAAACCAATCTGTTTCAGCCAGTCAGCCAATAGAGAGATAACAGATTCATTACTTTGATCTAGCTCCTCATCCACGGCACTGATGGAAGGTGCTGCGATAAGCTGGCGATATAACTCAATAAACGTTGGTAATTTAATATTCACTGTTGACAGCCCTTATTCAAGATAGTATCAATATTAATGCAATTTAATTGAATATAAATTCAATTGTGTAATCGGGTTACTACATTGGGTTAATACAATACATTGGGTTAATACAAGGTGAATAAATCCCATGCTTAATACGCTGATAGTTGGTGCCAGTGGCTATACCGGAGCGGAGTTAGCAGCATGTCTGCAACGCCATCCTTATATACATCTTGCGGGTCTGATGGTTTCTGCTCAAAGCTCTGATGCCGGAAAGTGCTTGTCAGAACTTTACCCACAGTATAAAGGAACCCTTGATTTACCTTTACAACCGTTAACTGATGTGGCTGAAGCCGCAAGCGGTATTGATATCGTTTTCCTTGCTACCGCACACGAAGTCAGCCATGACATTGCTCCGGAATTTCTACAGGCAGGCTGTATCGTATTTGATTTATCTGGTGCCTATCGCGTACAAAATACACTGTTTTATTCAGAATACTACGGATTTGAGCATAAAAATATCGATTGGCTTGAGCAGGCAGTATATGGGCTGGCGGAATGGCAGGCGGAGAAAATTAAAACAGCTCAGCTGATCGCAGTTCCGGGTTGTTACCCTACGGTTTCACAGCTTTCGCTGAAACCACTGCTGGAAGCTGGTTTGCTGGATACCGGACAGTGGCCCGTTATTAATGCTGTCAGTGGTGTGAGTGGGGCCGGGCGTAAGGCGTCGATAAATAACAATTTCTGTGAAGTCAGTTTGCAGCCTTACGGTGTTTTCAATCATCGCCACCAGCCGGAAATTGCTACACATTTAGGGACAGATGTGATTTTCATCCCCCATTTAGGCAATTTTGCGCGAGGGATCTTAGCTACGATTACCTGCAAGCTGAAAGCCGGTATCACAGAAGAACAAGTCAGGCATGCCTATCAACAGGCTTATCACGATAAACCACTTATTCGGCTCTATGAAAAAGGTGTTCCTGCCCTGAAAGGGATCGTCGGGTTGCCATTCTGTGATATTGGTTTTGCTGTACAAGGCCAGCATCTGATTATTGTCGGGGCTGAGGATAATCTTCTGAAAGGTGCAGCAGCGCAGGCCGTGCAGTGTATGAATATTCGCTTCGGGTTCGAAGAAACTCAGGCGTTACTTTAATTCAATGTGTTTTGAATTCAGAGCTTTTTTATTTCAGAGATTATTTGATACCGACAGAGGATAAATCTGATGGAGCCATTAGTTATCAAGTTGGGTGGGGTGTTATTAGATAGTGATGAAGCGCTGGTACGATTATTTTCCACATTGCAGTTATATCGAAAAACGCATAAACGCCCTTTAGTCATTGTACATGGGGGCGGTTGCTTGGTTGATGAACTGATGCAGAAATTACAGTTGCCGATTACCAAGAAACAGGGCCTGCGTGTAACGCCAGCAGATCAGATCGATATTATTACCGGGACACTGGCTGGCACAGCTAATAAAACCTTACTCTCCTGGGCGATAAAATACCGTTTACCTGCGGTTGGTCTATGTTTGGGTGATGGCTGTGTTGTGAAAGTTTCTCAGTTTAACGAGGAATTTGGTCACACGGGCATGGCTTCTCCCGGTAATCCGGATTTGCTGAAAATCTTACTGGATATCGGTTATATCCCCATTATTAGCTCTATTGGTATTACAGAAGACGGCAAATTAATGAATGTGAATGCAGATCAAGCTGCTACAGCTGTCGCACAGTCACTGGATGCCGATTTAGTTTTTCTGTCAGATGTCAGCGGCATTCTGAACGGAAAAGGCAACAAGATCCCTGAAGTATCAGAAAAAGAAATACAGCAGATGATTGAACAGGGTGTGATTACTGACGGCATGGTTGTGAAAGTCCATGCGGCACTGGAAGCCGCAAAAACACTGGGGCGTCCGGTGGATATCGCCAGCTGGCGTTATGCTGACCAACTGATTGCTCTATTTAATGGTATATCCGTTGGCACTCGCATTCTGGCATAACCATTCTGACATAACAGAGAATGAAAGCGGTTTTGACTGATTAACAGCATGGCACCTTTCTGATGAAAACTTGCTGGTGAATAAAAGTAAAAGGCTACCTCTATGACAACGACGACTACTTCGGTAAAAAACAGTATTAAAAAGATTGTGCTGGCATATTCTGGCGGTTTGGATACTTCTGCCATCATTCCGTGGCTGAAAGAACATTATGGCAACTGTGATGTTATTGCATTTGTCGCCGATGTTGGTCAGAGCCGTGAAGATTTGGATGGTATAGAACAAAAAGCATTACGTTCCGGCGCTTCAGAATGCCATATCGCTGATCTGCGTGAAGAATTCATTAAAGAATATGTTTATCCGGTACTGAAAACCGGAGCATTGTACGAAGGCAGTTATTTGCTCGGTACTTCAATGGCTCGCCCGATTATTGCCAAAGCGCAGGTTGAACTGGCCCTGAAAGTGGGTGCTGATGCACTGGCGCATGGGGCGACGGGTAAAGGGAATGATCAGGTTCGTTTTGAGAGTACCTATACGGCATTGGCTCCACATCTGAAAGTCGTCGCTCCGTGGCGAGAGTGGGATTTGCGTTCCCGCGAGGCGTTGTTGGATTACCTGAAAGTCCGTGATATTCCTACTACGGCAACACTGGAAAAAATTTACAGCCGTGATGAAAACGCGTGGCACATTTCCACCGAAGGTGGTGTATTGGAAAATACGTGGAATGCAGCGAATAAAGATTGTTGGGAGTGGACTGTAGCGCCGGAAGATGCTCCTGACGAACCTGAATATCTTTCTGTCACTGTTGAGAAAGGAGAGGTTGTCGGAGTCAATGGGAAGATACTGTCGCCATATCAATGCCTTAATGAATTGAATGAGCTGGGTGCTAAACATGGTATTGGCCGGATTGATATTGTGGAAAACCGTCTGGTCGGAATGAAGTCCCGTGGCTGTTATGAAACACCGGGAGGAACCATCATGATGGCGGCTCTGCGCGGTATTGAACAATTAGTTCTGGATCGTGACAGTTTTAAATGGCGTCAGCAGCTGGGTCTGGAGATGTCTTATGTTGTTTACGATGGGCGCTGGTTTGTGCCGCTGCGTCAGTCTATTCAGGCTGCGGCAGAGATGCTGGCTGAGAATGTCAGTGGTGAAGTGATCCTGAAGCTGTATAAGGGGCAGGTGACAGCCACTCAGAAAACATCTCCTTATAGCCTCTACTCTGAAGAGTTTGCTACTTTTGGTGAGGATGAAGTCTATGATCACAGCCATGCTGAAGGGTTTATCCGCCTCCATTCGCTTTCTTCCCGCATTCGTGCGCTGAAAAGCAAAAAGTAATTTCCGGCTAATAAAAAGAAGAGGAATGCAATTATGGCACTTTGGGGTGGGCGCTTCAGTCAGGAAGCTGATCAGCAATTTAAGCAGTTTAATGATTCCCTGTGTTTTGATTATCGTCTGGCAGAGCAGGATATTTTTGGCTCTGTCGCATGGTCAAAGGCGCTGGTCACAGTTAGTGTTCTGACATCTGAAGAGCAGCAGAAGCTGGAGTTGGCGTTGAATGCATTACTGGATGAAGTGAGAACCAACCCAGAGGCTATTTTGCAAAGCGATGCGGAAGATATTCATAGTTGGGTGGAAGGCCAGTTGATCGCAAAAGTTGGGGATTTAGGCAAAAAACTGCATACAGGACGCAGCCGTAATGATCAGGTCGCGACTGACCTGAAGTTGTGGTGTAAGGATCAAATAGCGGATATCCGGCAGGCTCTGACAGCATTACAACAGGCATTAGTGATTACGGCTGAGAATAATCAGGATGCCGTTATGCCGGGGTATACTCATTTACAGCGGGCGCAGCCGGTGACTTTCGCACATTGGTGTCTCGCATATGCAGAAATGCTTGCCCGTGATGAAAGCCGTTTGCAGGATACTTTAAAACGGTTGGATGTCAGCCCGTTGGGATGTGGTGCGTTAGCGGGAACGGCTTATGATATTGATCGGGAACAACTGGCTTCATGGCTTGGTTTTGCCTCAGCAACCCGTAATAGTTTAGACAGCGTGTCAGACCGTGATCATGTGCTGGAACTGCTGTCAAATGCCAGCATCAGTATGATCCATCTTTCACGTTTTGCCGAAGATCTGATTTTCTTCAACAGTGGAGAAGCGGACTTTATTGAATTATCGGATCGGGTAACGTCTGGTTCCTCTTTGATGCCTCAAAAGAAAAACCCTGACGCACTGGAACTTATCCGCGGTAAATGTGGCCGGGTACAGGGTGCATTGACTGGTATGATGATGACATTAAAAGGGCTGCCTCTCGCTTATAACAAAGATATGCAAGAGGATAAAGAAGGGCTGTTTGATGCGTTAGATACTTGGCGGGTTTGCCTGCATATGGCAGCAATGGTATTGGATGGCATTCAGATAAAACGTGAGCGTTGCCGGGAGGCAGCAAAGCAGGGCTATGCTAATGCTACGGAATTAGCCGATTATCTGGTGGCAAAAGGTGTCCCATTCCGTGAAGCACATCACATTGTTGGTGAAGTAGTGATTGCTGCAATAAAGAAAGGTAAGGCGCTGGAAGAGTTATCATTATCTGAATTACAAAAGTTCAGTGAAACTATTTCAATCGATGTATACGATATTTTATCGTTACAGTCCTGTCTGGATAAACGTCTGGCAAAAGGTGGTGTGGCACAGAAACAGGTAGTGCTGGCTATTACTGAGGCAAAGCAGAGGCTACATCTCAGCTAACTGAAACCCCTCTGAGTACATAACTTCCCCGGATCAACGAATTGGGCTGCCTGCTTATTGCGGTGGTCCGATTTATCTATTTTTTGAATGAATTCCGTCATTTTTTATCAGGTAACTGTATAAAAAAACTGAAATCACAACGAATTGATAGTTTTCTCCTCTCATGCATATAATGATTTATTGATCAATTCTATCATTGATACCAAAACAATGAGGTTGGGAATGAATATCCGCGATTTGGAATATCTTGTGGCACTTGCTGAGTATCGGCATTTTCGCAGGGCTGCTGATTCTTGTCATGTCAGCCAGCCGACGCTCAGTGGGCAGATACGCAAACTTGAGGATGAGTTGGGCGTAATGCTGCTGGAACGCACAAGCCGCAAGGTCTTGTTTACACAACAGGGGATGTTGCTGGTGGAGCAAGCCAAGACGGTATTGCGAGAAGTGAAGGTATTACAGGAAATGGCTTCACTTCAGGGTGAAAGTATGTCCGGCCCATTACATATCGGTCTCATTCCAACCGTTGGTCCTTATCTCCTGCCATTGATTATTCCTGAACTGCATAAGTTGTTCCCCAAACTGGAAATGTACCTACACGAAGCCCAGACCCAAAACCTGCTGGCCCAGCTTGATAGCGGGAAGCTGGACTGTGCGATTCTGGCCGCAATAAAAGAAACGGAAGCATTTATTGAAATTCCTCTCTTTAAGGAACCCATGAAGCTTGCGGTCTATGAAGAACATAAATGGGCAGAGCGGGATAAGATCAATATGAGTGAGCTGACTGGTGAAAAGTTATTGATGCTGGAAGATGGTCATTGCTTACGTGATCAGGCAATGGGGTTCTGTTTTCAGGCCGGAGCCAAAGAAGATACGCATTTCAGGGCAACCAGTATGGAAACATTGCGTAATATGGTAGCGGCAGGGAGCGGCATCACTTTGTTGCCTGACTTGGCTGTTCCAAAAGAGAAAAAGCGTGATGGGATCTGTTATCTTGAGTGTCATAATCCCTTGCCGGAACGTTCTGTGATTCTGGTTTATCGTCCCGGCTCACCTCTGCGTAATCGCTATGAGCAACTGGCAGAGGCGATCCGAACCAGAATGAGGAATTATTTCGATATCAGTGGAACAACATCAAAATAACCGGTTCAGTCCATTAAGGGCAGCAACGCGATAAGCTTCGGCCATTGTCGGATAGTTGAAGGTTGTATTAACGAAATATTCGATACTATTACCTTCACCTTTTTGTTCCATAATCGCCTGACCGATATGAATAATCTCCGCTGCACGTTCGCCAAAACAGTGAATACCGAGGATCTGTTTTGTCTCGCGGTGGAATAATATCTTGATGCTGCCTACATTCATCCCTGCAATCTGTGCTCTGGCCAGATGTTTAAACTGGGCTCGTCCCACTTCATACGGAACTTTCATCGCTGTTAGTTCCTGCTCAGTTTTACCCACAGAACTGATTTCAGGGATGGTATAAATGCCCGTTGGAATATCGTCTACCAGATACTTTTCGGCATTCTCAGCTCCGGTCATGATGGCTTTTGCTGCAATGTGCCCCTGATTGTAGGCGGCAGAAGCGAGGCTGGGATAACCAATAACATCACCAACAGCATAAATATTTTCATTGCTGGTTTGGTAGACCCGATTTACTTTCAATAAACCACGGCTATCAGTTTCCAGCCCGACGTTTTCCATCCCGAGTTTATCTGTGTTACCGGTTCGTCCATTGGCATACAGCAGACAATCTGCTTTAACTTTCTTGCCTGATTTCAGATGGATAATGACGCCATCTTCAAGACCTTCAATCTTTTCATATTCTTCGTTATGGCGGATAACAATACCGCTATTCCAGAAATGATAAGACAGCGCGTCAGACATTTCCTGATCAAGAAATGACAGCAGATGGTCACGGGTATTGATCAAATCGACCTTCACACCCAACCCCCGGAATATAGAAGCATATTCGCAACCAATCACACCCGCGCCATAAATAATGACATGACGTGGTTCATGATCCAGTTCCAGAATAGTATCGCTGTTATAAATACGGGAATGAGTGAAGTCGACATCGGGAGGGCAATAAGGGCGAGAGCCTGTGGCAATAATTATTTTGTCAGCACTCAATATATCTACACTATCATCAGCATAACGCACACTAACATGATGTTCATCGATAAAGGTGGCTTCACCGGCAAACATCTTACACCGATTGCGCTCATAAAACCCTTGCCGCATTTTAGTCTGCTGATTCATGACAACTTCGGCATGACGTAAAATTTCTGAAAACGAGGAGCGAAGAATGCGGGAGTTGTCACTGTAGAGAGGGTTTTGATTAAATTCAATAATACGACTGACAGCATGGCGGAGAGCTTTGGACGGGATAGTGCCCCAGTGGGTACAGCCGCCGCCAATATTGTTATAACGCTCTATAACTGCAACGTTTTTTCTTTGTTTTGCCAATCCCATTGCTGCCCCTTCTCCACCGGGTCCGGAGCCAATCACAATGGCATCAAAATGAGTATATTGCATAGAGGAAAGACCTGTTTTTACACAAAATAACAACTCTATATTAACATTGGTTGGCGTAATAACCTAATTAGCGTACGGTTTTTGTTTCCGATGTTGATATAAAACAGGGAAACATTGGTTAATATCTTTAAGAGAACAATCACAGCAAATGTAGCAGAATCTGATATATTTGCTGCATAGTATAGTCGAGTATGTATATCAGGATTGCTGTGAATAATGTAACTGGCGTCAGAGCGAAACAGAAAGAGAAAACCCGTCGTTCACTGATTGAAGCAGCATTTAGCCAACTGAGTGCTGAACGTAGTTTCACCAGCCTGAGTTTGCGGGAAGTGGCCCGGGAAGCAGGGATTGCACCGACTTCATTTTATCGCCATTTTCGTGATGTGGATGAATTAGGGCTGACGATGGTGGATGAAAGCGGCTTAATGCTGCGTCAGCTTATGCGTCAGGCTCGCCAGCGTATCGCAAAAGGTGGGAGTATCATTCGCACTTCTGTTTCAACCTTTATGGAGTTTATCGGTAATAACCCGAATGCATTCAGGTTATTGCTGCGTGAACGTTCCGGTACATCCGCTGAGTTCCGTGCAGCTGTCGCACGGGAAATCCAACATTTTATTGCAGAGCTGGCAGACTACCTTGAACAGGCCAGTCATATGCCTCGCCATTTTACCGAAATACAAGCCGAAGCGATGGTAACAATTGTGTTCAGTGCAGGTGCAGAAGCGCTGGATATTGATGAAGAAAAAAGACGTCGTCTCGAAGAACGTTTGGTATTACAACTGCGTATGATTTCCAAAGGTGCTTTTTACTGGTATCGGCGGGAGCAAGAAAAAACGGCTAACTTAAAAAATACTGTCCTAAAAACCGCTGTCTCTAAGACTTCTGTCCCTAAAACCCCTTGAACACGACTGAAAGGAGAACAACACGATGGAACAATATCGCCAGGATAAAAGCACAATGCTGCTGGCTCTTATCGTTGGATTGGCAACTCACGGCACTTTTTCAGCATTTTTTAATTCGTTGGTACCTTTTTCAATTTTCCCGATTATCACACTTGCACTATCTTTGTATTGTCTCCATCAGCGTTATTTAAATTATCCCATGGCTGAGGGATTACCAAAACTGGCTGTTGGTTGTTTCTTTTTAGGCCTTTTCGCCTATAACGCAATTATTCGGGTTAACCACCCAGAAATTGGCTCCAATTTCCTGTCTGTTGTGGTTGGAACGGCATTAGTCTTCTGGCTTTACAGGAAGATAAAAGGGCGCAGACAACAGGCAACTCTGTCAGAAAAACATAACTGATGACTGTTTGAGAAACATGTTATGAAAACGCCATAATAATCCGTTATGGCGTTTGTAAGGTAAAAACGGGTTGGTAGTAACAATAGAATTAATTGATTCTTTCCAGTAATACTCCACACTCCATATGGTGGGTATAAGGGAACTGATCAAAAAGAGCCAGCTTGCTGACTTTGTGGGTTTGCGACAATGTTTCCAGATTCTGGCAGAGCGTTTCCGGGTTACAGGAAATGTACAGAATGCGCGGGTATCCCTGTACCATTTTCACCGTTTCCTCATCTAAACCACTACGCGGTGGATCGACAAAAATGGTTTCACACTGATAACTCTTCAGGTCAATTCCCTGAAGACGGTTGAACTCCCGCTCTCCATTCATTGCCTGAGTGAATTCCTCTGCCGCCATACGGATAATCTGTACGTTATCAATCTGATTGGCTTCAATATTAAACTGCGCAGCAGCAACGGAAGGTTTAGCAATTTCCGTCGCCAGCACACGTTCAAAGTTCTGAGCTAATGCTAGAGAAAAGTTACCATTACCACAATACAGTTCAAGCAGGTCGCCTTTGGCATCTTTGGTGCTGTTAATCGCCCACTCCAGCATATGAATATTGATACTGGCGTTTGGCTGGGTAAAGCTGTTTTCAACCTGACGGTAAATCATTGTCTTACCGGCGACAGGTAGCTCTTCATCTATATAGTCATGATCAAGCATAATTTTGGTTTTTGATGCACGCCCAATAAGCTGAACATCAAAGCCTTCTGCTTTGAGCTGATCTCGTAATGCGGTTGCTTGTTCACGCCACTCATCCCCCAGTTTTTTATGGTAAAGGAGGGAAACAATGATTTTGTTGCTGCGAGTGGCGAGATAATCAGCCTGAAACAGTTTGTGGCGTAATACTGAATTATTTTTCACGCCCGCAATAATGGCCTGCATCATGCTATTAATGAGTTGGCAGGCAACGGGAAACTGATCAATCCGGATACGCTGCTTAGTTTGTTGATCAAACATAATGTGGTAGAGGTCATCTTCCTCATGCCAGATACGGAATTCTGCACGCATTCTGTAGTGAGATGCGGGGGAACGGAAAACTTCAGGCTCGGGCGCACTAAAGGAAACCATCATTTCTTTCAGACGATGGACTTTCTCCATCAATTGGTTTTCATAATCTTCCGTTGGCAAGAGATTCTGCATTATCTGGTTCTCGTATGATCACATTAAGAAAAATTTCCGAGCGGCATTGTAGGGAAAGTACAAAGGATGTCCAGTTTTCTGGTTCATTACCCGGCTTTTTTGATAGGAAGGTATTCTGGACACTATCCTGCCTTCATCGTAGCATGGCTCTTTAATAGTTAGACTCCATTCTCTCCCATGATAAATAAAAAACACACTTTTATATCCGCCACTTTCATGGTGGTGTTTTCTGGCTGGAGCAATTTCTCCGCCGCAGATAATCAGGACTCTCTGGTGGTGACAGCAAACCGCTTTAAACAGCCCGTTTCTTCTGTTCTGGCACCAGTAACGATTGTGACCCGTGACGAAATAGACAACTGGCAGTCAAATAGCTTGGTTGATGTATTGCGCCGTTTACCTGGAGTTGATATTTCTCAATATGGTGGAATAGGGCAGAGTTCTTCTTTATTTATACGAGGTTCAGATTCACGCCATGTTTTGATTTTGGTCGATGGTATTCGGTTAAATCAAGCAGGCATTACAGGCTCTTCTGACCTTAGCCAGATCCCGCTTAGTTTAGTGCAAAAAATTGAATATATTCGCGGTGCACGTTCTGCTGTATATGGCTCAGATGCGATTGGAGGAGTACTCAATATCATCACAACACGAGAGCATCAAGGGACGACACTCAATGCAGGGATCGGTTCGTATGGATACCAGAATTACAATGGTTCAACCCAGCAAAAATTGGGTGAAGATACCGCACTGAGTGCCGCAGCGGGCTATACCTATACCAAAGGATTTGATGTTGTCGCTGATGGCAGTACGGGTGGATACCCTCAGTCGGATCGTGACGGTTTTATGAGTAAGGCTTTGTGGTTGGGGATTAATCATCAGTTTAATGATCGGTTCAATGGATTTGTTCGCACTTCTGGATTTAATAACCGCTCGAATTATGATAGCGGTAATGATTGGGATTATCCATATGCCAGACCTGATACTCGTGAATTTTTCAGTCGTAGTTATGATGTAGGCATCCAATTTAATCAGGATGTGTATTCATCTCAATTGATTGCGAGTTATAGCCATGCAAAGGATTATAACTTTGATCCCAAATATGGTCGCTATGATAAGAGTTCTGGGCTAAGTAATTCTAAAAATTACAATATTCAGTGGGGTAATTCACTGAGTGTTGGTCATGGGGCAGTCAGTGGTGGCATTGATTGGCAAAGGGAATCTGTTGCTGCGGGTTCAAATTCTATTCTGGCAAAAAGAAATATTGATAATACGGGGTTATATTTAACCGCTCAGCAAAAAATTCATACAGTTATTGTCGAGGGTGCTGTTCGTTCGGATAAACATTCTGAATATGGTTGGAATACCACATGGCAAACAGCAATGGGATGGGAGTTCATTGATGGCTATCGTCTGATTGCTTCCTATGGAACGGCATTTAAAGCACCAACACTTGGCCAGCTTTATAGTAAGTGGGGAAATATAAATCTTAAGCCAGAACAAAGTAAGCAATGGGAAGGTGGTCTAGAAGGCCTTACCGGAACGCTAGGTTGGCGTTTAAGTGCTTATCGGAATGAGATTAGTGAATTTATCGGTTTTGAAAATAATCGTTATTACAACATTGCACAAACGACTATTAAGGGAGTTGAGTGGGTAGGAAATCTGGATACCGGAATATTCCAACATCAGCTTACATTGCAATATGTTGATCCACGTGATGGTAACCACCAACCATTGACTCGACGAGCTAAGCGACAAGTTAAATACCAATTAGATTGGGAAGCTCTGAATATTGATTGGGGAGTGACTTATCAATATTTAGGCCAGCGCTATGATACAAACACCAATACTTATAAGAGGACTCGTGTGGGCGGAGTCAGTCTATGGGATATCAACGGGTCTTATCCAGTCACTGAACGTCTGACAATCCATGCTAGAATAGCTAATCTGTTTGATAAAAATTATGAGACAGCGTATGGCTATCGCACTCCAGGACGAGAATACTTCATCACAGGCAGTTACAACTTCTGATTTAACTACATTCGATATAAAGAAAACCGCCCGCCCGACCATTCTGGTATTTGATTCCGGTGTGGGTGGTTTATCTGTCTATCAGGAGATCCGACAATTGCTGCCGGATCTCCACTATATATATGCATTCGATAATGAAGCCTTCCCCTATGGCGAGAAAACGGCAGAAGTCATTATTGAACGGGTTGTCAAAGTTGTGGATGAAATCCAGAAAAGACATCCATTAGCAATTGTCGTCATCGCCTGCAACACCGCGAGTACTGTTAGCCTGCCAGCTTTGCGTGAGCGTTTTTCTTTTCCTGTTGTGGGCGTTGTACCTGCTATCAAACCTGCCGCAAAGCTCACTTGTAACCGCGTGGTTGGACTATTGGCGACACGGGCAACAGTCAATCGTGACTATACTAAAGAACTTATCACCAGATTCGCTACAGATTGTCAGGTTCATGCTATCGGCTCTGCTGAGTTAGTCGAACTGGCAGAGCGAAAACTGCACGGCGAAACTATTCCTCTGGAAGAACTGGAAAAAATATTAAAACCGTGGCTGAGAATGAAAGAACCACCAGACACTGTTATTTTGGGATGTACTCATTTTCCTTTACTTGCAGAGGAACTGTCTCAGGTTCTGCCTAATGGCACGAGATTAATTGATTCAGGTGCTGCAATTGCACGAAGAACAGCATGGCTGATAAAAAATCGAGAAAATTTATCCGCAACGACAGAAAATAACTTAGCGTATTGCACCAAAATAGACGCTAATAGCGAGTCTCTACGGCCCGTTTTATATAATTATGGCTTCATTTCGCTGGAAAAACTGCCAACTTAAGTCAAATTTGGCGCAATAACCAGCAGTTGGTATTTTTTTTCAAAAAAACTATTGTCAGGGCCGAAAAACTCCCTATAATGCGCCACCACTGACCGACGCTGAGCTGAACACAGCCGCGCAGGCCAGCGGAAGGAAAGCGAAAATAAACGCTTGACTCCGGAGGCAAAAAGCGTAATATACGCAGCCTCGCAACCCGGACCGAAAGATTCGGTTGCCATGCTCTTTAACAAATTAATCAGACAATCTGTGTGGGCACTCGCAAGACACTATCGACATGCCGAAAGGCAAAAAAGATTCAAGTCTTGAAGAGTGACTGAACAGTTAATTCATTACGAACTAACAGTAAGAATTCTTTGAGCATCAAACTTTTAATTGAAGAGTTTGATCATGGCTCAGATTGAACGCTGGCGGCAGGCCTAACACATGCAAGTCGAGCGGTAACAGGAAGCAGCTTGCTGCTTTG
>NZ_CAWNQH010000071.1:0-59695 GCF_963876495.1 Xenorhabdus sp. KJ12.1
CCTGTTCCCAGAGGTTGACAGGTGAGGTCATAGGACACCTCCCTTGGTGTTAGGAAGATAGAGAGTCATCATGACACAATATGGATCACGGCTGTAGTACTAGCACCAGTGTTTTATCTGTGGCCTGTATTGTGGTATCACGGGCGACCACGGAGCGGGTTTCGGTGTCGGCCTTAATTTCGCGGTGCATGGACGATTCGTTAATGGTCTGGTCAGTCTGGCGTATCCAGCTCCCTTCCTGTGTCACTCGCTGCGAGACTTCCGCCCGCTGCTGCTGCAACTGTTCACCGGGCTTGATATCCGGCAGGGTGTTGCCCTGACTTAAGGTCTGGCGAATAAACGGCTTATCGGGGCGCCCGCCTTCAAACGCAATTTCAACCACGGTGCCAATAGGTGGATACTGGAACATCCCCGATTCACTGCCCGCCATCGGCAACGGCAGTGGGACGGCACGATAAACCGGGGCAGCCGCATCTTTGCCGTCAGCATCCAGCAGTTGCACATCGACGGCATAGCGCGGGCGGAACGGGTCAGATATATCGCCGCTGACGGTGTTTTCGGTGTGGGCTTCAATGCGGGCCAGTTTGGGCAGATGTAACCCGGCGGAGAGTTCAGGGTAAGCCGCATCGATCTGGCGCTGGGCCGGAGTTTTATTCTCCGTCTGGCCTTTCGGCTGCCATGTGATGCTCATGTTTTCATTCAACAGATTGACCTTGGTCAGCCGCTGCTGATTGACCACAAAACCGGGGCGCAGGGATTGGATCATGGGAATGGTCATGGCATTGCCTGCTGACTGGCTCTGGCTGAATTCATTCGGAATGTCGACAGGCTTTTTAGCAAACATCGAATGCGCCCAACTGCCCAGATAGACCGACCCATCCGGCAATTGGTGCCAGAGATAATCGTCAATGGTAAAAAGTTGGCCCAGACTGCCCAGTAACTGGTAGCCCGTGCCGTTATGGGTATAGTGCGGGATGGGTGTATCGGTATACGGCGCATCCGGTAGCGTGAACGTCAGGCCGCTGTGTTCTTGCAACCAGTCGACTATCTGGCGTAACGTCGGGTGCTGAAACGAACACGGCCACGCTTTATCAAACACGCCGACCAGTTCACGGACAAACAGGCGCTGATAGCCGTTCTGGGCAGGCTGTGAGCGTTCCACATACCCCGTAAACCAGCGCAGCACCAAATCTGGATAACCCACCTCAAGGCGTACCAGTTTCCCGGTGTAATCAGTAGTGGTTTCCGCTGTGATAAAACCCCGGCCACAGGATGACAGTTCCAGCATCAGATTGGCATCAACCACATGCACTTCATCGCCGGATAAGTAGAGTCGCTGGATGGGTTTCATTCGCTTGCGCCTCCGATGCCGTCATTAATCGGTTTTAAGACCTCGCGTTCGAACCAGCTTAATTTTTCCGGGTCTTCCCCGGCTTTCGTGCCGCCCTGTCCGGTCTGTTTTTTCGCCTGAATCGCGCCGGTAGCACGGGCGTCGCGTTTCTCCGCCACCGATAAATGCTCGCGCAAGGTAAACGTCACCTGCCAGGCCTGCTTACCGTCCACCTTGCTGGCATCTATCGTGCCCGTAAAGGTGCCGATACGAAAATTAATGGCCTGTGCGGTGAGATTCGCCACCCGGTAGCGTTTCAGGTTGCCATTGTCTTTGGCTTCCGCCAGTGCAAACAGGCGCGACAGGGTTTTCTGTTCGGTAAAGGAAATAATGCCCGTGATACGCAGCTCTTTCGGCTTGATTCCCTGTTCAGCCACGGCGGTACTGGAAGACTGGCCGCTCTGGTCTTGATCCTGAAACATCATCGAGGGTGTGACGGTCAGGCTTTTTAACGGTATGGCCTCACCATCAAGGGCGAGGGTGATAATTTGGCTCATGGTGTAGCATCCTTTCTAATGAGCGAAGATCGTCCCCGGCAAACAGGACTGCCAGCGTGTACACCGCATCCGGTTCGGGGATGTTTTTACGTAATTTTTCTGCCACATGTGCGCCGTTCCCTGTCCCGGAGAACACCCAAACCGTGGCGGATTTTCCCGCCAGCCCACTCATGGCATCGGTCACTTGCTGCAACGCCGATTGCCGGGCAGTGGTCAACGCGGTTAACTGGGATTTTAACCCGGCAATGCTGCTGCCCGCGCTGGCCTGTGCTTTGGCTTGTGCTATCAGTTGTGCATTGACTGCCTGACGGCTGGTTGCAGTGGATAAGGGTTGCGGCAGTGGTAAACCGCCACCCGGCTTGCCCGGCAATTGCATTTTCGTCGTGGCCAGACTCTCCGCCGTTTTTGCCATCCGTTTGACCTGCGCAAATGCCGGCAACGGCAGCACCGCTGAGAAGTGCGTCAGGTGCTGCATAAATTCCGCGTGGGTTTTGGTGCACACCATCAGTATTAGGCTATTGATATGGCCCGCCCCCGTGAGTTTAGTCGCCAGCGTCTCAATGGCATTGGTCGGGCTTAAATAGCTGCCGCTGTCGGTCTGCTGCCCGATACCATAAATAAACGGGTGTACAGGTACGATAGCGGCAGACAGCCCCGATAAATCCGGGGACAGTTGCAGGGTCTTACGCTGCCAGTGCATTATTTCGGTTGCTCCGGCCAGTGGATAACAGGCGCGGTCGAACAATCAATATCTACCAGTTGAATGCTATAAACTTCCCATTCACGCAATAACGCGGTCTCAGTTTCCGTTGCCATCTCTAATTTGATTTTGCGTTTTAGCATAACAATGTGTTGTTCTGCATCATGCAATAGCGCGTTCCGTTGATTTTCTGCCAGATGCATTTCATGGGCATGCTGGGCGGCTATATCAGTGACCCATCGCTGACCTTTCCACTCATCAAATGGGGTGTCCGGTTCTAATAAGGTCAGCTCAGGTAATAACGCGCCAGGATGCCGGACCTGTTGTGGTTCCTTTGTTTGGGTATGATAAGCCATTTTTCCCCGGTAATCGGGCACATGACGCCATGACTTTTCATCATACGAACGAATAATCGCAATCTCTTCGGTAGCGGGTAATTCGGGTTCATCCAGATAGGCATCGGCGGCCACACTGCCACGATAAGGCACTCTGACTAAATCCTTCCCGATATACTCCCGGGTCACTGAGTTGGCCCGATAGACTGTCGCCCATCCTGCAACTGTCGATAATCCTTGCTCATCAAATTCAGCAAATTGTAATTCGTTGGTATATTTCATGCCTATTTCATCCTTGTAACCAAAATCTTTGCAACGTTTTTCATACGGAACTCATTGGCTGTAGGCACAACACGAGCCGCATCAAAATCAATACCGTATGCCGGGTTTGTCGTTCCCCCTCCGGCGATACGGTGCACCCCATTTTCAACCACACTAAATGCACCGTTGGCACTGACTTCTGTCATTGACAAGAAACCATAACGGGCTTCCATGGCTCCCTTAATATTTTGCATGGCATCCTCCTGATACGTCCCCACCGTGCGCCCGAGGTCAATTCCGCGACCATTATCGGCCATACGTAGCGCATAACCGCGATCATCCGGTAACCGGTGTTGTGTAAAAATCTTTGCAGCAACAGGATATTCCTTTGGATCAAAGCGTTGCCCTTCATTTGCCCAAAAAATATCGTTATAACCGGGTAACTCGGTTAATGGCCGACTCCAAATAAAACTGGCCCCAATCGGAATGGCGGGTTCAATATCGCGGGTTAATGCGATAACCCCATCGCGGCGGGGGACACGCACGACAGTATCAGTGCCATCGGTATCCCGGTAAGTAAATGACAGAATAAAATCAACATCGTGTTTGGAGGTTGATAAGATAGCTTGCCGCCCATCCCCTTTCTGAAAAAACAGGGTACAATAATCCCCTCCACTTTTAATCGTATGGTTGCCGGAACTAAATGATTGCGTAGAATTTCGGGGTAACGCATTCCGCGCCTGAACAACCGTCTCTGAGAGTCCAAGATTACCAATAAAAGTCGATTTATTCTGAATATCAGCCCCGTTTTGATACTTAGACAGCCGTGAGTCTGCATTTTTTCTGACATCGTCCAATGCCGCATTCGTTGCATAATCGCCCTTTGGCTGCTTTCCGTTCAAACCGCTCTCTAACGCCTGTTTAGTGGCGTAATCTTGCTTTATTTTGCCCAGTTCCCTTTTCATATTAGCCATTTCACGGTCACTCAGTGACCCATGAGATCGCAGATCAATGACATTACCGTTGCTGTCAATACGGGCAATCGCAAACACATAATGCGGATAACCTGCGGTATCCACATAGTTTTTCAGGTCGTTTACGGCGGTAATTTTCACCCTCGTTTTCCACTGGCTCACCAGATTACCCTGATAGCTGAAATCGGCATACACACGGGTATTGCGCATGCTGTTAAGCGTCTGGTCAAACTCCAGCATTCCACGTAGCCCACCGATATAGGCCAGCCCTTTTTTCACCCGATACTGTTCGCCCTGACGCACCACCGCAAAGCTATCTTCTAAAAAAGCGGCCTCGCCGTAACTGTCGGTATTTATCAGGCGCTGCATCTCATCCATCCCCGTCAAACGGGCAGTAAAATCAATCTGCCAGGTTTCGGCGGTGGTTGTGATGGCCGTTTCTGTCGCCGCCCCATCAAATTCCAGCAAAAAAGAGCGGGTTAACACATTGCCCTGCAACCCGTTAGCGGTTCTGATTTTCTTCTGCGTGGGCGCATGGGTGATCATGCCAATGACACCGGAGGTCTTATTGATAAGACCAATCCAGTTAAAATCAAAATGGCCCACTTCTGTGCCCAGTGTGACGCTATAAGCCACGGCGTTCTCGCTGGCGAGTCCGGTTTTGTTGACGACCTGACGGTGAACGATTTGATTTGCAGCAGGTAATTTTTCACTGCGGCTGATGTCTTTCGACGGGTCAAGATTTGGCACATTGGCAAAAACAAACTCATCCAATACCACAGGCTTACCTGCGGCCACTTGCTGCGCCTTCCATTTTTCAAAGTCTGTCGTTATCACTGAAGACATACAATTTCCTTATAATGATGCACCGTAGGTCACGTTCGGTGCACTGCTTTCCTTAAGGCGGGCACTGTCACAGACGGCAACGCCCGCGATATGCCCCACTTTTATTAATAATGGCTGAGTCGGAATAGCCGCAGCATAAGTGCAATAGTCTGCACCGATACTGCCCACCCGCATCAGCAACTGGTTTTTTGCTATCACTTCAAAACGGTAACGGCGGCAGGTGCGCCCGTATTGCCGGATGATATTCATCAGCAAATCAGGATTCTCAGCAATCTGCCCGTCACTGAGACGCAGGATAATCACATCCCAGTCAATGTCCGGCTGACGTTCCAGCAATTCCACATAACCCACGCCGAGGCGTTCAAAGATGGCGATAAATCCGGCGATACTGCCGGCATCTTTCGCATTGATAAAGGCGTACTTCACGCGCTTGCGAAACAGCGGCAACGGTTCACCGTTAAAGCGCTGGATATCGCGCTGATAGGCCAGCACCGATAACAACGACTCAGTACAAGTTTCGGCGTCCAGCTGGGCCAGCGGCCATGTCAGCCAGCCGTAAACCTGCGTCCAGAATGCCCGCGCCGCCCCCAGTAATTTGGCAGGTTCGCCCTTATCCATCCATGAGGGCAGGGCCAATCGCTTAAGGCGTTCCCTGAACTCAGACATTTTTCACCTCCACCGACAGTGTTTTCAGCCGTGGCACACTTAAGTCACTGAGAATATCCCCCAGAGAAAAGGTCAGAGATTCAATCTCGCTGAATTCACGGTGGATTTCCCGCCCTAAGTTGGAAAAAGAAAAGCGCGAGTAGGGCCACGTTTTTTTCACCGGATACTGGCTGTTTTCCCGGAAAGCACAGCGGATCAGGTTCTCCACATCCCGTTTCAGGGTGGCTACCTGTTCGTTGCTGTAGTTCGCCAGACTGACCACAAACAGCGTGACCGCTAAATCATGCTGGGTTTCCGGCATCGGCAGGCACTGCATATCATCACCATGCCCATGATGGCCCTGATTGGTGATGTAATCGTTGACCGCCTCAATAAAGGGCTGACTAGTGACGCCCGAATCCAGCAACAGATACGCATTGGCCGTGCCTGCCCCACGGGGCGCATCATGCAGAAAAAAGATACGATCAATGCTTAACCCCGCCACCGCTGCAATCATGCCCCGGTAAACCGCATCGGTATGATAATTACCCACGAGGTTATATTGGTTGCGGCAACGGTCACGTAAATCATCATCGGATTCCGCATCCGCGCCGGGCGTTAACAGCCAGCCTTCTTCATTCTGTACCCGTGCAATGCCGGACACGGCCACAGGCAGAATGCGAAAATAACCGGGGGCCAGATTGAATGCGCCACCTGCTATTTCTGCCATGACAGGCAGCAACGCACTGCTGACCCCTTCGGCAATCGCCACACTTTCGGTGGTGCTGACCCGGTAGATATCACCGTTAATGCGCTCGGTCTGGATAACCGTTCCGGCAGGCACGGTCACGGCAGAGGCCCCTGCTGCTTTATAAAAACGAATAACACCCTGCGCGGCAGAAGCGGGTTTACGTTTCAGGTTCACGCCCCACGCGAACATATCCAGCCATGAACCGGAGGCGCTCGCCAGATACATATTCTTCAGCGTGACGTTGATTAACGCGTCTTTCAGCCACAACACCGGACGCGTGACAATCGTGTTAATCAATCGCCAGAACGGGGACATACGCGAGGTGTTAGTGACCAGCCCGGCTTCATCCACCACACTGGCAAAGGCTTTGCTGATGTCGGCTTCCGTGGTCGGCATCCCGCTGTCACGCAGCACTTTTTCATAGTCAATGGTGGGTTTAGTGTCCATGTCCCACGCTCACACTCAGGCGGCCAAAATCGTAGGTTTCCGCCGTTATCCATAATTTGATGGGGGACTCTTCATTAATGCTGACCGTGCCCGGAATAATCCGCGCATCGTCCTCAACCAGAATTTCAATCTGAGTGCGGATATCTGCCCGTAAGGTCGGGCTGCGTTCGGCAACCAACTCTGTAGCAAGGCCACTTTCCATAATGGCGTGAACACAGTCCTGACCGACCGAATAGCGATTATGACAAAAGCGCGGTTCATTCCCGAAGTTCAGTGTAAAATCCCCGCCCGTAATCCATAAATCAATGTATTTGGGCTCATCCATAAGCCACCTGCTCCCATTCTGTGAGTTGCCCCGGTGTGACGTTGCCTGTCACGTTCAGTGTGACATTTTCAATGCGGCGACTGTTGTCGGTGATGGTCTGCGAATTTGTCGTCACGTCTTTTATCAGACCCTGCTTGCCGATCCCCTGTTTTCTGCCCCCCGTTAAGACACCTTCACTCTCAGGCGGTTTGATGGCTTTGACCGGTTGCATCATCATCGGCGGTTGTCCCGGTAATGTGCCGTTCGGCAGGGATGCCAATGGCTGGGGATTTCCGGCCATGCCTGCATTGGGTACATTGGCGTTTGTCGCGGGTTCAACGACCGTTTTCTGGATAGCCATTGTTTCAATATTGACGCCGGGGATCATGTTGAGTTTCTCAATCACCCCGTTATAAACGCCTGCAAAGGATGCTTTCAGCCAGTCCCAGAGTTCACTGAACAGATTGCTGACGCTGTCCACCATATTGGAAAAGGTGTCAGCCAGTGAAAAGCTGCTGAACCAGTTACACAGCTTCTTCCAGCCTGCGGCTATCCCGCCCAGACCACGCTGAATATCCCGCCAATCCATTTCACATACGCGGCCACGACCTTAAACGCCGTGGTGTTCATGATGGCGGCTTTGATGGCATCCCAATGTTTAATCAGCAGGTAAATGCCCACCGCCAGTAGTGCAATTGCGGCGATAATCAACAAGATGGGCCATGTCATAAAGGTAAAAGAGACACCTGCCAACATCGCCGCTATCCTGACAGCCAGCAATACACCGCGTAACATGCGCAACGTCGCATTCCAGACGAGGATCGCCCCGTTACACAGCCAGACGGTGGCTGTCCACAGCTTCATCACCAGCGTACAGGCTGCCCAGATGCCTTTAAGCCCCAGCCAGATAAACTTCGACACCCCCATCACGATATTGGCCGCAGCACCCGCTGCCGCGAATCCGATAATGCCCGCCGAAATATAGCCAATCCAGCGGGCGATATTGGGAAACAGTTTCAGCCAGCGCACCACTAACTGGCTGATGTTCGCCATCCGGTTGACCAGCGAAGACACCGCAGGCAGCAGGGTTGACCCCACCGCAATGCGGATATTTTGCCAGATGGCTTGCAACCGTTCCCACGGGTTCGCCATCAGCTCGGCCATTTCCTTCGTGCGCTTCATGCCATCATTTGCGCCCAGTGCGGTCATGTTCTTGCGCAGCACATCGACATTGCCGTAAAGCTGCTTAACCACCACGGCAGAATCCCCGAACGCGGCTTCAATTTCGGCCTGCGCTTTCAGATTGCCTTCAATGCTTTTGCCGTATTTGGCCTGCAATTTCTCCAGCATTTCCGGCATCGACAGCAATTTCCCGGAGGCGTTGGTAAAACTTAAGCCCAGTTTTTTGCCGCTGGCTTCAGCATTAGTAATAAATGACTCATACGCACCGCTGGCTTCCCCACCCAGTGAACGGTTGAGTTCCCCCAACACCGCTAACTGTTCATCCATGCCCACACCAAATTGCGTTCCCGCCGCTCGCGCCCCTTCCATCAGGTCGGTAATTTTTGACATCGACGTACCAAACGTTTTCGACATTATCACCGCCTTGCCTGCCAGCTCTTCGGCAAACTGGAGATGTCCCACCGCGTTGGCATGGCTGGCAAACTGGGTAAACATTTTCCCCATGTAACCGGCGGTATCGCTGGCACTGCTTTTCAGCGCCGCCGCCGTGGTGTTGGCAATGGTGGTCATCTGGGGCAGGTCACTGTGTGACAGCCCGCTCACCGCCTTGCTGATTTCAGACGCTGACTGCACAAACTCAATGGACGACTTGCCATACTGGGAACTGAACGTCATGGCATCTTTGGCGACTTTATTCATGACGCTGCTGTCAATGCCCTGCAATGAAGCCGATTTCAGCGCTTCATCCATTTCAATAGCCGGGTCAAGAAAGCTCTTAATCGACCAGAACGAGGCGGCCAACCCTGCGCCGCCAATCGCCAGTTTGCCGAACGCGTCCTGCGAAGACTGGGCAAACCCGGACACCGCCGCTTTCGCACTTGCCAGCGGTTGTGTGATTTTATCAATCAGGCTTAAGGTAAAATTTAATTCCTGACTCATGGTTCACCCCTGAACGCCAGCGCAATACCATTCGCGGTGGCAATGCGCGTATTTTCCCAATAACGATTATCTAACCAGATGGCACGGGCTAAATTTTCCGTATTATCTTTTTCATGCGGTAAATAATGACGGCGTAATATTAAGGCCTGTTCAAATAAACTGTGGTCAATTGCCTTAACCCGTGCATTTAGTTTTTTATTTCGATATCCAGTTTCGGCGCATATTCCGCATTGACTCTTTCTACAATCTGCATCGCCGCGCCGGGGATTTGCAGGAGTTCATCCAGTGCGGCTTTCGAGGCAGGCCACACAATGCGGCGCAGATAAGTGACAATCGGGACAATTTTATTATCCAGCGTCATATCATTAATCATGCTGTTATACGCAATAATATTCGGTTCAAAGTTAATTTCTTTTTCCGCGATAATTAACGTAATGACTTTATTTTCTTTACTCATGAGTGAATTCCTTTCTCTTATTAATTTCGTCCACTAATTGATTATGCCGGGCGGCACAGTTGCCATATAACGCCGAATAATCCATTAATACCGTTGCCAGATTATTGCCGGTGGCCCCGGTCAGTTTCGGTAATTGGTGCTGACATTTTGTCAGCAGGTTTTCCTGATAAGGTTCGCCCGATGGTGCCGGCGGTGTCGTTGTACAGCCGGACAAACTCAGGGCTAACGCACACAGCAGTAAAAACAGGCTTAACCACTTCAGTTCGAATTTCTCGTGGGGCGGCATTGGCAATACCCTCCAGTTTGGCTTCCAGTTGCCGGGCGGAGGCGCTCGAAATGGCCTGCAACTCTTGTCGCATGGCCTCTTTTGCGCTGGCCGTTGCCCGTGCGATATTCAGTTCGAGGCTGTCACGGTAATAGTGATTGACGCGCCAGCCCGCCCCGAACGCCAACGCCACCACAAAGACATAGAGCATCCGGGCATTGAGCATCATTTCACCCCGTTATGTGAGAGTGAAAAATGGTTACCATCGGGACGGGAAAAGCGCCCGCCCCATGTGCCGCCGAGGGATTCCCAATATTCCCCCAGTGGCAGATACACCTCACTGCGGGTCTGGTATTCCCCCCGGATAAACAGATTCAAATCCACGGCCAGACGCTGGGTATGCAGACTGTTGGCAATGCCTGTCCCTTGCTGCGCATTGCGTTTTGCCTGCTCCGGGGGGCGGTAGGCTTCCCCGAACGTGACGCGATACCCGTGCTCATCGGCCCATAAGATCAACTGGGCCACCTTGACCGCAAATAACTGCTGCTTTTCACTGAGTGTCATTTCTTTAGCTTCCCTGTCAGCAATGCGCTGCCGCGCTTACGTAACCAAACCTCAATTAACTGATATCCGGCAATCCCTAATGCACTGCCAATACCCGTGACCGCAATCGGGCTGATGCCCGGCCACCAAATCAGCAATGCGCCTGCCATCACTGACACCGCCGAACCGAGGATAATCCGGCCGATAAACAGCCGTAAGGTGATCGGTTCATTGCCGGTCAGTATCTTGCCTAACGCAATCAGTGCCCCCAATAGCACGAGCGTGACAAACGTTTTTTCATGCTCTTCCATGAGTTCTGTCCTTACCCTATCAGGCTTTGCGTCAGTTCCGCTTCCAGATAGGGAATACCATTGATGCGCACAAAGTCCGGGCTGGTCACGACAAACTTTACTTTGTGCGTCATGACGCTGCCGCCTTTCGGGTCAACGTCCAGAATGTCGCTGACAATCAGCTTGCAGCCGTAAGCCTCCACCTTGATTTCCTCATTACCGGCTTTGGCGTACCACATCAGGTCAACGGGCTGAATGCCCCGCCATGACCCGGCGCTGCGCGCTTTGGCGGTGACGATTTCCAGATATTTGGTACTGAGTTCAATCTCCCCCTCCGCCGCCACATCCCCAGCGATATAGCCATCCGGTACGCCCTGCGTCTGGGCAGCGGCGGTGTTATCGGTAATGGACAGATTGACCTTTTCGGCATGCACCAGATCCCCGTCCATATTAAAATCGACCGACTGGCCTGAAATACGTTGGCTCATGCGCTTTTCTCCAGACTGCTATCCAGCAACAGACTCACGGAAATGCCTTTCGGACATTCGTAAGTGCGGATAGTGATATAAATTTCCACCGTGTTTTTATTGCGCCATGTAATCACGACATCACCGTCTTTCGGTGACTTCACCTCACCGGGGAACGTCACGCCGTTAATTTCGGTACTGCGCGACATTTCACGTAAGGTGCGGGCGAAATAAGCCTGATGGGTGGCGGTGCTGCCCGGCGTACTGTTCAGACTGCGATCGGCAATTTTAGCAATCGCCTGCAAACGCACACGGCGGGCCACTTTATCGACCACACGCAGATTTTCGATGCTCTGATAATCGCCGCCTTCCACATCCAGTGTCCGGCCATCCGACCAGTACAGGCCGTCATAGTCGGGATACCACATCGGCACGCTGAAACGCAGTTTTTCCAGTGCCTGCAAGGTGGCTAAATCAATGGATTTGCCGGTGCCATCTTTCGGAAAATCGGACGCGCCCAAATCCAGCAATGGCCCGGTCTGCACCCGTGCGGGACTGTCGGCCACCGTCACAGCGCGATTACACAACCGCCCGGCCAGTACACCGGCCTCATTACCCCACAGACACGGCACCAACTGCACCGAGGGCACCGCCTCGCCCTTTTGCAGTTCGGCCAGACGGGTGACGTAATCGGCCCACGGCTCTTTAGACTGGGGGCCATCCACAGCCAGTATTGCCCACTGCCAGCGGCCAAATTTAGCAATGGTAGTGGCGCGCAGAGTTTGGGCGGCCTTAATCACGTCTTTGGTCGCACCGCTGGTCAGCACATAGCCTTCAACACTGGCGATGGTCTGCGCCGCAATAATCGCGTCCACAAACGCCCGTTCGTCGGCCAGCTCCGGCAGAATATGCACGTACCCTGACCAGTTCTGCCCGGCGTTGGCCATTGCTGCCCGTACCTGACGCTTGAGGGCGGTATCAGTCGTTCCCAATACCGCATCAAAATCGGTCTGAGTATTAATAGCAATGGTCTTGCTCACGTTGGTTTTGCCTGCTCCTACGAACAGCAATACCCGTTCAATCTCCTTGGTTTCGCCTTGCAGTTGGTTAACCTGATTAACCTGAACATGTGGCCACATAATGTCATCCCTTATTAAGGCGCTTACCCTGCGCCGTATCCAATCCCTTGTAGCTGGCGAGCCAGCGCTTTGCTGAACTCGTCATCATTCATGCCTAAGAATGCACGGGCAGGGATAGTGATTTCCCACTGACTTTTGATCTCTTCGCCACTTAATATGCGGATCATTGTCCCTGCCTGAATAAATTTCATATTGGCGGTGATTTCTTTTACCGGCGGTTTACGCCAGCGCTTGCCCTTCCTGACCTGATAACCCAAATCACGCAGCTTTTTAGCCTGCTTAATGGTCGCCATCCGCTCACGGTCAACGGTCTTTTTCACCTGTCGCCGACTAATCCGAACACTCATCCCATTTTGCTGGGCGTATCCGACAACTCCGGCAGGGACTTGCTGAGGGCCATTGCGGTAATGTCCACCTTGCAGATAAACCCGTATCGCATCAATTTCTGGCATTTCCCGGATATGTAATAACTTCGGTAAATTACGCAGCATTTTTTGACGTCTTGCGCTTTTTCTGGCAGCCCAGCTTTCCCCGTCTGGCGAACGCTGATTACGCACATTGCGTTTTGCCGCATCAATCAGCGCGTATTTTGCGATACGCCATAACAGGCGCTGTCGCTTCTTTTCTGGTAGATCAAGGTTGCTTAATGCGTCCTGCCATTGCTTAAGCTGATTCCGGTTTAACTGACCGTGGATCATGACCGTTTCCCGATGTGCGCGCCGGTTTCGTCCACGCTATGCACCGCCCCTTGTTCCGCGAACCAGACTTCGGTGCTCGCCAGTGACCAGCGTTTACCATCAAACGGGATCATGCCGTTAGGGTCTTCCCTTATCACCACAGGCTCAGCTAAAGATAATGTGACAATGACCACCGCCGTAGCACCGTCCACCTCCACCGTCAGTGAGGGCTGTTCCTGCTCGACATTAGCCTCATTGACACTGTCGCTCTGTTCAGTCAGCCAGCTATCAATCAGCAGCGGGATATTGCGTGGGTCGCATTCCCGATAGGGAAAGCGCCCCCATGCAATGACCGCCTCATACTGCTGGATAAACATCTGGTATTGCCCCAGCCCCAAATCCCGTTGTGCCGGAATAAAACGGATTTCATCCATTTCACTGGTAAATTCGGTTTCACAAATCCGTTTTGGCAGGTTTTCCCGCAAAAATGCGGTTAATTGCTGTAATTTGCTCATATCAAACGTACCGTTGTTCGGCTCTTCCCTTTCATACTGCGCAGTGTCACCGCTGATTCAGCCAACAGGCGTTTTTGCATGTCGGGGCTTTCCTGCCCCGGATTGGGGGCACGGCTGACCAGTGAGGTGTATTCCCCCAGTAAATCGGCCTTTGCTCTGGCATACACGGCTCTTTTATACTGGCTGACCAGTACGTTGCTACCGTTCATCGAGATACCCGGCACAACCGCAGCAGACTGATAACCTTTGGCCTGCAAGCGTGATTTCAGGTTGGCTAAATCAAGGTTGATTTCTGCCACAGTCGCCAACAGTGCATTAGCGAGCATGTCGTTATCCAAATCGGCTGGCAGTTTGCGATTGACCTGAAACTCCCGCAGGTTCAAATCCGGCCAAAAGCCGTCATTGGTCAGCGGTGCGTCCCGGTAATCCACGGTATTGCCATTAAACATGGTGCGTTCCTCCCTGAAAAAAAGCGGGCTGTCCGGTTTCCACGGCCAAATGCCTGATGGCTTTGCCTCCACCGCGCCCGCTCCGGCTTGCGGTAGTCGTTATTGATTAAGGTTAAGCGTTTCGTTTGTCAGTGCCCGCAAGCGGGCAGCAATGCGTTGCCGATAGGTTTTCACCCCCGATGCCGGATTGCATTGATGGGCCTTTGCCAGCCAGCTATCGGCCTGCGCCAGCACCTCCGGACTGTCCACGCTACTTGCCTTAATGTCGGCGTTATCCCCTTTTAACAGGCTTAACGCCGCGAATTTGTAGTATTTCGCTTTGATTTTCTCGTGGACTTTCCATTTCTCCGTGATATTGTGAAATGTCCTTGAAAAATAGGGTTCGACGGGATTTCCGGCTTCCGCTTCCCGTTGTGCCCAGAGCAACACGGTATCGGCCACGAACGCCGGAAAGTTACTGCGAAAGTGGTCGGGGGTGAGCTGTCCCTGCTCAATGGCGATATCCGCCCAGTCCAGTCCCTGACTGAATTCCCCGATATCAAATAACCAGATCACGCAGTAGGCGAAAATCGGATTGCGGTACACCTCGCCCTCATCCAGATAGCGCTGTGCTGTCGGCAGATAATTGGGCAGCAGTTCCAGCCGCTTCATTTCGACCTTTTCGGCGGTCAGCGTGAGCTGGCGCAGCCGCTTCACATCCTGCTCAATGGCACGGGCTTGCAGGTGCATACTTGCGCCATCGGCAATGGTAACCGCTTGCTGCCGTTCCAGTTTCTGGCGAAGTGCAACCTCTGCCCGGTGGCGTTGAGCAGGTGACAACATTAGTCTGTACCCAGTTTTTCAGCCGGTTCCGCCACCGTACCAATCTTCACGGCGTTTTCATCATAAGCCGCATACAACTCTGGCGTTTCCAGTGCATAACCTTCGTTACGCAGATATTTGTTTTCGAACTGCTTACGATCGTCCGCAAATTCCGCTTTACGCTGACGGGTATTGCGCTGAGTCAGAATTTGCAGGTTCGGCAACATCGTCACCACCATCCGTTTACCCGGCATAAAGGGCGGCACCATCGCCGGACGGCCTGCAATGGAGCTACCCAGCATCTGCGCGGCAATTTTTTCAGTCGGTCTATCCGCTGACTGATAAAGGCGGTACTGTTCGGCGGCGACCAAATCTGCACCGACCAACACGACCAGACGTGGGTCATGGATAAATTGCTGTGGAATGCAGGTGTTAATCAGGTCAGACGCCATCGAATCCAGTGATTTATGATCGCCGTGTTCATCCAATGTGATAGGCGTGGTAAGCACCTGCTTGCCGCCATCCCACGCTTTGGCAATTTCATGCCAGCCTATGTTGACATCCTCGCCGTTCGGGTTCGCGTCAGGGTCGGTGGTGTCCGCCGCACTTTGACCGTTAAAGCCGATACGCAGCATATCCAGCGCAAAGGATTCATTAATAAACGCCTGCATACGTTGAAAAAACTCGTTTTCATTACCGGAATTTGCCCAAATGGACAACAAGTCCCATTTCAGGGCTGCACCGGAATCGGTTTCTCTCAGTTTGTATTCGTTACCATCCACGCCTGTATCACGTATAAAGCGGCCAGATTTCTTACGTCCGGTAAACAGTCCCGGATTACCAACCGACACTACCTGACCAGAAAGCTGATCCACATCCGCACAGGTGATCATGTTAAGAAAATCGACCGACTCCAGCAGCGCGGTGCGCAAAGCGGTTTCTTTTGGGTCAGTCAGCGAGAAGTAACGTGAGGTATCTTCAATTTCAACCCCATAGGATTCGGCTAATCCCGCCGTATATTTTTGCAAAAATGCCCGTGCCCGTTGATTTAGTTGCATAGCGCTTTCCTTCGCAGTTATAGGATATTAAAACGGGCGTTTTTATTGCCTTTCGGGTTACGAGATGGCACACGCGTTGCCAGTGTGTCCAGCTTGCCGAAGTTTTTCACAATCTTTGACAGGTTATCGCGCAGGCGGGCAAAATCTTCGGTATCCACCACTTCTTTAACGGTTTCCACATCTTCCTGTACTTCTTCCACGGTCTGTTCAGTGGATTCCAGCTTACTTTCGATGGCGGTCATACGTTTATCCATCTCAGCCAACGCCTCAGCGATAGCCTGCAACGCATCGTCACCCGTGGTCTCGGCTGGGGTTTCCTCCGGCTCTTCCATGTTAAAATAGCTTCTCCATCCTTTTTTGGCCTTTGCCATCTTGCTTTCCTTAATATCTTTAACTTCGTCAATCACCAGCGGCTTATACGCGCCTGACCGATGAGGATTTTTGTTTTTACTAAACTGTAGGCGTGTTGTACCCACACTCGCTGGCGAGTCCGTGACTGCCAGTCCTTCCAGATAGGTTTTGCCTGTGCCGCGAAAATTACCATTCAGCGTAAACTCCACGGAGGTGAATAACAGTTGGCCGTCCCGGTTGGCATCCAACAAGCGGTGATTAGGCCGCAGTTGTGCATAAAGACGTAAAGCCCCGTCTTCCCCGCGTTCGGCCTTGACTGCGAGCACTTCCCCCATCGCCCCGAACCAGCGGTCATGTTCCGGCCAGATTCGGGCGGTATACAGTTGAGGGTCGTAGAGTTCGGCCGCATCCAGAATCCACTGCGGTTCCATCACACGGCCATCAACCGTGTCGCCCTCCATGGCAATACATATCCAGTTCGTCATTAACTGAGACATATCGCATTCCTTTCGTTTGCTTCCCTCACAGTATTGCGGATCCAAAAAAATGCTGCGACAGGCGCAATGCGATTGAATTCGGATATGGCGCATAACCGAATTGAACCGAAGTTGATTGGGCGTAAGGGGAAAATTAGCCCTGCATAATGAGGACTGAGAAATAAAGGATAGTCAGGAAAAGGAAGAATGGCCAAATATTCAGATGAATTAATTAAAGTGGCAAAGTCGCTGTACCTGCGCCGCTATACCCCAGCTGAAATTGCCGCTGAACTCAATCTGCCCAATCGACGGATTGTGTATTACTGGGCGGAAAAATGGCACTGGGCGGATATGCTCAGTCATGAAAGTGTGATTGAGGCGGTCAATCGCCGTATTGCCTTGCTCAGTGAACGCAATGATAAAAATGCGGTAGAACTGGACGAACTCGACCGCCTGATTGCCCATCATGTGAAACTGATGGCGCAGGAGAATAAGCACAAAGAAAAACTGGCTGACATTAAAGCACGGACACAATCAGATAATTATAGTGATGAGGGTCAATTCGGAGACGGCGAGCCGAAGAAAAAGAAACGCTACCGTAAAAATGATATTTCAGCGCTGACAGAAGAAGATTTTCAGACCTTTGTTGATGGCAATCTGTTTGGCTATCAGAAACACCTGCGCGCCAATAAGCATAAGCATGTGCGGAATATCCTCAAATCGCGCCAGATTGGAGCGACATGGTATTTTGCGTTTGAAGCTTTTGAAGATGCAGTATTGACAGGGAAAAACCAAGTGTTTTTGTCAGCGTCTAAACCACAGGCACAGGTGTTCCGCTCTTATATCGTGAACTTTGCTGAACAACTTTTCGGGATAACCTTAACAGGTGAACGCCCTCGCCTGAGCAATGGTGCACAACTCATTTTCTTATCGACCAACAAGAACACGGCGCAATCTTACAGCGGTCATTTGTATTGTGACGAATACTTCTGGGTCCCTGACTTTACACACTTGAATGAAGTCGCTTCGGCAATGGCCACTCATGATCATTGGCGCACCACTTATTTTTCAACGCCCAGTGCCAAAACGCATCCGGCTTATCGGTTCTGGACAGGTGACACATGGCGCGGTAACGATGCCAAACGTAAGAATGTGCTATTTCCTTCAGTAGATGAGATGCGTGATGGTGGGCGCGATTGCCCTGATGATCAATGGCGTTACGTCATTACACTGGAAGATGCCATCAAGGGCGGGTTTAACCTTGCCAATATCGACCGCCTGCGCAACAAGTACAATGCAGATACCTTTAACATGCTCTATATGTGCCAGTTTGTGGATAGCGGCGCATCCGTCTTCAAATATCACCAACTGGAAAAATGCGGCGTCGATATCAATCTTTGGGAAGATCACAACCCGGATGCCTCGCGCCCGTTTGATGAGCGTGAAGTCTGGGGCGGTTTTGACCCGGCCCGCTCTGGCGATACGTCTACTTTTGTGATTGTCGCCCCACCGCTGACGGCGGGTGAACGCTTCCGGGTGTTAGCTACGTTCTACTGGCAGGGCATGAACTGGAAACATCAGGCTAAACTGATTGAAGAACTGTTCAAACGTTACCGCTTTACCCATATCGGCATTGATACCACGGGCATTGGGCACGGGGTTTATGAGATGGTGCAGGACTTCGCCCCACGGCAAACGCAGGCCATCCACTACAGCCAGCAAAGCAAAAATCAACTGGTTATGAAGATGATTGATGTGGTCAGCGAAGAGCGCCTTGAGTGGGACGGAGAACAAAAAGAAATCCTGGCCTCATTTCTGGCTATCCGACACACCACCACCGCCAAAGGGGGCGCAATGACCTTTGTGGCTGACCGTTCGCAGGAAACCGGACACGCAGACGTGTTCTGGGCCATTGCCCATGCCCTGATGAATGAACCGCTTAACTACGAGAAGAAACGCACCTCTAAATATTCATTTTCAAAGGCCACACAATGAGCAAAAGAAAGTTCAGGAAGAACACCAAAGCGTCACACGTCCCGCATGCGCAGCGGAAAATGAGCATTATCACACTGGGTAAACCCGAACCGATACTCACTTCCATGACCGATTACCAGAAAATCTGGTATGACAATGATTATGATCACTACACCTTACCGATTGACCGGCTGGCACTGGCACAACTGACCAACATGAACGGGCAGCATGGCGGCGTTCTCTATGCCCGGCACAATATGATTGCCTCGGATTATCTCGGGGGCGGTCTGACCCATGAACAATTCCGGTCGGCCATGATGAATTTTCTGATTTTCGGCGATGTGGCTCTGCTGAAAGTGCGTAACTTCTGGGGCGATATTGTCAGACTGGAAGTCTTGCCGTCCCTGTATCTGCGCCGCCGTAAAGACGGGGATTTTGTGATATTGCAGGAGGGTGAGCCTTTGGTTTACACCCCGGAAGAAGTGATTTTTATCAAGCAGTATGATCCCCAGCAACAGGTTTACGGCTTACCGGATTATATCGGCGGCATTCATGCGGCCCTGCTCAACTCGGAAGCAACCATTTTCCGCCGCCGCTACTACCACAACGGCGGGCATACAGGCGGCATGATTTACATCAATGACCCGAATATCTCCGATGAAGCCGAAAAAGAAATTGAGAACAAGCTGGCCCAAAGCAAAGGCATCGGCAACTTTGAAACCATGTTTGTGAGCATTCCCAACGGCGACCCGGACGGCATTAAATTTATTCCGATCGGGGATATTTCCGCCAATGATGAGTTTGCCAATGTGAAAAGCATCAGTTCGCAGGATGTATTGACCGCCCACCGATTCCCGGCCGGACTGGCAGGCATTATCCCGACCAATGTCGGCGGACTGGGCGACCCGGAAAAAGCCCGTGATGCTTATCGCAAGGATGAAGTGATCCCCGTGCAGAATATGTTTATGAACGCCATCAATAGCAGTGATATCCCCGAAACATTATTCGTTCATTTCAAGAAAGATAACGACAGTTCGGGTGCGGAATGAGCAATAAAATGGTAAAATCGAGGAAAATCGACACATTAGGGGAAAGAAACATGCGTGTATTAAAAATAATCTGCCCTGAGTGCGGTGCTAAGTCGGTTATCCGTAAAACTAACCGGATGCACCACCAGATCGCTGATATTTACTGTTCGTGTTCAGATGTGGAATGTGGACACACTTTTGTAATGAATTTGACGTTTTCACACACCCTCAGCCCCAGTGCCAAAACCGGTGATATCCTGTTGCAGACTGTGATTAATAACCTCAATCCGCAACAGCGACAAATGGCGTTAGATTTGCTGCAAACCAGCGCCGCCTAAGTTCAGTTTTGAGCCACTATTTAGTGGCTTTTCTATTATTATCATTTCACTTTTGGCCTGTTCGACCAGTTCCCATATCCAATTCAGCGCCACTTGCCTGTCTTTATCATTCAAATTATCCAAACCACCCATCCGAGAAAGTAACTCAACACGTTCTAAAAAAACCAATCGTTCCAAATCGTCAGACATCATTTCCCTACCATTCGTTATATTACATTTGCCATACTGTATATATGAACAGACGAAAACTAATATAATTATTATTTGTATTAATTTCATTAAGAAATAGTTAATTATGTGACTTACTCAATACTTCCAGACATTTCTGCTAATAACCCCTTATAATGCCCTTTTGGGTTGCGCGAAATATCTTTAACATCAATATGTAAACTTAGATTATTACGAGAACAACAAGGCTATTTTGATTAAGCCAGCATTGTGCTGGCGTTGGGGCGTTTGTATTTAATTTTCTTGCGTTACCTCAAACCCTTGCTGTTCGAGAAATACCCAAACTTCTTCTATTGTTTCATCACGTGCAATCATTCTCTCCTTACACCAATCATGTGGCTCATTAGCAAATTCCTCTGTTGTATGAAAGCAAGGCAGTTTAATTTTAAACGTTGTCATAGTTTCCTCATTTTCCCAAGTTGATTAATCCGTGTCCGCAACCCATCGCGGCGCATCTCTTTTTGCCGTTCCGACTCCATAGGAATAAAACTGCCATTCGTCCATAACTTAAATGGCTGTTCATTAACACTGATTTTTCCACCGATAATTAATGACCGTGCCATAAATCGGCTAAAATTCATCCCAATGGAATCGGCATAATCGATAATTTTTTCAATCAACCCCTCACTAGTTTTTTTGGCTGTATCAGACAACACCGTACAGTTATTGACAGAACTCCTAGGCGATGCGGGCGCATCGCTAAAACCAGCCTCCGCTGACGCTTCGGCTAACTTCGGCACAATCTTCCAGCTTTTGAGACGCGTTAAAATTGGGGTATCCATCGAGAAAACCCCTTTAATACGGATCACATCCTCACCGTGGGCGTTAGTTTCTTGCTCCGTCTCATACCACAGACGCGCAACCAAATCGTCACGACGAACAAATGGGCCACCCTGTGCATTGATATAACTTGCCCAGTCGCCGTTATCAGCCGCATCATGTACAGCGGCAAATTCAGTACTTAAATCCATTGCGGTATCATGATCTGCCATGCGGCGCAGTTCACGGTAAACCGTCACTGGTGCACCACCCACAAACTGAAATTGACGGATACGCCAACGAGAAGCCCAAGCACTGGCAGCAACAGCAGCATCCTTAACAGATCGGCCACTTTCATCATCCAGCTCGTCGTCCATTGCGTAGCCATCAATATTTTTAGAAATGTACTTCGCCACATAGCCCGTTGCAGAGCCTTTTTCTGGGTCGATTTCCTCAGCATGACCTAGGCTTTTTCTTTTGGTTTGGCTCGTTTGATTGCCAAATCTGTCAGCTTCATAAATCACCAATCTTGTATAGAAAAATTGTAGAGGGTATTTCTATACAAAAAACTATACAACAAATTGTAGAGATTTAGAAAGACACTACTAGACTTCGATAGATGAGGAATTTAGCAATTTTGTTGATTTTACTGGGGTTAATTGACTTGAATAGACTGTGAAAGATGTTCATTTGGTGCCCCCTGCAGGAATCGAACCTACAACTAGCCCTTAGGAGGGGCTCGTTATATCCATTTAACTAAGAGGGCATTTTACTGCTTGTTTTAGGCCGTTTCTAAAACGCCCGTATCTTAGCTCTTTCTGCCTGTTTTAATCAAGTTTTTTGCATTTGTTTGTTTCACCCTATCTTCTTTAGTTTTTTGTTATAGTCAACTCATTACTTACTATTGTGTACAGATTGAGTCCATAATCGCACTTCATTTTGTGAACAATTTATAACCATAACCTTGAGTGTTATTACCGGCTGATTTTAATGACCCTATAAAAAAATCAAGATTGTCAGTTTTTCTGTTCGAACATCACTCAATTGAAAATTAAAATGATCAATAAAAACTGACCACTCATTATAAAAAAATATCTCGTTACTCTGAATCACTTAATTATCACACCATCTGAAACAAAAACGTTTAGTTTCTCCAGTTGCCTTCAATACATCACCTAACTTTTTTGCATCAGGAATGGACTGAGCAATATAGTCGTATGTAATGTTGTAATCATGTACAATTGAAATTCCGACTATAATTTTTGAATATCTTCCAAGGTGGTAAGTTACACCATCAACTGTTACATAAAGAAATTTGTCATAGAATAAATCCAACATACTTCTAAAGCTTTGCTGTTTTTTATAAGAATGCGCATTTAATAAAAGAAAACCACCAGACAATCCTGCAAATAACCTTTCTGACCAATAGAAAAATCCTATTTTGTCTGCATCAATAGGTGTGTTATTTTCGATAACAGATAATTTACCAAAAGACGGCCTATTCTGGTTTGATTGTGCTTTGCTATTGTATCCCCAATGCATGTTTTCTAATTCTATTTCTGGATCGGAAAAATTAAATTTCTCAGCACCAAGCGTAATGTCAAGCTCCAATTTATATTCTGTTTCTGATGTGTCAATTTTTGATTTATTATTATCGCCCATAACCCCCTCACTTATTATTTATCTGCGATAAATAAGGCCGTGCATTACACGGCCCGGAAAATTTATTCAGTGCCTCTACCTAAAATATTTATCTTTTATCCAGTATAAGAGCTGGCTCTGCAGCAACATAGCCCTGTAAAATACCTTCTTTATAAATTCCTACAATACACTCATAATACATTGTACGCATAGTGCCATTTGCAGGCATCATATTAACTTTGCTCATCCAGTAGTAATTTCTTATTGACTGCATATTCACATCTAATGGATTTCTTACATCGACAACCGGAATATATTCTATGCCCTGTACAACCTTGTGAGGTTCTATCATTGTCATCATGTCATCCGGCATGACGTTCATCATTGAATCCAGTTTTATCAGTGCAACTGAATAGTCTAAATTCATATTTAATGTCATTACTTTTACGCGCAGCATATCGCCAGCATCACATTTAATGACTAAATTACCTGAACTATTAACTGACGCAAGTCTGTCATCCTCAGGGATATAAGTGATATATTTTTTAAAAATATCCTCAGACCAAAGTGAAACAGGATTATTAATATCTTTACTAAGCTTGCCAAAATCATTCATAATATCTTCGGCTCTGATACCAACTAATATATCAATCATTTTAGACATTATAGTGCCCTCATTTATTCATGGTATTAGCATATTTTATTACACAAAAAATATAACACTCTGACTGAGTTTTCTTTATAAGTTACTTACGGAATACATAATAGCAAAATAATATAAAGTCAAAACCTCAAAAAACACTTATGCACGAGATATTTTTATCATAATAAAAAGGTTAAATTGTATTTCAGATTTAAAAACTTAGCTAAAAATTAAAATAAGCGACTAAAAACTATATTACTCTTCATTCAGAGAATGACTAAAATAAATATCATTGTATTATAGAAGAGTTTTTAAAAAGAAATTTACACTGGAATAATAATATAACAATATTAATAATATTATTGCGAAACCAGATGTTCTACCTCTGATTTTTATATTACCTCTAAAGTTAAATAGATATACAATTTACTCCAGTGTATAATCGCTAACTATTACTTCAGCTACTACATTAATTTTTACTCTTCGTCTTTCAAGTTATTTCTTTGTTGCCCGCAACACCTCTTGAAATCCATTGAGTATATATCTTATGAATTTTGAGTAATCGCCTGAAAAACGGCAAATATAAATTCAGGAGAAAATATGTTTGGTAAAGGTACTGTAATCAAGAACTACACCAACGCTTATCCAACTCCGATCCGGTTACAGTCTGGTGATATCGTTTCAGTCAGCCACTGTGATATAGAGTACCCTTATTGGGTGTGGACAACGGATAAATCAGAAATAAGTGGCTGGGTTCCCCAACAGATCCTGCGTTTGACTCAAATTAATCAGGCAATCTGTATGGAAAACTACATTGCACATGAATTAACTGTAAAAGCAGGCGAATTACTCTATCTGGAAAATTTATTGAATGGTTGGTTCTGGGCCCACAAAGAGTGTGGTGAAACAGGCTGGATACCACAAGATTATATAACTCAGGAGATTTAAGTAATGAAGTTTGTTCCCGATTATCGTGATGTTTCAGAAGCCCACGCCCGCATTAAAAACTATATCCACAAAACTCCGGTATTTACCTCAAATACGGTTAATCAGATATTCGACGCTGAAGTCTATTTCAAATGTGAAAACTACCAACGAATGGGAGCATTTAAATTTCGCGGCGCAATGAATGCGTTATCCCAGTTTAGTGATGAACAGAAAAAAAACGGGGTTGTTGCTTTCTCTTCCGGTAATCATGCTCAGGCTATTGCCTTAGCTGCTAAGATGCTCAATATTCCAGCCACAATTGTGATGCCACATGATGCCCCTAAAGCCAAAATTGAAGCAACAAAAGGTTACGGTGGCAAAATTGTTTTTTATGACAGATACGCTGAGGATAACAAGGCCATAAGCCAAAATCTGGCAGAAAAACACGGGTTGACTTTAATCCCGCCTTACGATCATCCACACATTATTGCAGGGCAAGGCACTGTAGCCAAAGAACTCTTTGAGGAAATCGGCGAACTGGATACTCTGTTTGTCCCGCTCGGTGGCGGTGGTCTGTTATCCGGCTCAGCATTATCTGCTTCTCAGTTATCCCCGAAATGTCAGGTTTTTGGTGTTGAACCTGAGGAGGGTAATGACGGGCAACAATCTTTCAGAAAAGGTGAGATTGTCTATATTGATACCCCAAAAACGATTGCAGATGGCGCACAAACACCACATCTAGGTCAGCATAATTTTGACATTATTCGTCACCTTGTGACAGATATTCTGACAGCCTCAGATAAAGAGCTGGTTAATGCGATGTATTTTCTGGCAGAGCGAATGAAAATGGTTGTTGAGCCAACAGGTTGCTTGGGTTTTGCTGCGGCAAGAGCGATAAGGGAACAGTTGCAGGGCAAGCGTATCGGTATTATTTTGAGCGGAGGGAATATCGACATGCAACGATACTCCCAGTTACTGGCAAATAAATAAACCAATAGATTTTACAGATCCTGTCCTCTATTCGGGGCAGGATTTTTTAGGTTCTTTTGCTGCTCCTGCTTCAGTCTCCGCCATAGTGTCGTACGGCTGATCCCCAGATATTCCGCAGCGGCCTGCCGATTACCTGAAAAATGCGCCACAATATCACTCAATGAAATATCATGCTCCAAAGGTGATTTTTCTGTAAAAGAATGAGATGCGGCTTTTACTACTTGCATATTATTCATGACGCCAATTTCAACCTGACGCTCAGGAGAAAGTGACAATATCAGAGCAGGAGTTAATATCTGTTCAGGATTAGCACTCGTATAAAGAGCAATTCGCTCCATCAGGTTACGCAGTTCTCTCACATTACCCGGCCAGTGATAAGACCGTAATACTTCATCACACTGAGAAAGCTCACGCGTTCTTAAAGGTGAAACACGCAAATTAAGAGCCGCACATGCCCGCCGAAAATACTCCTGAGCCAGCATACTGATATCGTTTTCCCTCTCCCGTAACGCAGGAAGATTAATGCGCAATACATTTAAACGATAAAACAAATCAACACGGAAGCGCCCTTCCCTTACCCACTGATCCAAATCAACATGAGTTGCACAAATAATACGCACATCAACGGCAATCGGACGATATCCCCCAACCCTGACAACCGATTTTTCTTCTAAAACTCTCAATAACCGGGTCTGTAGCGGCAATGGCATTTCACCAATTTCATCCAGAAATAACGTTCCCCTGTGCGCAACTTCAAATAACCCAGCCCGCCCGCCACGTCGTGAACCCGTAAATGCACCTTCTTCGTAGCCAAACAATTCTGCCTCTAATAACGATTCGGCGATTGCTCCACAATTAACAGCAACGAATGGCCGGGGATGTTTTCTTTTTAACTGCCCATAGCGAAGGGTATATTCATGATGGATAGCCTGTGCAACCAGCTCCTTTCCGGTACCACTTTCTCCCTGAATCAATACGGTCGCTGTCGAACGGGCATATAACGTGATTGTACTTCGTACACGCTCCATTGCCGTGGAATTTCCCCGAATATCATTGATCGTATGTCGGATACGCAGTTTATCTTCGGTAGGATAAGGTGAAATTACTGCCTGATTAAGTCTGGCCATCTTAGCCATATCCAGAGCATCATGAAATGCCTGCCGGATAGAATCAGCAGAATAGACAAAAACACCCACCAGCCCCGCTTCATACGCCAAATCGGTGATCAACCCAGCTCCCACAATTACCTGAATACCATCTGCCTTCAGCGCATTAACCTGTGTTCTGGCATCCTCTGCCGTTGCATAGCTGCGTTGTTCTATACTCAGATGAAAACGTTGTTGAAATTCCTCCAGCGCAGGTAAGGTGTTTTGGTAGGAGATGACGCCAATGCGGGAGCTGATTTGCCGGGCGCGAGCCAATGCCTGCATGAAATCAAAACCACTGGCTTTGGCTATGATCACCGGTACTGATAGCCTGCTTTTTAGGTAGGCGCCATTAGAACCCGCACATATTACGGCATCACAATGTTCGTTTTCCAAACGCTTACGGATATGTTGTACCGCCTGTTCAAAACCAAGATGGATCGGTGTGATATCAGCCTGATGATCAAACTCCGGTGTAATATCGCGAAAAAGGTCAAAAAGGCGGGAGATAGAAACCGTCCAGATAACAGGTTTATTGCTGTCACGCTCTGAGGCATGTATTGGCATGATATACCTCCTTTTTTCTTTTCTGCTCATTTTTTATTACGTTTCACTTAAACAAAATAAAACAACAATGAAACACAATTGTTCAAAATTGAAACGAGTATATATTATAATCAGCAGAAAGTCAGAAACGACATCACAGCAAAAAATAATTATCCATTTGATTATTAAATTAAAATAAAAATACCTCTCTCTATTCCCTATCCTTTCCTCCCATTTCTGCTTTTTGGCATAAGCCTTGCTTTGTTAATCAGTTAGTACAGATAAGTTTCATTTTTAATAATGGAGTTGCATATGGGATTTTATTCTGCCGGTTTGACTTTTCGTCAGGCAATAAAAGACGAGTCTCCGTTACAGGTGGTAGGCGCTATTAATGCAAACCATGCTCTGCTGGCGAAGCGAGCAGGTTATAAGGCTATTTATCTTTCCGGCGGCGGGGTTTCAGCAGGTTCATTAGGTTTGCCTGATTTGGGTATCTCAACACTGGATGATGTATTAACCGATACCCGACGCATCACTGATGTATGCGACTTACCTCTGCTGGTAGATGCTGATATCGGATTCGGATCTTCCGCATTTAATGTGGCCCGCACAGTTCAGTCTATTATTAAAGCAGGAGCTGCCGGACTGCATATTGAAGATCAGGTCGGTGCAAAACGTTGTGGCCATCGGCCAAATAAAGAGATTGTCTCCAAAGAGGAGATGGTCGATCGCATTAAAGCAGCCGTTGATGCCCGTAATGATGAACATTTCGTCATTATGGCACGTACTGATGCGTTGGCAGTAGAAGGACTGAATGCTGCCCTTGACAGAGCCGAAGCTTATAGAGAAGCAGGAGCAGATATGCTGTTTCCGGAAGCCATCACAGAGCTACTAATGTATAAAACCTTTGCTGAAAAAACACAAATTCCAATACTCGCAAACATCACCGAATTCGGAGCCACTCCACTTTTTACTCTTGAAGAACTAAAAAGTGCGAATGTCTCTATCGCTCTTTATCCCCTGTCAGCATTCCGCGCCATGAATAAGGCTGCTGAGCAAGTCTACGCAGCCCTCCGGCGCGATGGCACGCAAAAAAGTGTGCTCAATATGATGCAAACCCGCAATGAGCTTTACGAAAGTATCAACTATTACGATTTTGAGCAGAGGCTGGATGCCCTGTTTTCCCAGAAAAACAATCGAGGTGATACACATGAATGAACAAATTATAGGGACTAAACCGAAAAAATCTGTTGCTCTGTCAGGTGTTACCGCGGGTAATACCGCGCTTTGTACCGTTGGGAAAAACGGCAAGGAATTGCATTACCGGGGTTATGATATTTTTGATTTGGCCTCCCACTGCGAATTTGAAGAAGTTGCCTACCTGTTAGTCCATGAAAAGCTGCCTACCCGTGCCGAACTGACTGCCTATAAGGCCAAGCTGAAAGCATTAAGAGGTTTGCCGAGCAGCGTTAAATCCGCACTGGAAGCTCTACCCGCAGTTGCACATCCGATGGATGTGATGCGCACAGGAGTCTCCGTTCTTGGTTGTACATTACCGGAAAAAGAGGATCATAATCCGGCTGCGGCCCGCGATATCGCTGATCGTCTACTCGCTTCCCTTAGCTCGATATTACTTTATTGGTACCACTATAGTTATAACGGACGTCGTATCGATGTAGAAACTGATGATGATTCTATCGGGGGTCACTTCCTGCATCTTTTACATGGGCAGAAACCACGGGCATCGTGGGAAAAAGCAATGCATACTTCCCTTATCCTGTATGCAGAGCATGAATTCAATGCTTCGACTTTTACCAGCCGGGTGATTGCCGGTACAAACTCAGATATTTACTCTGCCATTATCGGGGGGATCGGGGCGCTGCGAGGTTCAAAACATGGTGGTGCCAATGAAGCTTCATTTGATATTCAACAGCGTTATGATACGCCTGATGAAGCAGAAGCTGACATTCTCCGCCGTCTGGAGAGAAAAGAAGTGATTATTGGCTTCGGGCATCCGGTTTATACCATTGCTGATCCACGCCACAAGGTGATCAAAGAGGTTGCTCAAACCCTATCCAAAGAAGCAGGCACACTGAAAATGTTTAATATTGCCGATCGCATTGAATCAGTGATGAGGGATGAGAGAAAAATGTTCCCGAATCTCGACTGGTTTGCGGCGGTGTCATATCACATGTTAGGGGTTCCTACCGCCATGTTTACCCCACTATTTGTGATTGCCCGTACTTCCGGCTGGGCTGCCCACATTATTGAACAGCGTATTGATAATAAAATTATTCGGCCCACGGCTCATTATACCGGCCCGGAAAATCTGCCGTTTGTCCCGATTGAAAAGCGCTGATACCCGCTAATGAATGCTTGATAAACAGTACATTAATGCAATTTTTCCAAAAGGATTGATTATGTTTACCTCTATGCCTGCCTCTACGCTGACTTCCGTTGTAAGTAACCGGCCTGAATACGATCAAGTGATTGTAGATATCGTGGATTACGTCATGGATTACATCATCGTTTCCCCCATTGCCTATGTCACCGCCCAACACACATTCTTAGACGCTTTAGGCTGTGGCTTAGAAGCACTGGAATACCCCGCCTGTACTAAATTACTCGGCCCGATTGTACCGGGAACAGTCGTTCCCAATGGAGTACGAGTACCGGGAACACAATTCGAACTCGATCCCGTACAGGCTGCATTCAATATCGGTACCCTCATCCGCTGGCTGGATTTTAACGATACCTGGCTGGCGGCTGAATGGGGGCATCCGTCTGATAACTTAGGCGGGATACTTGCTGTCGCTGATTGGTTGTCAAGAAATGCTGTCGCCCGTGGAGAAGAGCCACTGACCATGTGGGATGTCTTTGCAGCCATGATTAAGGCATACGAAATTCAGGGTTGCCTGGCACTGGAAAATTCATTCAATAAAGTCGGTCTGGATCATGTTGTTTTGGTAAAAATTGCTTCAACCGCTGTGGTTGCACAAATGATGGGTCTGGATCGTGAACAGATATTAAGTGCCGTGTCACTCGCGTGGGTAGATGGCCAGTCTTTACGGACGTATCGCCATTCGCCCAATACAGGCTCCCGTAAATCCTGGGCAGCTGGCGATGCTACTTCCCGCGCCGTTCGTCTGGCTCTGATGGCAAAACAGGGTGAAATGGGCTATCCCTCCGTATTAACCGCCAAAAACTGGGGTTTTTATGATGTTCTCTTTAAGGGCGAATCATTTCAGTTTCAGCGCCCTTATGGCAGTTATGTGATGGAAAACATTTTGTTCAAAGTTTCTTTCCCTGCTGAATTTCATGCTCAGACTGCGGTTGAAGCCGCCATGCAGCTATATCAGCAACTGAAAGCACAAGGAAAAACTGTCGAAGATATCGCTCAAATCACTATTCGCACCCATCAGGCTTGCATCCGCATCATTGATAAAAAAGGCCCGCTGCATAATCCGGCAGATCGGGATCACTGCATCCAGTATATGGTTACCATTCCATTACTATTTGGGCGTCTTACTGCGGCGGATTATGAAGATGATGTTGCCAGAGATCCGCGCATTGATATTCTGCGGGAAAAAATAATCTGTGTTGAAGATGTTAATTTCACACAGGATTACCATGACCCAGAAAAACGTTCTATTGCTAATGCCCTGACTATGACTTTTAATGATGGCAGCCAGCTTGATGAAGTCATAATAGAGTTCCCAATCGGGCACAGACGCCGCCGTGCCGACGGTGTTCCCGCATTGCTGGAAAAATTCAGAACCAATCTGGCAAGGCGTTTCACCGAAGAACAACAACAAAAAATTCTGTCAGTCTCCCTTGACCTTAACGATATAAAAGACATCCCCGTAAACGAGTACCTTGATTTATACCGTGTTTAATCTGCAATTTATTTAGTGGTTCTGGTTACGGAACCACTATTCTTACATTACACCAGGAAAATATTACGTCAGGAAAAATATCTCGTTAGGAGAAATTATGTCATTTCAAGATTTTTACCGACGTTCGATTGATGATCCCAGCGATTTCTGGGCAGAACAAGCCAGACGGATTCATTGGCAGCATCCTTTTGAACAAACGCTGGATCACAGTGATCCTCCTTTTGCCCGCTGGTTCTGTGGCGGAAAAACTAACCTATGCTATAACGCGTTAGATCGCTGGCTGGAAAGCCAGCCTGATGCCAAAGCGTTAATTGCGGTTTCAACAGAAACAAATACCGAGCAAGTCTTCACCTATCGGGAGTTATATCAGGAAGTCAATCAGGCAGCCGCGATTATGCTTTCTCTCGGTGTCAAAAAAGGCGACCGTGTCGTGGTATATATGCCGATGGTAGCTGAAGCCCTGTTTATCCTGCTTGCCTGTGCCCGCATCGGTGCTATCCACTCCGTTGTTTTTGGTGGGTTTGCGGCCCATAGTCTTGCTACCCGATTAGATAATGCAGAGCCGGTACTGGTCGTTTCCGCTGATGCAGGATCGCGGGGAGGAAAAATTATCCCCTACAAGCCACTATTAGATGAAGCTATTGAACTGGCAGCACATACACCACGTCATGTATTGATGATAAACCGTGGTTTAAGTGAGATAAATTGGGTCAAAAACCGGGATCTGGATTTCGCGACATTACGGCAGGCTCATTTGGGGGCAGACATTCCTGTAGCATGGCTCGAATCCAATGAAATTTCCTGTGTGCTCTATACGTCTGGAACAACAGGAACGCCCAAGGGGGTGCAACGGGATGTTGGTGGTTATGCCGTTGCGCTGGCAACATCCATGGGTATTATTTTTGGCGGTAAGCCCGGAGGAACATTCTTCTGCACATCAGATATCGGCTGGATTGTAGGACATTCCTATATTGTTTATGCCCCGCTGATTGCCGGAATGGCAACCGTTATGTATGAGGGGCTGCCCATCCGACCGGATGCCGGGGTCTGGTGGCGGATTGTGGAAAAATATCACGTCACCAGAATGTTTTCTGCGCCAACAGCCATTCGAGTCCTGAAAAAATACCCAACTGACAATATTGCTCAATATGATATTTCCTCTCTTGAAACGCTCTATCTGGCAGGTGAGCCACTCGACGAACATACTGCACGCTGGATCACTGAAACCATTAATGTCCCTGTGATTGATAATTACTGGCAAACTGAAACTGGCTGGCCAATTATGGCAATTGCACGAGCACTGGATGACAGGCCCGGCCGTTTTGGTAGCACCGGCTTCCCGATGTACGGTTTTAACGTCAAATTAATTAATGAACTGACCGGACAAGAATGTGGTGATAACGAAAAAGGAATGGTGGTTATCAAAGGCCCCTTACCTCCGGGGTGTATCCAGACCATTTATGGTGATAATCGCCGTTTTGTGAATACCTACTGGAAACACTTCGATCAACAGGTTTATTCTACTTTTGACTGGGGTATTCGTGACAGTGAGGGCTACTACTTTATTTTAGGACGTTCGGATGATGTGATTAATGTTTCAGGCCATCGTCTGGGAACCCGGGAAATAGAGGAGTGTATTGCAAGCCATGAAGATGTTGCAGAAGTTGCCGTTATCGGTATTAAAGATGATGTAAAAGGACAAGCTGCTATTTCCTTTGTCGTCCTCAAAGAGGGAAAAGAAATTCAGAGTGCTGACCACTTTGCAACATTGGAAAAATCGCTGATGGATTTGGTCGATAAAAAGATTGGCAGTGTCGGGCGTCCGGCACGTATTTATTTTGTCACTCAATTACCCAAAACCCGCTCAGGGAAAATGTTGCGTCGTACTATGCAGGCAATTTGTGAAGGCCGTGACCCCAGTGATATTGCTTTGATAGAAAACCCAGAGTCACTGGATGTAATACGTGATGCAGTTTCTCATCATTAATACTCACGGATTGCGGCATTCTCGCGTCTATTTAAACGGTGTTTAGCAGGAGGGTATTACTATACAACTGTACTACATTTTCCCAGCTACTTTTACCCATTCCTGCTCCGTGCCAATGCGGAGCTTTTTTTTATTTTTTAATAAGTTGCATGACAGCGTGATATTTGAAATCAGAGCGCGTTTCCTGCGCTCCTCAATTAATTTATTGTTTTTTAGCGGAGAAAAAAACGGTATATCAATGCGCTATTTCAGGCTCTTTTTTCGCAGCGTCCAACCACTCCACCATCGCCGGGTGTTTAAGCATCCTATCAATCCATGCCTGACACTCAGGTGAAAATTTCAACCCGTAAGTTCTGGCCCGGAAAGCTACCGGTGCAAAAAATGCATCCACTGCCGTGAAAGAATTTCCTGCCAGCCATTCACCACCAAATCTGCTTAGCCCTTCAGACCAAAGCTCATCAAGCCGAGAAAGATCGCTCTGTAATTCAGGGGATATTCCGGTTAATTCAATTGTTTTTGTGCAATTCATGGAACAAATCTGGCGTAATGCAGTAAAACCAGAGTGCATTTCTGCTGCTGCACTTCTTGCCCACGCTCTGGCAGTACGATCTTCTGGCCATACCTGAGCATGTTCCTCTGCAACATATTCAGTAATAGCCAGTGTATCCCAAACTGTAATATCACCATCTACCAGACAAGGAACAAGACCCGTTGGTGAGAATGCCTTAAATTTCTCATGGCTACTTTTACCATTTTCAAAGTAACTTAATTGCTCGTTGAAAGGAATATCCAGAGCTTTGAGCAAGATCCAAGGACGCAACGACCAGGAAGAGTAATTTTTATTAGCTATCCATAATGTATACATCGTATTTCTCTCTGTTAATCCCTTTATATTTGAATATGTCGCTTTACTGACTACCATTCAAAATATATTGGGTATGATGGTGAATATTGACACACGAGAACATTATAGTTTTTTTCTACCGGAGTAAACATATATATCAAACTGACTTTTTATATTGACATCAGTCGAATAGATCCTATAGTTTTTTTATCCAAATCCTTAGATATTTTAGACAACAGATCTATTGAAGATGCGGAAAAAAATTAATAAAAAGGTGATATTCTTTTAATAAATACTTAACTGCGGTGTGTTCGTATTATTCTAATAACTTGAGTAAATTGCAAATATGACAACAAATGTTTATCCCGAAAAAAAAGGGTTTTTAAACCGTGTCGAGCGTATAGGTAATGTTATGCCGGGCGTAACAATGCTATTTGTGTATGCCCTGATAATCTGTTGGCTTTTATCGTTTTTACTTTCTTTCGTAAATTTTAATTATTATCACCCCGTCTCGAAAGAGAAAATAGCTATCGTTAATCTTTTCCAATATGAAGAAATTATATTATTCGTGACAGGGGCAGTGAAAAATTTTATTAATTTCCCGCCATTCGGAATTACAATCGTTTCAACGCTGGGAATTGGGATTGCAGAAAGTAGTGGTTTTATAAAAACAGCATTGAAAAAAATGCTTTCTTTTATTACCCCCAAAATGCTGACTCCAACCGTTGCTTTTGTCGGTATTGTTTCACATCTGGCGTCGGATTCAGCTTATGTTATCTTAATGCCGGTTTCCGCCATGATGTTTTATGCCTGTGGCAGACATCCTCTTGCGGGTATTGCTACCGCATTTGCCGGCCTTGCTGGTGGTTTCACTGCAAGCTATACGCCTTCTATCATTGATCCGATTATGCAGAGCTTTACACAGGATGCGGCTCAGATGATGGCGCCCGGTTACCATGTGAATGTGCTCTGTAACTACTTTTTTAGCCTTGGTGCCACATTTGGTGTCATTTTAATCTGCTGGTTCATCACAGAGAAAATTGTGGAACCCTGGTTGAACAAGAACTGCCCTGTTTCAACCAATATTGAAACAGACACTGACAAAGATCTGGAAAAAATTACACCTGAAGAAAATCGTGCATTTCGAATTGCCGGATCCACCGTATTATTACTGGGCATAGGTCTTATCGCCTTATTATGGCCGGAAACATCGCCAATGCGGGCACCGGATGGCAGCATGACCAGTCCTAAAGCCCCTATTATGCAAATAGTTGTCCCGCTTTTATTCCTGTTTTTCGCTGTGCCGGGTATCGTTTATGGCTATTTAACAAAATCCTTTACTTCAAGCCGTGATGTCGTTAAATCAATGGAAAACATCACGCAGTCATTAATCCCATTTATAGTTTTTGTGTTTTTTGCCGCTCAGTTTCTGTATTCATTTCATCATTCAAATCTGGGTACATTATTAGCCTTATCCGGTGCAGAACTATTACGTACACTCGAAATGCCATCCGGTCTGACCGTACTCGGTGTGATCATATTAACGGCTATCATTAATATTATGATCACGTCAGCGACTTCTAAATGGGCAATTATGGCGCCAGTACTTGTACCGATGCTAATGGCCGTCGGTATTTCTCCTGAATTAACACAAGCTGCTTTTCGGGTGAGTGATTCAGCTATGAACGTCAGTACGCCAATGTTCCCGTTCTATCCTTTGATTCTCATGTATTGCCAGAAATACTATAAAAATGCGGGTATCGGCACTTTATGTTCAATGATGCTCCCATTCACTATTGGCTTGCTGATTATTTTAACGGCAACACTCTATGTGTTCTGGGCATTTGATATTCCGATTGGTTTCGACAGTGGTTACACATGGCACCCTGCACAATAGTGTTGTCATATATTGAATACAAGAGGGAAGAAAAAATGAATGAATTAGGTCAACAGCTTGAACAACGTTTCTACCGCTATTTAGCTATCGAAAGCCAGAGTGATGCCTCCAGCATTATTGTACCGAGTAGCGAAGGGCAACGTAAGCTGGCTGAATTATTAGCGAAAGAGCTGGAAGGTTATGGCCTCGCTGATATTTATATTGATGAGCACGCCATTCTTTATGCTGTGCGTCGTGGTAATAAACCATCAGCCCCCAAGATTGGTTTTGTGGCCCATCTGGATACCGTTGATGTCGGGTTGTCGGCAATAATAAAACCTCAGACCTTGCTTTATGAGGGAAAAGATTTATGCCTGAACAGTCAAGAAGATATCTGGTTTAAAACAAGTGAACACCCAGAAGCCGCCCCTTATATCGGTGAGCCAATCATTTTCAGCGACGGAACCAGTGTTCTTGGTGCAGATAACAAAGCTGCGGTTACAGTTATCATGGAGCTGATGGATAAATTACAGCAGGCGGAATTTGACTGTGGTGATATCTATGTGGCTTTTGTTCCTGATGAAGAAATCGGGCTACGTGGTTCCAAATTGATGGATTTATCCCGTTTCAATGTTGATTTTGCTTATACAATTGACTGCTGTGCACTGGGGGAAGTCATCTATGAAACCTTCAATGCAGGCTCTGTCGAAATTACAATCACAGGCATTACCACACACCCAATGTCGGCAAAGAACGTATTACTAAACCCAATCAGGGTCGCATATGATTTTATCGGCTGTTTTGATAAATATGATACACCTGAGCATACTGAACATCGGGAAGGTTACTTTTATTTTACGAACTTAATCGCCAATCCAGATAATGCAAAAATCAAAATGGCCATCCGTGATTTTGACCGCAATAGCTATAAAGAGCGTAAAAATTATGTTACTCAGTCAATTGAACTTATCCGTGCCCGTCACCCTCGGGCAAAAATAGATTATAAGATCGAAGATGTCTACAGCAATATTAGCGACTCATTAGGTGACGACCGTACCGCAATTGACCTGATTCTTGAAGCACTCAAAATTCAGGGAATTACTGCTAATATCATTCCGATGCGTGGAGGCACAGATGGCTCGGCTTTATCTGCAAGAGGTATCCTGACACCAAATTACTTTACCGGAGCATTGAATTTCCATTCTCGTTTTGAGTTTTTGCCGATTAGTGCATTTGAAAAAAGCTATCTGGTCACGGAAACCATTTGTCGCTTAGTTGGGAAAAAATAAAAAAACAGATTTAAATAATAAACAGCCATCATTTGGTGAATTGGTGGCTATTTAATCACAAGAGTAAATAATATTATAGATTAACAGCAATTATCTTCACAACAGAAATAATTACAAATGATATATTCTTAGTAACAACTTTTAATTAATAAACCGAATTCATAAATACGGAATCTCGCTTAATTAATTTAACTTATCTTTATATATCCAAGATGAATATATTTATTCCATTTTATTTTATCCAATCAGAAAAGGAACTCATTAAATTCATTATTGATAAATTTTGATATTCTTAAACAAATTATTTGTCTGAAATTCACAGAAACCGTACCAAACTTTCATCTATTATAATGCTTGGGATTTTCATTTATGTTTATATCCTGTGTTAGTTGATTTTATTTTTTTAAGTGATCAAAAATAAGGAAACGATATGCTGTTAAAAAACACTTCCAGACAATTTGGTCATGTCTCTGTTTTGATCCACTGGTTAATTGCGCTTGCTGTTTATGGAATGTTCATGCTGGGGTTATGGATGGTGACATTAAGCTATTATGATAGCTGGTATCACAGTGCACCTGAATTGCATAAAAGCATTGGTTTTTTGGTTTTTATCGTCATGGTCATTCGTGTTATCTGGCGATTCATTTCTCCCCCGCCAAAACCTCTGAGCAGTTACAGCCAGCTTACCCGGATCAGTGCAAAACTGGCTCATCTCACCCTTTATATCGTCCTGTTTGGCATTTTATTCAGCGGATACTTTATTTCCACCGCTGATGGTCAACCCATCAGTGTTTTTGGCTGGTTTGAAATCCCTGCCACACTGGCAAGACAAGGGGTACAAGCAGATACCGCAGGTATTATCCACTTATATCTTGCCTGGCTGATTGTTGTACTTTCCCTTTTACATGGGCTTGCTGCTTTAAAACATCACTTTATTGATCGTGATAGTACGCTAAAAAGAATGTTTGGTTTCCCGCCAGACACAAAATAAATTTTGGAGAATCATTATGTTGAAAAAGACGTTAATCGGCCTGACTGCGGGTGTTTTATTTATGGGTGCAAACTCAGCAATGGCATCCAACTATAAAATTGATACTGCCGGCCAACACGCCTTTATTGAGTTCCGTATTCAGCATTTAGGTATGAGCTGGGTTTATGGTAATTTCAAAAAATTTGATGGTAATTTTACCTTCGATAGCAAAAATCCGACCACTGATAAAGTTAGTGTTATCATTAAAACTGACAGTATAGATACCAACCATGCTGAACGTGATAAACACTTACGTAGTGCTGATTTTTTAAACACAGCAAAATACCCGGAAGCCAAATTTACCTCAACCAAAGTGGAAAAAGTGGGTGAACAGTACAAAGTTATTGGTGAACTGACTCTCAATGGTGTAACCAAACCAGTCACACTACAAGCGAAGCTGATGGGAGAAGGTAAAGATCCGTGGGGTGGTTATCGCGCCGGATTTGAAGCGAACGGTAAAATTAAATTGAAAGACTTCAATATTAAAACCGACTTAGGGCCAAAATCTCAGGAAGTGGAGTTAATCATTTCTGTAGAAGGGGTTAAGGAATAAGTTTGGTATTCTCCTTAACTACCTATCCCCTTATTTTCATTTTTCAAGTTGCAGATCAATAGATCTGCAACTCCAAATCTCTTAGCAATTTAAATCTGCGATGCAATTAATGTATTAACGTGGTGTGTAATTGTTTCCAAAGCATTATGAGCCGCATAATTAGCCTTAAGTCTCTGCGCCTGCTGATACCATTCTCCTGAGGAGAGGATACGAGTTACTGCCTGATATATCTGCTGTTTACTCGGGGTATCTGTATTCAAGCTGATGCCACAGCGCGCCCAAATGACACGAGCAACAGCCTCCAGCTTACCATCTCCTGTACCCGCCACAACCATAGGGACACCATGACGAATAGCGGCATTGAGAGAACCGTAACCACCATTAGTGATAAAAACTACTGAACGAGGAAGCCAGTACTCAAAATCAAGATACTCTACTACCCTAACGTTATCTGGTATAGATTTACCTAGCATTTCGACTGGCCTCCCTGCAGTAATAGCCAAAACCCGTACAGGTAAACCTGATAGTGCCTGTAAAGTCGGTATTATTAATTGAGTAAAATCAACATTGGCTAGCGTTCCTTGTGTGACAATAACAAGTGGTAAGCTTTCATCTGACCACTTCAGCTGAGTTTTATCATCCCGCACATCAACTGCCAGCGAACCAATAAAATCCAGCGATTCAGGCAAATCATCACGTGGAAACTCAAACAACTGAGTAGCCAATTGTAAAAAACGATCTGATTGTTTCACAATCACATCATTATGATCCTGTGTAAGTAAAGGAGACTTTACCGCCGTCAAAGCGATGTTAAAGGCATTCCGTACCTGCATAATTAATTCCCGTGTTTCCTCGTCCACCAATTGTTCTCGCTTCAAATCAACAGGAAGCAATTCCGGAGGTATACGCGCCCCCCAGAATATAGAATCTTTAGATGACAATAGTAGTGGTGTTACCCCGACCACAATGATAGGGATACGCTCATTAGCAGGTTTCTGTAATAGTGGTAATATGGCATAAAACGTATTATCAGAAATTAGCAAATCAGCATCTTCAACCAATTGTTGCAATTGAGGATACAGTACGGGAATTGGCGCAGCAAAAAACTGCTTAAGGGCAAACGATGTCTGAGCATTTCCCGGAGGATGCAAGGCACGCTCAGGAAATGTCTGCTCCAGATTACGATAATCAACATCTACAATTGAATCAAAAGCAACAAAACGCGCTCCTAAGGCCTCAGACTGATGACGAAAAAGCGCTCCGCTGAATATTGTGACATCATGCCCTTGCCCGATTAAGTGTCTTGCAATAGTACAGATTGGGAAAACATGCCCAGGAGTTGCAATAGCCGCTAAAACAATACGTGCCATTAATTAAAATCCCCTCAATTAATTTGTCTAACGATCTAAATATGGAATATCAACCATCTTAAAACTGGTGTTATTACATATGGGTGTTCCGTGAATATGAACTCTCTGGAGATGACGGGAAGAACGGGTAACAAATGACTCTCTTCCATGTAATAAAGTAAAATTATCGCTAATCAAAACATCATTTGTCTGCCACTGATGAACATAGAGATAACATGGTGCATAAAGCCTACCCTTCAACTCCTTCTCAAAAGCACTCTGTTGCGCTGATGAAAAACCCTCAAATTTAACTGAGTGATGATCAGAATATTTTTCACTATCAACAGCCATAGGTTCGTTGTAACGCATTACCCATTTACGACCATTGGGATGAAGGCATATCAGTGGAGAAACTACCTCACCACCATAGTGCGTCACACGACTTGTGCGATAAGTAACCATGATTTTTCCCCAGATATGACGCTCATGTTCATTAGCATCAATAATTAACTGCTCAGTATTTACAAATGTTGTACGCCCTCCCTGAGTGACAGCTGGAGCAGAAACACAATGGAATATCTGAAATTCCGGAATAGTTTGCCTGTACATACCATCCCAGTGCAGTGGTATTTCAGTTCTATCTAATACATGATCAGAAGGCTCAGCTTGCTCCATTACATCCAATACCGCGCCAAAAGGCCACATCATGATTTCTCCCCAATTCTGGGAATATTCAGTTAATTTTTTGGGGTCGGTAAAACCAGAAGAAAAGCCTCGCAATACAACCAACAAATGATTACGAACTAACTCACGTAGCATATTAACTGGTAATGAGGTAATTTCCTGTCCTTCCCGGCCAGGAGTAATTAACACTCCAAAAGGTGTAATAGGTTCAGTATGACAAGCAAGTTCACTTATATGCATAATGTTTTTTCTCAAGATAAAATATAATTTTGAATTTCTTTCAGAACAATTAACTCACTGCGCCGATGATGCAACAGTCAAAAATGTTTGGTTTTGACTTGCTTCCTCAACCTCATCGATCACGTAATGACTGGGAATACCACGGATTTCTACCAGTTTTCCTTTCATTTTTTTCACCTCATCACTTTTCATCAATATAAACTGACCGTTGATATTGGCAGCAACGCCATGCCACGGAGTTAGCCAATCATCCCGTGTAGGCATCATATGGATACCAATTTTAATACTGTTTATAGGCTGAGGATGAATGGAAAGACGAATAGCATCGGGGAATAGTCCAGCCAGTAAATGTCCCCAAGCCCAGCTCCGTTGAATTACCCCAATAGCCCGCTGACGTGCATCTTTCTGTAAAGCATTTTTAGACCCAACATATTCCGGTAATAAGCTGTCTTCGTAAAGAAAACGAGTAATTGCCCTATATAATTGAATTCCTTCTTCACTTCCTTTTAATATAGATTTCACTTTTTCACTAGAAAATGCGTAACTATTAACCAAAAGATTACGTAATTTATTATAATCATTGGTATATTGAGAGAACAATTCAACATTACTCAGAGTAAAAACCGAGAGATTAGTTGCTCCCAACTCATGTAATAACTTTTCAAGCTCTAATTGATAATGAGTAACTGTTTCATCATTAACTCGAATTAAATCACTAAATACATGCCCATCAGAACAAATAACAATATTTGCTCCCGGTGGGTAATAAAGCTGAATCCGTTGACATAAAGAGTTCAAAAAAATCAATGATAACTTTTCTGCCATATCAGGTACCGTACCCAGTACTTTCCTAGGATTCGGTGATTTCGTCGGAAATGCCGGTAGAATACATTGGATTGTTTTACTCTGTTTAACAAATGCACGAATACGTGGTAACTGAACCACGGCAACGTATTGTTCTTCGTATTCAATTGTATACTCAGATGTGGGAAAGCGACGCCGATATTGTAGTAATTCATGCAAGATTTTTTCCGATATTTTTTCTATATCAAAGTGTTCCATAATGAATTCCTAATTTATTACATTCTCATCAATACAAATAAATCCTAATTACGGAATATTTGTATTAGATATTTACTGAAATCCTTACTGATATAACAAAAATCAATCGCGTTATAATCATTTAAAATAACAGAGAAATTAATCCCATAAAAAACAAATCAAATGATACATAAATATCAACACACAATGCATATAACTAATTTTATTATATGAGTTACATATGAAAGATAATAACAACAATAAAAAACAAAATATAAAAAACAATTAACAAATGACTCAAAAACAAAATATCCACCATATTAAATAAATTAAAAAAATTAATTCATATATATTGTTACATTTATGCATGGAAATGATTTTACGACTATAATAAATATCATCAAAACAATATTTTTTAAGTGAGAATAGAAATGACAGACAACAGCCTAGAAAAAAATCATCTCATCACGCCACTTTTCCACGACAAACTCTTTCAATCACGTTCTATAATTATCTCCGGTGAAATCAACCAACAGTTGGTTGAAAAAGTGATAACTCAGCTTCTTCTACTACAGGAATTCAATAATAACCCTATAAAAGTTTTTGTTAACAGTCAGGGTGGACACGTCGAATCCGGGGATACTCTGCATGATATGTTCAAATTTATTAAGCCAGAGGTTCTTATGATTGGTACTGGCTGGGTCGCCAGTGCAGGTATTACTCTCTTCCTTGCCGCCAAAAAAGAACATCGTTATTGCCTTCCTAATACCCGATTTATGATCCACCAGCCTTTAGGTGGCGTTCAGGGAAGAGCTACCGATATCGAAATTGAAACAAAAGAAATATTAAAAATGCGTGGCCGTATAAATCAGCTTATCAGTGAAGCCACCGGGCACCCTATAGATAAAGTGGCAAAAGACACCGACCGTAATTTCTGGATGGGGCCGGAGGAAGCCCGTGATTACGGCATCGTCGGGCAAATTATCAGCCACTGGAGTGAATTGAAAGCAGGATAGCAATGGCTGTTTGGCAATTTATCAGGCTATATGTGTGACCTGTAATGGCGTTGGCGATTTATCAGGGTATTACAGCCATTGCAGGCTCAATCAAACCCATGAGATCTTCTCTGGAAACTCCATCACGAGCCTGAAATGAAATGGCCTGCATAATCCCCAAAAAATAAGATGCTAATTTTCCTGTCTCTGTTTCACCCGATAATTCACCATCTGCTACTGCTTTCGCTATCCGTGTGTGAATTAGCTTCCATGTATATTGACGAACCTCTTTCAGGTAAGTATAAGCATCCTCGTTTTCTTGTAAATTATTGACTATTCCCAGAACGAGTAAACATCCACCTGACTGATTCGAAGTAGCCACTTCCACAGAAACCTCTAACATAGCCCGCAACCCTTGCTTTACACTTTCTGCATTGTTAAGGCTATCCATAGCTTTAGCGCCTATGGTTTTAATATATAAATCAACCGCCGCATAAAAAGCCTGTTTTTTACTGCCAAATGCTGCATAAAAACTAGGGGGATTGATATTCATTGCCGCGGTTAGATCAACAAGTTGTGTTCCTTCATATCCTTTAGACCAAAAAACCTCCATTGCTCGTTGAAGCGCAACCTCACGATCAAAACTTAAAGGACGTCCACGCGATGCCATTATATGTACCTTCTTTATTTATGTAGTGAGAATAACATAAATCCCTTGATCAATTTTCGCAAGTAAGATAATTTTGTAATAACCACTACAAAATAAACATTCGATAAGCAAGGCGATAAAATGGAAAAATGTAAAGGCAATATCGCTATTCCAGCTGCAATAACTAAAAGTACGATCCCTCTGTCTATTTATATACTGGCATTCGGCGTCTTCGCTATGGTCACCAGCGAATTTCAGGTCACAGGTATGGTGACAATCATGGCTGATGACTTAAACGTTTCTATTTCTGAAATTGGTTATCTGGTCTCTCTATATGCTTTGGCAATGACTTTTGGTGGTCCGTTACTTACACTGGGGTTATTAAAAACGCCTCCTAAAACTGCATTACTTACCCTTTATTTGATTTTTATTATCGGCGAAATACTTGGAGCATTAGCTGATTCTTATACCGTTCTGGCAATTGCTCGAGTAATAACCGGAGCTGTTTCTGGTGCCTTTTTTGGTATGTCTGTATCTATTTGCGCAGAAATTGTGTCAGAGCAGCAGCGAGGGTGGGCAATCTCTATTGTTCTCTCCGGTATTATGATAGGAACTATATTAGGATTACCAATAGCGAACCTGATAGGTACATATATTGGCTGGAGGATCAGCTTTTGGACAACCACTGCCCTCGCTACTGTTGCCGGGATCATTAGCTTATTCTGGCTTCCGTTTATTCCAAAACAATCTTCAATCAGTTTACGGGCTGAATTTCATACTCTTAACAATCCAGAATTATGGCGAGCTTTTTCCACCAGTTTGCTGATTATTGGTGCTACTTTTGCCGCCTTTACTTACTTCACCCCCATATTAAAAGACGTGACAGGTTATCAAGAAGAAACAATTGCCAGCCTGCTTATCCTCTATGGTATTGCTACAATAATAGGTAATATCATTGTTGGAAAATTAGCTGAACGTTATACGATCATCATTCTAGTAGCTGGCTTAACACTATTAACCTTATTTCTCATGCTATTTGGGACTTTTGCTGAAAACAAATTACTCGCCACATTTTCATTAATAGGAATTGGCTTAGTTGGTGTCACAATGAATCCAGCTATGGTTACACGGGTAATGAGAACAGCTAACGGTCGCCCATTTGTGAATACTATTCATACCTCTGTCATTACACTTGGCGTTGTCATTGGTGCTTCGTTAGGTGGATTATTCATTAGTTTAGGTTGGGGATTAAAAGCACCATTATGGGCAGGTTGCAGTATGGCTTTCATAGGATTACTGACTTTATTCTCTGACATTAAAAAAATGAAATCTAAAAAAGCCTGATCAAAATCAGGCTATAAAAATACGCTCACAGGTAATATGCAATCCGAAAAAATTGAGTCCTGGAATTAGCAAATTGGATTAAATAAAGTGACTACTTTTGCTTTTTCTCTAGTGTCCAGACGAAATCTTGCTCTGTAACAGGTTTAAATCCCAGTTTCTTATAAAGCCAGCTTGCTGAAGACGTTACCAGTGTGACATGATCTACATCGGTAACGGCTGGATGCTGTAAAACACACTCCATTAACCAGCGCCCTAATCCTTTCTTTTGATACTCATCAATAATAAATACATCTACAACATAAGAAAACGTAGAAAAATCAGTTATTAGCCTAGCGAATCCGATTTTTTTATCTTGATGGGATAATAAAAAGCATAAACTATTTTCTACCGCAGTTTTAACTTTTTCAAATTCAATTCCTCTAGCCCAAAATAATTGGGTAAGGTTATTATGCACAAAATTGACATCAATATTACTTTTATCTGTTGTAATCCAATAATCTTCACGTTTCCATTGCATAGCTTGCTTCATATTATTCCCCTTTAAGTGTATCAAATTACAGCTTTAATATTTTTCTCTTGAAACTGAATCTTACACTGGGATCCAAAAAATATGAAATTTTATTTACTGATTTTATCATGTATTTTAAATAATTCATTCTTTCACCTGATAACAATCTTTTATTTTTTAAAAGATGCTCTACAGCATGAGTAGTAATAATGTTTTTATATTTTTCACCAAAGACATTATTCATATGTATAATCGCATCAGCCATAATATTGGCTTTATCAGGATTAATGTCATTTGATAAACTACCAATCCGTTTTATATAGTTATAAAAAACAGATTTTGTTATAAAGATATCTTTACTTATCACTAAGATATCAGGAAAGATAAGTGCATCTTCATAACAAACAACTTCAGGTATTTTTATACAATCAAATAGCCTTCTATTAAAAAACTTCCCACACAAATGAGCCTGAAATTTTTTATGCTTCAAAAATTCTCTAACAGCTTCATTTTGTGTTAATTTTAATGGTAGGATAAAGTTAGATTGGGCAATATAATCAGAATCTTTATAGACATCATTAATTTTTGATATAAGAATATCAACTTCGTTAGAAACTAAAAAATCCAATACCGTATCAAGGTCGAATAAAGGAATTACATCATCACCATCTATGAAGGTTATATATTTACCAAAGCTATTCAGAATGGAAAAATTCCTTACCTTACCAATATTACCAAACTCTGTTCTAAAATATTTAGCATTATTATTTTCTGAGTTTGCAAAATCCATCATAACTTTAGATGTTTTATCATTAGATTTATCATCAATTAATATAATTTCAATTGCACGATTTTCATTAACATCAATACACCTTTTTATACTTATCAAGCAATTGTTAATGAAATTCTCGAAATTATGTGCCGTAATAATGATGGATAGTATAGGTACCATATCGACCTCGATATACAACCAATGCCCTATTATATTTTTTGCATACTTCAATAATCTATATTATCTGATTTAGATTTATTATTTTAACTGAATAAAGTTATAAGAATAACCTTATCTTTTTTCTATTAGAGAAGTAAAGAAATCTAGAATAAATTTTTAATAAGACTCCCAATAAATTACTTATCTTAGACCTAGAATACAGTTTATATTGCTTGGCTATTAATATATCATGAACATACTCCCTATCTTTCTGAGCCAACAACAACATTATTCCCATTGCTATTTGTTTCAATATTTTATTTAGTTTAATAATTTCATAACCTGATAGCTTATTTCTCAAATTTATTTTTGCTAAACTATTAAAGTCCACTTTGATACCTAAATAAGACATTAATTTAAATTGAGATTCAGCTGAATAAAGCAACTGCTCATTATAATAATCGTCCCTTACCTTCTCAGGATGCACTCTGTATTTTAATAAAACATCAGGAAGATTAATAAACCTATAACCTTCACCAATTGTTAATAAAAATAAACTTACCCATAATCCATAATCTTGTGCTTTTTTATAATTTTCAGGATAAGAAGCCCCTAGCTTCAGAAAAGCCTCTTTTCTTATCATTACAGTAGGGTGATAGAAAGGACAGTCAAATGCAATGCGGGATATTATTTCTTCATGACTTAAAGGTGGAATTTTATTATTACCCGGTTCTTCATGGATACTCATAGATGTACCACACACAATAATATCAGTATTCTCAACCATAAACTCATATTGCTTTTTGAGTCTATCTGGATATGAATAATCATCAGCATCCATTCTGGCTATAAACTCCCCTCTGGAGAGAGATATAGCCATATTCAAAGATTTAGCAAGGCCCATATTATAGGCATTCGTGATAATTTTTATTCTGCTATCTCTCTTCTGAAGCTCAAAGAGTACCTGATCTGTATTATCCGTTGAGGCATCATTAACTATGATAAATTCATAATCATAAAACGACTGACTGAGAATTGATTCTACGGCTTCAGACAAAAATTCACAACCATTGAAAACGGACATTATTACAGAAATTTTAGGAACATCTTTATTCATGAAACAAACCCTTATATTAATTCATTACTTTTAATTCAACTTCTATTATTAAAATCCAATTCAATAAGAGCGCCAATATTTTTATCTATATTTTTATTTTCTTTACTATTTAACTCATTATCCATGCCCGCAGAGTGAATAAAAGTCAACTCACCAAAATTTATTATTTTATCATTTAGATATAAATCAACTCTGACAAATGGAAATGGCTGTGCCAATTTTTCAGCATAGTAAAATAATTTTTCAAAGTTTTCTGGCTTTATCAGGCAATCAAGATTAATATCCATATAATCCATACCATAAGGTAATAACTCCCAATTTCTATTCATAAAATAAAATTTTTGCTTTCCTGATTCCCTATCAGCACATACCATGACAAACTCAGCTTTTCCATTGAAACAAAATATTTTGTAATCGTAAGGTAATAACCCATCTTTTGTTTCAATGAATTTTTCACATATGATTTTCTTAGATATATTTTTATATACCATTTCCACAGACTTACGCCAATAATCTTCCCTCATCCAGTGGTTTAATTTTTTGACTTCATCAACAATATTAAGGTTTTTTTTATCTCTGCATATGATGTTATAACATGCACCATGATTGCACTTCATAACAAATTTATCAGGAAGATTATCCCAATCGATATCGCTGGCTTTATCCCAAGAGCCATAAAGGGATATTAGTATTTCTTCACACCCTCTATCTTTTACATAACCTCTAACAGAAAATTTATCAGAACACTGAGTCACTAACTTATTGTTCTTATATGTATTTAATTTTAACCATTGTAATTTTTCATTAAATGTAACGGGAGTTATCAGATTAAGATTTTTATTTAATCTCTCTTTATAAATTGACTTTGTAACAAACTCAGGGAATAAATCACATATATGGTAGAAAAATTTATTTCTTAACTTCTTGAGGTATTTATTCATATAGATAAGTTCTTTATCATAGATAAAAATTTATAACCAACTTTAACTCTAATTAAATTTTCATATTAATATCTTTATAGATGCTACCATAACATTCTTAAACATTTACTCTATAAGAGCGAATTAATACTCTTTACTCTACATGGAAAAATGCCATACTATCGCATGGCATTTAATAACAGAACAACATTTATCATTTATTCATTTTTTTGTAATAACCATCTATATATCAAGCCTCCAATAATTCCACCAATCAAGGGAGTCAGCCAGAATAACCATAACTGTTCTATCGCCCAGGTTCCTTGAAAAATAGCCACTCCTGTACTTCTTGCAGGGTTAACCGATGTATTTGTTACAGGTATACTAATTAGGTGAATCAGAGTTAACGCTAAACCAATCGCCAATGGCGCAAATTTAATTGATGCATTTTTATCTGTTACTCCAAAAATCACAATCAGAAAAAATGCGCTTAATACCAACTCAATGATAATGGCAGATTGTAATGAAAACCCTCCGGGAGAATGTTCCCCATAACCATTGGAAGCAAAACCACTTTCCGTTGCATCAAAATCACTCTGACTACTGGCTATTAAATACAATACCGCTGCGGCGGCAATTCCACCAACCACCTGAACAATAATATAAGGAATGACATCTTTGGCTGGAATACGCCCACCAACAAATAGACCTAATGTGACAGCCGGATTAAAATGTCCTCCTGAGATATGACCGACAGCATATGCCATAGTCACAACTGTTAAACCAAAAGCCAGTGATACTCCCACAAAACCAATCCCAAGCAGTGGGAATGCCGCAGCTAAAACAGCACTTCCACACCCTCCGAACACTAACCAAAAAGTTCCTAAGAACTCTGCCGATAATTTTTTAAACATTATATGATTCCTCAAAGATACCTGCATGAATGCAAAAGAATCCAAACAAAGTTTAGTTAGTATTTTTAAATATGTGCAAGGATTCATCAGCAGAAAATAGATGACAAGAAAATACGGAGAGTAGTGATTTCAATAATTAGCAAAGATGTATTTATTTAATCAACATAACAACCTGAGTTTACTGATATTAAACTCAGGTTGTTGAGTTACTTAATTAGTAATTTATTTCTCTACTGATGCATTAACCTTATCTGATGCCTGCCAAATACGATATTTAACTTTTATCGTTTTCGGTGTATATACTACGATTGGTAATTTACTGTTATAACGTATAAATGCATCCTTATCTAAATTCACTGTCACGAACTTCATGGTTTTTTTCTGATCTGCACAGGCCATTTTTGTTGACATTGGGCCAGCTACTTTATCCAATTCATAATAATTATATCCCCAACCATCGATATTTTTGGTTTCAAGATTTCCACCAAACCAGTGATGATTGCAATCTACCATCATACTTTTTCCAATCATCAATTCGACCATGTAATTATTTTCGTCCTTTTCAGGTGTTAGCGTAATTACACTGCGAACCATGCCCTCTGAAGGTTCAGGGAATGAAGCCAGATCATTAGTTTTATCAGCCTGGGCATAAACAGAAACGCTCATAGCAGCTAAAGCAAGTAGATACTTTTTCATTTTTTCACCTCTTGGTATGTTTAACAACGCAAGAGAATCATAACAGCGAAAATTCAGTAATAAATTATGCTTTTTTGGCAAGGTACTGATTTTTACCACTATTATTTTAAAAGGAAATAACACCTCCTTCAGTGGAGAATAAATTTACATTAACAATCATAGAGATACACCATTTTTATAAAATATTTTTTATGTGATATCTCTCAAATCTGGTATTACAATGGGCTGCTACACTCATAGTGTGGTAGTAAACTTCGTAATTGGAGGTCCCATGTTTCCAGAATTTGCAGAAGATCGTGATTTAGTATCCAACCTGAAAGACTCCCACCCTCGTTTCCAATCCTTGTTTGAAAAACATAACCGTCTTGACCATGAAATATCGCAGCTTGAAGGCCCGAATGGGGCTGGCTATAACGAAAAAGTCATGCGATTAAAAAAAGAAAAACTCCATATAAAGGATGAGATGCAAAGGATTTTACAGGCGGAATCTCAGAAGTAATCCTGCCATAGACTGACGCCTGCTACGCTGAAAAGCGGGCGTCTCATGAAGAGATAGGTTTTTGTTGTGCCCCAGCCATAAGGTTCTCAATAAGAGAACCTTTAATTATCAATATCCATAAAAAAAGCCACCATCAAAGGTGGCAAAAACTGGAGCAAGGTTTTTTATTATTTATTGGGTGACAACAGCTTGTGGCGCAGCTTTCTGGCGAGGTTGTCTCTTAGTTTTTGCCCTCGGATGCGGCGTAACACTTTCAACATCGCCTGGCTTAGAAATAAAGCGCACAAACGTTTCATGGCTGACGAACGTTGCCCCACAATTGATATTCTGGCATTGGTTATAGCGCTCTTTTGTTTGGCTTGAATGCTCAAAGCTACTACGGGTATGTGCTGATTGATTACAAAGAGGACACTTAATCATAATTGTTCACCTTTCTTGAAAGCATTGTTCTTGGGATAACAGTCTTGAAATAACACCATCTTGTCTGGTGAACAATATATCAAAGATCTCATATCGAGATCAAGTGTTTATTTTGGGATCTTTCGCTTCTGGTTTAATTTCGACCTCATCAAGTTTAACCTCAAGATCCAGTGACGTAGTGAACCCGCTGTCATTAAGGTTATGAGTGACTTTTACGATTGTCCAGTCAGTATCGTTTATCTGAGGCTTAAACCCTTTAATATGAACTGGTTTCTCAGGATAGATATCAGCACGCCCTTTAGCCAAAGTGATAGAAAATTCAGCTACCCCACGTTGGATTTTGTCCCATGCAGCTTTGGCTGCACGTTCAGCATCCTCTTTATTCTGATATATCCGCGATAAGGTCAGTATATTCTCCGGAGAACCCTGTAAATATCCTTTCGCCTCCTGTTTGGCCGTTGTTGTTTGATGGGACTCTTTCACTGATTTTCGCTGTTCCTCATAGGAACGCTTTCCAGTTTTACCGGTATTTTTATTATGTCTATTTTCTCCCTTATGACGGGTTTTATCATAAGGAGATTTTTTCTCTTCTTTCGATTTAGGATTTTTTTTAGATAAATCAATGGAACCCGGTTTGTTATCTTTCCCCTTCTTCAGTTTTTGCTCATTTTTATGGTTCGACAAATCAGGTGTAAAAGATGTCTGATTTTTTTTAGTTGCCGATTGAGTTTTGCTACTTTCATAGTGAACAGATACTTCAACGGTGCTTTTTTTCGTCACATCTCGTTTATAGGTTACTGTTTGTTTAGACGCTGTTTTTGTATCCAACCATTGAGCTTTTACTCCAGTGTAGGCTTCACGATCAGACAACGAAAAACGATGGCTATCCCCTGATTCACGTGTAATTACAACAGGCTCAATAGCTGTACCACTGGATGTCTTGTTCTTTCCCTGACAGATAAACAATAATTCGCCATTTTTAACTGACGCAATCGCCCCTTCCTGCTTAGCTATCCGTGTTAATAAGCTGATATCAGATTCGTTAGTCTGGTCAATATGCATAGAGATTCCTTTCAATTCATTACTGATCTTAAATGTCAGTTGGTTTCTCATAGCAATCGTACTCACGAGACTTTCTAATGTGATTTTATGATAAGAGACTTCACGCTTAGCGTTCAGATCACCACGAAAATCTGCACTACGAGCGCGGATGGTCAAACGATCAGGAGCGCCTGAATGTTCAATTTCATCAACAACAAACTTTCCTTTTGGGGTCAAGGGGTGTCCATGCCACCCCAATTCCAATGTCAGAATATCGCCCCGTAAAGGAAATATAAGATTTCCGTCCGCATCATCTAATTCAATATCAAGCTGATCCGATTCTGAACCACGGTTATCCGTCAAGGTTAACGACATTAAACGCGACCGAATATTGTTGGTGATATCCTGTTTATTGGCTTCCAACCGAAAAGCAGGCATTCCATCTTTACCAGTAACCAAGTCAAACCGCGGAACTGAATCGGTACTTGGCACCCATTGATTAAAATCTATCATGAGAGAACTCCCTTACCTTTACCCATGATCTCATCCTTAAATTCAGAAAGCTCATTCCACGATTTAGGTAGCTTATCCGTAATATCAGTTATCTCTTTCCATGACTTAGGGAGCTTACCTTTAATATCAGATAGCTGTTCCTGTAAATCCCCCAATATCTCTGAAAGATTGTTATCCACTCGTCGTAAAGTCAGTGTGAAGCTGATTTTACGAGGCGCGCCACCAGACATAAATTCCGTTTTTGTTTCATCAATACTTTCGATAACGAACATGCCATAAATCGAACCACTACCATCAATAAAAGACCAGGCTTTACCGCTATCGGCCATTAACGTTAGTGCCGTCAGTGAAAGCGAACCGCCAGTCAATTCAGGATATAACTCTCCTGATAACGTGATGGTATCGTTATCTGAACCAACAAACTGCCATGCAGGCCGTGCTCCCACACGGCTATTGAAGGCATGTCTCCAGCTTTGTTTATGCTGGAAACTTTGGTACGGAGTGGTTTTCAGCATAAAAACAAATAAACCAAGTGCAGCCATCATAAGAAACCTTCTCCTCTGTCAGAAAGTGAGCTACGCATACGGGCTTGCTGCATACGTTCCCGTTGTTCCAGTTCCTGTCTGACCATTCGGGCGATATCCTGCGCGGACTGTCCCTGAGAGCCATAGACATAAATGTTGTATTGCGGCGCGGCGCTAGCTTGTTGCTGCGGCTGGCTCCGCATTTGTTTTGCCTGAACTTCCTCATAGGCATGAGCAGGCAGACTTTGTGCATGTAACGGTGCGTTCTGCGCTGCAACAGGTAATGACATCGCGCTGATGGCAACTCCCACGGCTGCATACTTCGCCGTATCTAAACGACTAGTAACACTTGCCCCACCACTGACAAGTTCAGGACCACGTTCGCCAACAATGGCTGTTTTTCCAACAGGGACATAGCCACCTTTATCGTATAGGGGCGGCTGTACTTGTTTAACCTGCTGAGCTGTTTCGTTTTTAGTAATTTCCTCTGTTTTCTTTAGTGCAACTTCCTTTTTCTCATCGCCTTTCCACCATGATGTGAAGACGTCAGTAATAGCAGAAATCTTACCTTTCAGTGCTTCCCATTTTTCCTGAATACCAGTCAACAGATTATCGATCATATCCGAACCGGCAGTTTTTAATTTCTCTGGAATAGCCTGAATATCGGCAACAATTTCATCCCATTTATCTGAGATTGATTTTTTGACACTTTCCCAGATTTCAGATGTATTCTGTTTAACTGACTCCCAAGCACCACTAATTGTGGACTTAACCCATTCCCAGGCTTCCGAAGCACTTTGTTTAATCGTGTCCCAGTTATTGTAGATAATGCCAATTAAGCCACCATCCATGAAAAAGCTCTTAATACCTTCCCATGCTATGCTGACAAGGTTTTTAATTCCCTCCCAGGCACCACTGAAGATATTTTTCACGCTATCCCATAAGGCCATAAATTTCGGTCCCAGTGACTCCCAATTCTGCCAAATATAAATAGCAGCCATTGCGATGACACCAATAATGGCAAGAATTGGGTTTGCCATCATAGCCCGGCCAAGAAACATCATTACCTTACCTAATGTGCTAAAAGCATTACTTAAAAAAGACAATCCTTTTACACCGACACTCGCCAGAACATTTATGCCGTTTCCCAAAACTCCGAAAACTTTTTGCCCAATATTCCCTAATGCCCCTAAGCCCCTTCTCTGTTTTCCAAAAGAATCTTTATTTCCTTTGTTAGATAGCAAATCAGCACCATTATTTAGTGAGCCAAAAACTTTATCCCCGGTTTTACCAAAGAAATCCATGGCAGCTCTTAGTGCTTCCAAAGCCTCAGTTCCGAATTGTGCAAATGCTTTTAAGCCATCTCTTAAATTCTCCATAGCCTGAATACCGACCTGAGCAAATCTATTCAAGTTGGCTCTTAATTCTTCCAGCCCCTGAACTCCTATTTGAGTAAAAATATCCAGACTAGCTTTCAACTTATCCAGGGCCTGAATCCCTAATTGAGCAAAGAAATTCAGGCTGGCTTTTAATTCTTCCAGAGCCTGTATACCTAATTTGGCAAATACATCCAAAGGAGAAGTTAATTTATTCAGAGCCTGAACTCCCAATTGGACAAATGCATCCAGCGTGGATTTTAATTTATCCAGTGCCTGAGTTCCTAATTGAGCAAATATATCCAACGGTGCCGTTAATTTATTTAGAGCCTGAATTCCCAATTGAACAAATGCATCCAACGTAGATTTCAATTTATCCAGTGCCTGAGTTCCTAATTGAGCAAATATATCCAACGGTGCCGTTAATTTATTCAGAGCCTGAATTCCCAGTTGAACAAATGCATCCAACGTAGATTTCAATTTATCCAGTGCCTGAACACCTAATTGAGCAAAGAAATTCAGGCTGGCTTTTAATTCCTCAAAAGCACTAAGTCCCAACTGAAAAAATGCTTCCAGTGTGGATTTCAATCTATCCAGTGCTTGAATACCTAATTGAGCAAAGAAATTCAGGCGAGATTTTAACTCATTAAAAGCATTCAATCCTAACTGGACAAATGCTTCCAATGTGGATTTCAATCTATCCAGTGCTTGAATACCTAATTGAGCAAAGAAATTCAGACTGGATTTTAATTCTTCAAAAGCACTAAGTCCCAACTGGACAAATACATCTAAAGGATGTGTTAATTTATTCAGCGCCTGTATCCCTAGCTGCACAAAAGCATTTAAACTAGATTTCAATGTATCCAGTGCCTGACTACCTAATTCTGCAAATCTATTCAGGCTGGATTTCAATGTATCCAACGCCTTAATACCTAACTGTGCAAAAGTGTTCAAACTGGACTTTAATGTATCCAGTGCCTGACGCCCTAATTCTGCAAATTTGTTCAGACTAACTCTCAGATCAACAAAAATCTGAATCCCAAATTGGGCAAAAATATTCAGATTGGCCTTTAGCTCAACAAAAGCATTAATTCCCAACTGCATAAAAAAGTTCAGGCCTGCTCTTAGTTCTACAAAAGCCCGAATACCTAGTTGCACAAAAAAGTTCAAACTTGCTCTTAATTCAGTAAAAGCCTGAAGGCCCAGTTGGATGAAAATACTTAAACTTGCCCTGAGCGCAATAAAAGCCCGAACACCCAGCTGAACAAAAAAGTTTAGGCTGGCTCTTAAATCAGCAAAAGCCTGAAGACCCAATTGGACAAAAATACTTAAACTTGCCCTGAGCGCGACAAAAGCTCTAACGCCGAGCTGCACAAAAAAGTTTAGATTGGTTCTTAAATCAACAAATGCCTGAATTCCCAACAATGTAAATATATTTAGACTGATTCTTAAGGAATCAAATGCCCTTATACCTACATTGCTGAATATTTGTATTTTATTTATAATTGTTTGGAATGTAATATTTACAAAACCAGCCGTTAAATTCAAAACCCCATTAATCTTATTCAGCATGCCAAATAAAATTGTTATTTGAGGATTAATATTAATGACCAATTTATCTAACAATTTAAAATTGTTAGTCATATTACCCGTTACACCAACATTCAATTCATTTTTTTTACCAGATGAATTTTCCTGTCTGACGCTTTGAGTTATTTGGGTAATATTTACTGACTGGCTGGCGGCACTGACTTGTGTCACCTTTGAGGAACTCTGCCGCGCAGAGAAAGATTGCTTAATTGTTTGATTATAAGCTTTAAGATCGGCGCGCATACGCGCAGTTTCCTGCGCATAACCAACAACTGGTTTTAACCCTTCGACAGTCTTATTAAGCTTTTTAAACTGGTTATAAATTTTATCTACTGAACCAACCAGCTTTTTTTGCTGTTGTTGAACAGATTTAAAAGAACTGGTCAGCTTACTAACGGTACTTAATACCTTATCAAGCTGTGACTGTACATTACTCATTTTCTGCACCACTTCTTAAAATGGCCCGATGTCGCCAGTCCAATAATTCCGACAGTGACATTTCATCTGTATCTGCCGGTCTCCAGTGAAAAACGGTGGCAATATCTGCCACCAGTTCATCAACGGTTAATCGTTCTGGGAATCGGACTTGACCGACTTCGGCAACAAAAAATTGACCACCTCCACACTGAGATTAATCAGATCACCGGGTGACATCATCATCAGGTCATTCTTGGTCAATGCAGGTGTGGTGACACGTGGCAGAATCAGCAACATAGAGTCCACATCCATTTCCAGCAGTGCCTGTAAACGAGCACCGCGCAGCGCACCACTGGTAGGTTTACGTACCGTCACTTCCGTGATTTTTCCGTTGCCTCGCGCCAGTGGAGTTTCCAGTTCGATTGTGCGCAGATCTTCATTTTGAGTTTTCAGTGCTTCAGTCATAATTCAACCTTGTTTATCCGAGTAAAAACCTGCCTCAGCCGAAAATATGCTGGGTGAGACAGGGAATAAGTTTTAAAATTTATTAATCAAAAGAGCGATTAGAACAGACCGATAGCGCGGCGATGCTGTGCCAGACGATCTTCTCCGCCCACTTTTTCAACCATGTTGACGGTATCGATTTCAATCAGTTCCTCGCCATCCCAGGTCAGTTTGAAGTAAGTGTTTTTAGCGGTAATTTTGGTTTGTGTGTTGTCGCCTTGTTTATAAGTACCGTGATCGAACTCCTGGAAGCGGCCACGCATCACAACTTCAACTGCAACCACATCACCTGTATCTTCGCGCTCAAAAGAGCCAGCAAAGCGCAGCATGACACCATCCACTTGAGCGATGCCCCACTGTTTGTACAGCTGAGATTCGATCCCACCCAGAGTGAATTCAGCATCCAATGCGCCTTCATCCAGACCCAGATCTACCATTGCGCTACCGTTCATACCGGCACCACGGTAAGCTTCCAGTTTTCGGCTCAGTTTAGGAAGCGTCAGTTCTTCCACGATACCCTGATAGTTGTTGCCATCGTTGAACAAGTTCAGGTACTTAAGTTTGCGAGGTAATGCCATCAGTTAGCCCCTTATTTATTGATACTTTTCGCGAAATCCATCAGGTAACTATCTGTAATACGCTGGCGTAACATCATGTTTTCCAGTGGCGGTACAGGTGTATAGTCGTAGTCGATGGTCAATTTGCCTGCTTTCAGAGTGTCTTTATCGTTGATTTTGTCGTCATACCAGCAACGACCATCAATGATGTAACCACCCGCTTTCAGTTCGCGGAACTTAGCATTGATGCCTTCAATAATGTCGCGTACCAGTGATGGAGTCAGTGGTTTGTCGATTGCCCACATGTGTGCATCAGCCATGGTGTCAGCCAGAACCTGCGCGGTGCGGGTATAGCTTTCGAACTGGAACAATGGATCATCCGCACAAGTACGGGAACCCCAGAAACGGAAACCGTTTTTGCGGATCAGGGTAGTAACACCACTTTTGTTCAGCAGATCAGCGTCAGTCGCAGTATCTTGCAGATCCCAGAAGACATCAGCAGACAAACCAGTCACACCGTTAACGCCCACGTTGGACAGGGTTTTATGCCAGCCGGTTTCTTCGTCAATTTTGGCGCGCAGACCCAAAGCACGAGCAGTTGCAAACGCGATAGATTCGCTGTTAGTAACAGTATCCCAGCTCAGGAAGTCAGGCCAAATCAGCATCAATTCACGTTGATTGAAGTTGTCACGATATTTGATAACTTCAGAGATATTTTTGCAGCCATAAGCGCTGACATACGCCATTGCTTTCAGTTTCTGGGCAACGCTTGCCAGTTCAGCAGCCACTGCTTTTGAATCCAGACCCGGGACACCCAGAATACGTGGTTTAACACCGAGCTGGCTTTGTGCCGCCAACAGTGCCTGCATACCGGTTTTCTTACCAGCTTCGGTAACACCACCGATAATGTTAGAAATAGTTGCTTCTTCAGATTCGCCCTCTTCCACACGAACAACTACAGTCACAGGCAGAGCCTGAGCAGCGATTGCTTTTAGTGATGCGGACAAAGTGCCTTTTTGCCCGGCTTTGCCACTGGCGCTCATAACGTCAGTAAGCAGAACCGGAGTATTTAATGGAAATGTTTTTGCGTCTGCGTCAGGGCCAGTACAAACCATACCGACGATAGCAGTGCTAACGGTAGTAATGGTACGAGTACCTTCGTTAATTTCCTGTACACGGACTCCGTGATGATAATCTTGTGCCATATTAGCGTTCTCTCCTGTTAAGGTGTGGGCATATATTGGCGGATTAGATGAGGGAAATCATTCGATTGGCGGTGTGTGAAAGGAGGTACAAAGAGGGATTAATATTTTCTTTTTTAATCAGTGTATTGAATTGAAGTTTCCGTCAAAAATAACGCCGGATCACCGGCGTTTGAATGAGTGTAGATAGATTATGTTCTGGCATTCATAAGGCGTATACCGTACTGACTAAATACAGTATCAGCAGACACGAGGATCAATCCTTCCATCTGAGACTGAGCTATAAGCATCCTATCAAATGGATCCCCGTGATATCTGGGTAGTTCTCCTGCCTGTTCAGCATGTGCGTGGGTTATGGACAGAGGGTAAAATCGATTTTTCTCCATAGCCTCATCAATATCAGCTTCAAAATGTAGCTTATTAATAGAACGCTTAATTGATATTTCCCAAGGTGTTACAGCACTGACATAAACGACATTACTACCACGGGAAATAACGCTACGGCTCATTTGCCCCAACGCAGGATCGTCAGTCAGCCACCAAATAAAAACATGCGTATCAATCAGAAGGCGTTTCATTAGTCACCTTCAAACATTTTCTGAATTTCAAAATCAACTTCAAAAAAACTGTTATCTATAGAAATAAGCTCCTGATATCCCCCCGGCGTTCTGTCATGCTGTATAACAGGGATCAGTTGAACATAAGGTTTACCGGATTTTGCGATGATGACAATTTCACCGTCAGCCGCCTGATCTGCCAGTTGGCTCAGATGAGATTTAGCCTCGTGCATATTCGCCTGTATGGTCATAAAACACCCTCCATTAGCTAACTTAGCTAATATAATAGGCTCAGAAGAGATAACCGTCAAAAGATGTCCGAATCATTTCTCAATACATTGAGCACTGATTGTGTTAATCCAGTATCGCGTAAAAGCAATTACATAAAGTTAACATTTCAGTTCAAAATTTGTTCTTTTTTGCGTTATTCGAGTTCATTGAAGAGATTGGTTATTTTTTAGCAAATTAAATAGGTTCATTTTTACCACTATTTTTTGATCTTATAAGTTAATAGCAATGATCTTGGCGCGGATTGTGATAGCTCAGGGATTGTAGAAAACCTCGGATTAACGGAAACCAGAAACCTAGCTCAAAATGCGTACCCTAAAACCGGTGGCAAAATCGAAGGCAAAGTCGATGTTGCCAGCGATATCG
>NZ_CAWNQH010000072.1:0-228103 GCF_963876495.1 Xenorhabdus sp. KJ12.1
AACTGCTCAGTAATGTGAAAAAATTCTTGAAAAAATCTGCAAATAGACTCTTTCAGAGAAAGTAAATCGAGTGTCTCACTATTATGAAAAGTTATTTAGTGTGAGTTAACATCCCTTTTAAATTAAGGAAGGAAAATGAGTGAAGATAATGTGAAGTCATTTAATCAACTAGCATCAGAAGAAAAAGAGGCTCGTTTTTCTTCTCTCTCTAAGGTGGCTATTAAATCAATCCATAGTTACTTCAATCTAGACGCAACTGAAAAAGAACTGAAAAATAATGTCGCGGAAACCAGTGAAAAAGTAAACTCTCTTTCTAAGAAGCTTGCCAGCGGTGAAGAACATAATCGCGAAATTTATAACAACGCGGTGAAAGAACTGACTAAAGCCAACCGTAAATTCGATAAGTTTCTCGATAACTATGAAGAACTGCGCGATGGTACTGGTGACAAGCTGAAAGAGCTTCGCTCCTTCCTTGACGAGCTGATCGCTGAGATCAGTGACGACCAGACTATTTAACTTCCAGTCATGACTGAGAGAAGCCCATAAAACAGGCTTCTCGCCGAGCTGGGAGGTTCGATGTTTTATCTTTACACAATATTGTGGATATCTGCATGGAGTCTGATATCTATTTTCGTATACCGAAAAGACAAGCGACAGGCAGAAAATAGAGGTCTCCGTGTTGAAGAGCTTACTCTTGATGCGCTAGCCATTCTCGGTGGATGGCCGGGGTGCATCTATGCGCAATATAAATTTCGTCATAAGACCCGCAGCGCTTATCAGCGCCGTTTCCGTGCTCTGGTCATAGCATGGATTTTAGGCTATAGCTCACTTTGGTATTTTTTGTGGGTGGGGGAAATTATTTAGCACTGAGTATACTATGGTGAACTTCTATGCTCACTGCTGTAAAAATCAGATCGATAGAGGTATTTATCACATTCTGAGGGAAAAAGTGAAACGCCTGATGACTATTCAATTTAATGAGATTAGCAAGCTATAAACGTTAAACAAAAATGCTTGATTGTGCGTTCAGTTGAAGTGTCTCAGACAAAAAACGAACAGTTAGAAATGTTTAGATGCAGAACTAAATAATGAAGCAGATAATATGATTTATGCAATTTTAATGTGTATACGAAAAATTGATCAATCACTAAATAATGCAGGAAAGAGATAATAATAATGACCAAATATCGCACTGAGATTATTGGAGCAGACGTAAACGTAATGAAGCATAACGAGAACGGGATATTTGAACATGTTTGTCTGATACCGCTGGTGGATATCCCCACTCGAGCCAATGCTGGCGAATGGGATAACAAAAAAGTGTTAGGAATGCGTCTGATTGTAGAATATCTACATAATCAAAAAATTGACAAAGAAAAAAACTTGCTTGCTTTACGCTGGCTAGTAGCAACACTCTACATTATGGAAACTACAGCGAAGAACGAGATGCCTTATTATCGCAATCACGGCGTAATGTTAGAATTAGTAATGGACTATGAACGGCTTGCAATGGCGAACAATATCGAAGGTGCAATACTTGAGCAGTTCGGTAAAGTGCAGGGGACAGAGAACGCCATATTAATGTACAACGATATGTTAGATGAAAATGGCCTTTTAAAATTATCACCGATGGGAATCGAGGTAATGGATAATATGCACGAAGCTTTTACGCTCGAAGTTGCCAATGGTGCACTAGATAAGGCCGAACCAACGAGACACTAAACGTATTAGTTCAGATGAGGTCTGATACTTCGCTATAAATCCGTCACCATCATAACGATGTCATGTGGATTTTTATCCCGAACTACTGAGAACAAAAAAACCCGCCGAAGCGGGTTTTTTTGTTCATCTGGCTTAGATACCAACGGTAGGTAGCATAGTTGCTACAGCTTCGGTAGAAGCCATCATTCCATTGATTATGTCTGGTGAGTAGTACAGACCGATTGCTGCGCCTACTGCAACTGCAAACACCATCAGTGATTGACGAACAACGGCTGAGGCAACACCGACGACGACCATCAGGCCAACCAGAACACGGCCCAGAGAACCTTGCATGTATTCGGTGATAGTTTTCCAAACATCGCTGAAGCCGGTTTGTTCAGTACCGTTCGCATATAATACTCCAACACCCAATGCGATGATCGCAGAAGTAGCCAGAACTGATTTCAGATTTGCGCGATTCAGAGTTTTCATCTTTTACATTCCTTAGCCATTTTTAGAAGTTACGATTTTGGAATGTTCCTCGACTCTTTAACGGTTTTCAGCCGGGAACGGGATAAACTATAACGATATCCATCTAAAAAACCGCGTAAAAAAGGACACGAAATCATTACTAACTAACGGAAAAACCTCTGCTTTTTTGGAAAAACTTATTTTTTCTTATCATTTGGCTCTTTTACATTAATAAACTTATCTTTTATGTAGTTTATTTATGAAATATTACTAATTTGAAACAACTTTAACTGTGCTTAAATATCAGGTGAGTCGTAATGGTTACGCAGAGTTTCATGTTTACATTACGGTAAATAAAATGATTAATTATTCGATTTTATTCGTAAATTTGAGTCACGTATTCAACCCGCTAATGCTTGTGTAACCACCATTTTTCGAAAAAATGAAGTGGTTTAGTTTGAAGTAGAATGTCAATTTTGTTAGCAAATTGAATTCGTCAAAAAACATGGTGAAATAAAATGCAGGGCACCAATGCTCGTTGCCATTTGGGTTAAGATGTTATGTCACATTATTTTGGTTCTGCTATATATAATAAAGTCATCAGCCATTTTATTGAAAGTGAATACTATATTTAACAGAAATCAACGGATTTAATACATGCTAATATTAGGGGATTAGGGGATTAGGGGATTAGGGGATTAGGGGATTAGGGGATTAGGGGATTTTCGCCCAATTCAGCGAAAAGTTCCACAAATGAATATAAATTAATTAAAATCAATTTATTATGTTTTTTGATCGCTTTTGATACCGTAAATCCGCATATTAAGGGTTGTAAGCGTTTATTAGTGAACTACACATGGTGTTATTATTATGGTCATTACACATAGGCTTGAGCTATTTTCTGCACTGGGTTTTAAGTGCATTAAAGTTATACTGAAAATTAAGACTCAAATGCTACAGTTAGCCTACTATGGAACTTTTTCCTGAATTTGGCACAAATCCACGATTAAAGTCGAATTGTGGATTAAATATATTTTCACAAGACGCTGGATTTAACTTTGTATAAATAAATCGGCTTTACATAATCAACAAAAGAAAGGTATAAACTGAGTATGAGTAACGACTAACACTAATAAATTTAGTTATTATTTTATGGATAATAACATTACTTACTAATATCTGATGGGTAGAAACATGTGAAATTGATAGATATTATATTTACTGTAAAATCATTACTTAAACAATGGATTATCTTATTGGTATTTTTCACACCATTAATCCTCAATTCTTTAATCTTACATTAAAGATCATGATTGAATGTTATCGCATGAATGAAATCAATCATTGATTTATATATTTCAAATCCTTTTTCAGATAGAATGAAGTGCCCCCCCAATACCTCAACCAAATTAAATTTATGTCGAGTACACTCTTTCCAACGATAAGGGGGAGTATTCATTAATGGATCTTTATTACCATACATTGCTAAAATGGGAATGTTATCTAGTGGAAAAGATTGTTCTTCACTAATAGAGTCAGCAACATATAAGTCCGCTTCTAACACTCGTAAAAATCTTTGCAGCATTGTTGGGCTATTTTTCAACCATTCAGGAATCGCCCCCAATTTTTGAATAAATTGCAGTAACATTTTTTGCTGATATTCTTGTTTTCCTATCCCTAAAAATGAGAACTTGTTACGACAATGTATTGGTTCATTAGATATAACGACTAATAAAATATTTCTTTTAGATTCTTTCTTTCGACAATATGCAGATATAACATATGCAATATATGCACCTAAACTATAGCCAAATAGCACAATGTTACCATTAGTCGGAATACGAGATGAAAAATCTTCTATTATATCATCAATATGATACATTAATGGCTCTAGACGTCTTTTCCCACGTCCCGGCATTTCCAATTGAATTATATTGAAGTCATTAGAACAATATTTGGTAAAATCATAAAAAATAGATGAATTACCTCCAGCATGATGGAACATTATTAGGTGTGTATATTTATTATTCATAACACCTACCTTCAGCAATGCGTCCCAATAAAGCAGATGAAATAATCATCAATCCCCCAATACTTTTCAAAACGCCGATATGTTCCCCCGTAAGCACGATAGCGAATAGAGCCGCAAATGCTGGCTCCAGAGATAAAATCAAACCAACTCTTGTAGGACTAGTTACTTTTGCAGCATAAAGCTGCATGAGGAATGCAAAGGCAGTAGCCATTGCACTCAAAAACAAAATATATCCCCAAATTTTAACTGAAATTTTTGGAATAAAGTACAATGATGTTGGTTCAAATAGTAAAACAGTGATGAAACCTAATAAGGTTACTATAGCTAATTCAATTATTGTAATATTAATTAGTGAATAAGATTTTCCTGATGTTTGTTTTCCAAACATAAAAATCTGGAACCCACGAATAAGTGCAGCAAAAAGAATAATCCAATCTCCTTGGTTAAATCCAAATTTACCTGTATTAGCAAGACTTAATATTCCTCCACCAATGAAAGATAGAATACAAGTAAAATAAATAAATTTACTTTGTTTTCTTTTCCCCAAAAAACGCTCAAAAAAAGGTACTATCACAACTGATAAAGCAATAAGAAATCCTGCATTAGCAGCAGTTGTCTGTTTCACACCCAAAGTTTCCAGTGTCAAAATGACATACAGTAAACAACCAAATAACAAACCGTTGACTAACTCTCCTTTAGTAATTTTAGATAAATGTATTTTAGTCCCAATAAACATAAATGGTACAGATAAAGCAAAACGGAGCATCAAAAATAGCGGGATGGTGACACCCGCCTGAATGATGAGTTGCATTAAAGAATAACTTGCTCCCCAAGACAAGGCAATAACTAGTAATCCTAAATCTAAAAAGTATAGATGGGTATTTGACAGTCGATTATAAGTCATTATCAGACCTCAACGGAATATGGTTCGCGTCATAACTAATGCGCAAAATTCCTTTTTTATTCTTTATCGATTTAATTGAAAATGCATTAATTTTTATTAAATTATCTACATGTGTACCCGCACAATGAGTTGGTTCAGTTCCTTCAATAAAACACAACCGCGTGTTGTCATCATACCAAGTAGTGATTTTTCCTCCGTTACATAATTTAGTCTTTATAGCAATTTCAATTTCTTGTTGTGACAATATCTCCGGTTGTACCGTACTTGACCCCATAGGAGAGAATTCGACACGAGCTTCATTTGGAAAATGATGTCCCCTAGTTGCAATCCAACCATACTGACGCATGGTCCAATCCAGCAAATGACCAGTGGTATGTAAAGCGGCATGGCAGGTACGATCTGCTGCCGAAATTTTCGACACCACAATTTTTCCTAAAGAAAAATTAAATGGAATTACTGGATATAGAGCTACATAACCTGTTGGATGTTTTTTAATTTTTACCGATATATCATTTATCCAACCAATATCAGCAGGCTGTCCCCCACCTTGTGGATGAAAAATATTTTCTTTTAATATTAAAAAATCTCCTGTTTCATCAGAACCACAAGATATTATTTCACTTGTGCAGGTGAAATAATAAGTATCATCAAGATAACGTTGAATTTGTGTCACAAGAATCTCTTAATGTAATAGTCTTTCAAGACATTGAAGTAAAAGGGTATCCACGCAGATTATGTGATATAATACGATTATTAATATTACGGTTTTTTCCTGATACGATTACGCAGCCAAACTTGTCGAGAGGAATATTGCCACCGTATTCGTAAACATGATCAGTATTAGGATAAATGTCTACGTTACTAGGAGCATAACGTGCAACAAATCCCATACGATAATCCTGCTCAGTAATATTAGGATGAGATGCGTGCATCAATGTAGACCAAAAAATAACACACTGTCCAGCTTTCATTTCTAAAGAAACCGCCTGAGTTTCATCCGGTTTCCAATTAGGATCTCTTTGTAATTCTCGATAATCGTAGCCAAAAAAACCACGATTTGTCCCGTTTTTAGTTACTTTATCAACAATGTTACTTTGGTACGCCATAGACTGAGTTTCATCATAATTCATGTTAATATGCGTACCGGGAATAATTTGCAAGCAACCATTTTTAATCGTGGCGTCTGTAAATGCAGTCCAAACGGTTAAAGTTCCTTTACCGAATTGTTCTTCTGTTTCTCCGGGCCACAAAATCTGAGGCTTACCACTGGCATTCGCAAACGTGTCCGCTTGATGCCAATCTGTTCCCTCATTTCCCGGGTATTTTGGAAAAAATTCGGTTCTCCAGCATAAAACATCATTTCCTAAAATATTCGAAACAGATGTGACTATTTTAGGATTGGTAATATGTTGACTTAGTAACTGAATATCCAGATGACGGTCGTAGTTAGAAATATTAGTAGCTGCTCCATACGAATCTGTAGGATATGCAGCATAGCTACGATCAGGGAGTTGGCGGCGTACACTATTCCATATTTCGCTCATTTCCTCTTGAGAATAAATTGTTAATGGACCAATAAATCCATTATTATGGAAACTTTCTAGTTGTTCTTTACTAAGGTTAAGACTCATAATAAATACCTTATTTATGATTTTTAATATATTCAGCATCCATAAGGGTTTCATTTAGTGTGCTGTTATATAACTTTTCCATTGAAATAATTAGATTAAATTCATTTTTTATTTTTTCGTTTAATATTATTGCTATCATAGAATGACCGCCCACATCCAAAAAATTTTCATCTATGGATATAGTAGTTTTTATCATAGACTCAAGCAACATGATGTACCTACATAGAGCATCTAATTTTATTTCATTCTCATTTTTTAATCTTACCCCTGCCATTTATCACCTCATAAGATTCATAATAACTTCTTTGTCAATTTTACCATTAATTGTTTTAGGCATAATATCTATCCTCCTATAATTCAATGGCCTCATATATACTGGCAGTAATTTTTTTGCCAATTCTTTTAAATTATCGATAACATATTCTTCGGTTATTGATGACGTAAAAATACAAATTAAATGCTCTCCTACTATTTCAGAATTTGAAGGAATTACTAATATTTCATTTACTTTGTCATAACTAGTCAGAACAGATTCAACTTCTCCGATCTCAATTCTATAACCATTTATTTTTACTTGTTGATCACATCTTCCATAGTAAACCAACTGACCTTTTTCATTATTGTAAATCAAATCTCCAGAACAATAATAACGACGAATAATACCATTATGTTCTAACCAAATAAATTTATCATTGTTTTTTTTATCATCGTTTAAATATCCATTAGTTACTTGAGGACCTGATAACAAAAGCTCGCCTATTTTGCTTATATTACTCCCCTGCTTTCTAATAACATAATCAAATTCAGGTAATATATGACCTATAATAGATTCTGATTTTTCCAAATCATCTTTTTCGATAATATGCCAGCTGGCATGGACAGTCGTTTCAGTAATACCATACATATTAACTAATTTAGGAGAATATAATCCAAATTTATTATTCCAGTTTTTTAATGATTTAAAATTCAAACGCTCCCCGCCAAAAATAATAAACCTCAATGAAAATTCTTCCGGTTTAAATTTTAAAAAATATTCACAATTGATAGAAAAAGATGTCGGTGTTTGATTTAATAGTGTAATTTTTTCATTTTTAACTAATTCAGCTAATTTATAAGGGGTTGTTCGTGTTTCTTCATCTGGTATAACCAGCTTTCCACCATAGGCTAAAACTGACCAAATCTCCCATACCGAAAAATCAAATGCATAAGAATGATATAAAAGTGTTATGTCATCTTCATTAAAATTATAAATAGGATAGGTTACATAGAATAATGAAGATAAATTTTCATGAGTAATTGGAACTGCTTTCGGACGACCGGTAGTTCCAGAAGTATAAATAATATATGCAACCTTCAATAGTGAAGATTGATCATATATCTTATCATTAGATATATTATTAATCATAGAATAAATATTAGAAGTTGCATATCCTTGGTGAATATCTAAATCTTTATAATTAATAATTAATTCTGGATTAGCATCATCGAGTATCAATCTATTTCTTTCTTTAGGCGCTCTTCTATCTATTGGAATGTAAGAGGCCCCAACACACTGTATAGCAAATAATGCAGCTATTAACTCTACGGAATGAGAAAGTTCTACAGCAACCTTATTACCAGATGAAATTCCTTTTTCACGCAGGGAAAAAGAGATGTTTTCAATAAAATTTAGCAATTCTAAATAACTATATTGATTCTCTCCTTCCTTAATTGCTATTCTTTCTGGATTATTTTCAGCCACTTCAAAAAATAAATTTAACATGGTTTTACTATTGTCTGTGGTTTTTATTTTAATCATAAAAAATCTCCTTTCTACTCCATTCAGAAACATTGGATTAAATTCATTTGATTTAAATGAACACCAAGACATATATTAATAAAAAATATTTTTACGGGTTTAGGAAAGAATAGAATGATAAATCACAAAACATAAATAAATCATCAATGCAATTACATAAACATAATAAAACACTAAAACCATAAAAATACATTACAAATTTCAGTGTGTAATTATAATGTTTCGTATATATATCATTATGGATTTAAGGTTTAAATCTTAACATTCAAATAATAAGGAAATTTATAATGATTTATTTTTTATGATTGCCAAAAAAATTAAAATTAATATGCAGTTATAATTATTTTCATAAATTTTAAATACTAATTCACCGAAATTTAACACTTATTCAATTCGTTTTTTCTTGTGTATACTCATCAAATTTTTTAGGAAAAAAATGGCAAAGATAGGAATGAAATGTCAGTTTTTACAATGAATTTAATCAATCAGAAATATGGTACAAGTCACAAGGCGAACGTCAGCGTTATCATTATCGTTGTCTGTCCTGTCGTCGTACTTATCAGCTTGAATATGCTTATGGAAGCATTGCAATTATAATGCAGGTATCCGTGACACTGCGCGGGAACTACATATCAGAGTTAATGCTGTCGTTCGCGTTTTAAAAAATTTGTCCCACAATGTGTAAATACATTACCACTGGATCATGTGGTAATTCAGCTCATCAGTGATATCGATAAATTCAGGGTTTACAACTAGTTCTCCATAAATACTTCACCGGAAAAATTTTTACACTGCGTGTCGAAGAGAAAATATCACTCTTCGAAACTGAATTAATCGCCTAAATCGTAAAACACTGGGTTATTCAAAATAATCGGGAATTTTATCGAAATATAATATTATATTTAAGGCCAATCAACATATTGAATACGTGATCAACATTTGGTAATAGAATGAATAACCTGATTTAGATACACGAGGGATAAATTATATTGATGTTAAAAAAGAAAAGTCCCGAACCGTCGTGGAGACGGTTAGGGGACTCTAATACAACGTTTACAGTTCTCACAGGAAAACAGACATATAATATAACAATTAACGAATGGTATTATAGTATTTAACTATACTCATTGCAACATAACAAATGATCTATTTCATGAATAGGAGTCATGTGGCTAACATTACAAATTAATAAAGTGAATCTGAGTAAATACATCAGCACCATACTCTGTGATATGAATTCCGTCATTTGTTCTTATAGCCCGTCCATTTAATGAATCCATGTAGTGTTGACCGAATGTTTCTCTCATATCTATTGTAGTTATTTGTTCTGTAACAGCTGCCAATTTAATCGCTTCTCTTGTGTTATTCAGTAAAAAATTTTTCCTTTCATTCCTAATCGTAGGTGGCAAAATCCATATAATATCTCTATTTTTCTTCTTTAGTTCACGGATTAAATCAATAGCCTTATTACGATAATTAACTATCTCATTATTCTCAATAAAGTCATTTGTTCCTAACAACAAATAAACACATTCATAGCGACTAACATCTAGCGTTTTAGCGTATTCAATCCAACTAAAATTAAATTGATTATTAAGCCCTGAACCTACTAAATACTCCGCATCAACAGGACGATGTTTCTTATAACTATTCACAATTTGATATGTGATCGAATCACCTAAAAAAATAGGTTTTGCATGGGTTGATAATGTCATTGATAAAAAAAATACCATAAAAAATATTTTTATATTATTCATCGTTAATATTGACCTCAATAATATTCAACATATACTGATGTAACTCATTATTATGCTGTCTCCGTTGTCTTTTTCGTAAATACTAATTCTCTGGCCTGCCCCCCATTCTGAAGAAGATCATTGAAATCTCCGCTGTCCGGCCAGAGAACACTAATCTTTTCTAATTTGTTATTTGCCAATATATTCTTGTGAGCACATTCCATTGCAGCGGCATGGCCTGCTGCGTTCCAATCCATATCGGTGAAAATGATTAAGTGCCTCACACCTTGAGGAACTCGGAAACGCGCCATAAAACCCGTATTCACCACTGACCACGTATTCACTCCGTAGACTTGCTTACAGGAAAGGGCTGTTTCAATACCTTCAGCAATCCCTAATGTTGAATTCAACGGGAACAAACGTATTGCCAGTGACTGAGCATGAGCGCGATAATTATCTTCCTGCATAGCATCTAGTTTCTTTTGCGGGGTAGTGTCTGCCTTCCTATTGCCGTCAAGGTAAGTACGGTGCAGGTAGCATAATGTCCCTTTTGCATCTGTCACCAGTGACCAGAGTGCTTGCAACTTCTCGTTGCGAACAGGCTGTTCGGCACAATACTTCACATTGTCGGTAGGCAAAACATGAATACCTCGGTTACGCAGATAGGCTTCACCTTGTGTGCCTTTCAGACTGAGTAAATTGACGTAACAGGCGGTTACTCTTTTCCTTAATATACTAATATTACTATCTTTTTTTACCACACTACGTTTATCTGACTGAATACCCAGAAGGAGATCAATTTCGTCCGCCAATGTTTTGTAATCTTTACCTTGCGTTAATGTGAGTAACTTCCAACCATCCCCAGCATTGCAGATACAAATAAATGTCCCTCTACCATTCCGATCATCGATACGGAATTTGCCTTTTCGCTTACATATTGGACATTTTCCTTTAAAGTGATGCATACCTGTCACAGGTGGCAATTTGTAATAAGCGAAAATTTCAGGCCAGCGCCCCTTTACTGCATCAGCGGTTTTTATTTTGTTCATCATGTTTTTCCCTGACCGGATGACATATCAAAGTGTTCATGGATATAACTGCCCCTGAACTGAACAACATCAGAACTTATTGTGTATTGCTCTACTGCTGTATTTATCCCACAAAAACTTCGAGAGAATAGCTAAATCTGTATAACTTGATGCAATCAATGCTAAAACTGATGACGCATCTTCACGATACAAAAGCAACCAAAAAATAAAGGGCACCTTTATTCAGATGCCAATGCGCTGGAAAAATTACTTCTTTGCTGAAGGATCTGGGGTTGAAGAAGCCGCAGGCTGTGCTTTTTCAGGATGAGCCATACCGTCAATGACCTGAACAAACTTAGCGAACGGCTGCGCACCTACGACCGTTTCAGTTTTTCCAGTCTGATTATCGATGATAACAGTGGCGGGAGTACCAGTTACACCAGCCGCGTTACCAGCCTGCATATCATCTTTAATTTTCTTGATAACAGTTGGATCAGTCATGCACTCTTCATATTTTGCTTTATCCAGACCGAAGAGCATTGGAACATTTTCGGAATCGGCAAAACTCTTTCCATTACCTGCTGTATGGGTAAACCAGTATTCAGTGAACGCCCAAAAGCCTTTGCTACCCTTTTGCTGTGCAACACACTCCCCCATCATTGCTGCTTTAGACGCTAATGGTTCGTGGAAAGACAGAGGGAAATGACGCCATTCCCAGTTGACCATGCCATTTTTCGCACTATCTACCAGATGTTTAGGTGTTTCATGGAAACGTTTACAGAACGGGCACTCTAAGTCTGAATAGTTGATCAGTGTGAAACGAGCAGTTGGGCTGCCATAGAGGTGATGGCCATCTTTGCTTTCACTCGCTGCGGCCCAATTTTTGTATAGGTCGGTTTGTTGCTGTGCCAATTTATCGCTTTCAATTTTATTCAGTGCAGCGACTACTGAGGCTTGTAGATTATCCCCCGTCACTCCACCACCGTTTTTCAGAAGTGACGCTTGATGATCCTGCTGAAGCTGAACACTTTTCAATGTGTTGCTGTTTGTAATTGCAATACTTTTAATTTCATTTAAATTCTTCTGAATTTGATTGCTTTTGACCATTGTGTAAACCGAACCGCCCGCAGCTATCAGCACCAAACATCCGATTATTAATGGCCCCAGTACTGACACTTTTTTCATTTCACTCATTAAATTCCCCCGAAGAAAAACAGTTTTAGTTACCTTGGTAACTGATTATCAACATACATTTTGATCCGATAGTCGCGAAGTTCTTGTGGTTCCCCTCCATTGAGAACGTCGATTTCATGCTGACTGAGGCGATACCCCGGCGTTGAACAATAACGCTCTTTTATCTGCATGTATTCAGATCTGGATGCTTTCCGATTCGTGTTTTTTAGCCAACGAGGATTTTCACCACAAAAACTTGGCGTTTGAGTAAACGTACCCCGTGGCCCATGAGCATAAGCTGAATTTGCCACACTGGTCAGAAGCAGATCGGTATATTTGTCACGTTCATCTCCATACCGTTTACCCGTCGGGTCATAAATGGCATATGGGCTAACTAGAGCATGTTCATAGCTTGGTGTGCGTAATGCTGCTCCACCGCGCTGAGTTCCATGCCATGATTCCGAGTACGTATACCCTTCCGGTACGTACATTTTTGGCGGGATAATTTGGGTGTAATTGACGTATTCATACTGCTGCTTTTCACTATCAGAACACCCAGACAGCAAAACTCCGGCCACTATCGCTGCCACTACTGGCAGTTTGAAGCGATAATTACTTTTCATTTATGGTTCTCCCGTAAAAAGCAATTTCATTATCCAGTATTTACTTGTTAGTCAAAAACTTTTTATCCGACAGATTGCGGCCTTTTTCTCTTAATATTTTCTAACCATTTACTGTAAGGTGTCGGCATAAAATGGAGGCACCAAAATGCTTAGAAAAATACGAAAGCTATTTTTTCGACAAGAGGAAGACATCCCAGCAGAAAACCAAATTAACATACCCGCAGAAGTGGTCGAAGCGCTCAAAAGAAACGGAGATGTCTTGCGTTATCCACCTGCCGAAAACGGATTTCCTGCAAAAATTCCGGGATATGTACTGCTCTCATTACAAGATGAAATGATTTCTAAAATTAAGCGAGAACTAATGATCCGTGATACGGAATTTGATGTGTTCATTCAGCCTATGCTCAATAACTTCGCTAATTTCGTACATTTATTGCCTGCATCTGAATATCACCATCATCGCGCTCAGGGCGGATTACTACGCCATACACTTGAAGTGGTTTTGTATTCTATCAAGATTGCCAAAAGCTTTGAGTTTGATGCTAATGAATCGCCGGTAATTAAATCTGACCGAGCGCTTGCATGGCGCATTGCGGTGGTGGTTGGTGCCATTATGCATGATATAGGTAAGCCAATATCAGATGTTGATGTCTGGGATAAGACAGGTGAACACCACTGGATGCCTACGGTCAATTGTCTCCATGAGTGGGCTGAAGAAAAAGGTGTGGAACGCTTCTTTATTTATTGGCGAACAGATCGCCACGAACGCCATCACAACACCAGCTTGACTAAGATGACTGACATTGTGCCAAGAAAGCTTCTCGCTTTTTTGATGGAAGAAGGTAACGATATCTACAACGAGCTGACCGAAGCACTCGCTGGAAGCAATTCATTCCGAGCGACTGCCACACGGAATGGTACTGGAACGGCATACAAAAATAAAATTCATAAGATCGTATCTACCGCTGACAGCCGGTCTGTAAAAGAAGACCTCAAACTCTACTCGGGGGATGCGGTACGAGCTGCTCAGACTGGTGTTCCTGTCATCGCCCGTATCGTAGATGCGATGCGTCTATTGGTAAAAAGAGGTGACTGGATTACTAACAAAGCCGGTTCTCCAATCTGGTTTACCACCGAAGGTGTATTTGTAGTATGGGGTTCTGCGGTTGAGCCTATAACAAATATAGTAAAAGCATCTGGTGTTAGCGTACCTCATTCTGCCGACAGTCTGGCTGACATTATGCTTAACTACGGTTTGTGCGTACTTAATGACAATGATTCTGTCTACTGGCGAATGGCCCCCCATATTCTCAATGACAAAAATTCGCGGCAGGGTAAAGAACCCAAAAATTCACTGAGTTGCATAAAGCTTGTTGATCCCATTGTGATCTTCAAAGAAGACGTGCTGCCTAACCCGACATCTTGCCGTATTAAACTCGCTGATGGCTGGAAAGAGTTCATGGCCTCGGGTCTAAAAGGCGCGATAAAAAATCTACAGGAAAGCCGTGCATATATTGGAGAAAAACCCAATGAGAAGCTTCTACCAGCCAATGTTGATCCTGAGATACTGAAAGGTGGCTCACTACCACCAGTCGAAGATATTGCGCCAGATGGCACTGTAGTTAAACGTGGCAAAGTTGTTGAACCGAAAGATATTGTTGATCATCTTCTCCGCATTTCTTTGCTGTCACCAGAAGATGCCGCAAACATCCGTAAACGTGATGAACAAAACCAGAAAGCTAAAGAGGAAGCCTACCAAAAGGCACTTCATTCTAATAGTGACGAATTTTCAGAGAAAGATAATTCCTATGAAAATAACTCTGCGCCGAAGAAAGAAAATAAGGAAAAACCAAAAAAACAGCTAGCCCAACAGCAAGAAATTCTATCACCAGCAGCTGAAAATCAGGGTGATCTTTTTGACAATATTAGTCATCCCTCTGAACTTTTCATAGAGCATGAGGAAAACGCAGATACCACCGCCCTAATCCACCATGAACAACCACCTCCATTAAGCCTCCGTGAGTTAATGGAGAAGACCGCTATTCAGTACCAATATCAGGAAGATGAAATAAATATTCAGCAGAATACTGTACAGCCTGCGGTTGATCTATGGGCTGAAGCTCGTCAGCTTATTCGTCAGACACAAGATGAAATAGATGGATATGCAGAACCGGAAAAGTTATCCGTAGATATGCAATTGGAAAACACAACTGCTATTACGGATATTCCCGGCATTATCGAAAGGGGCCACCTTTTTTCTTCATTATTCAAAGATGCCCCGGAAGAAACTAAGACTGTCCTGAAGCGCATAGTTAAAGAACGTCAGAAAGAATTAGTAGCTAATAACTATCATCTTTTTATTCATAGAAAAGATGCTGAAGATGAAAAAAACTATTCTGCCATGATGAACGCAGGATGGGTATGGGAACCATTCCTTGATCCCAATGAGCCGTTTCAAATGTACAAATCTAAACCCGGTTATTTTCTGAAACGTGGCCTCAATGAAGATATCAACTACCTGTCAGGTGGTGAATACTTTAGAAATATTCTGCCAATAAACCCGAATGAAGTTTATTACGCTGAAAATGATTTGTATCGAGCTATCGCCAGTTACGGACAAATAAAAAAGACATTTGATAATAAGGATGTTGTCGCTCTAAGCGGTTCAGCTATCAGGAGCATGGCAAAGTCACTTGAACTGGATATTACCAGCGTTCGTTTTATTGTCTGCTACAACTTCGATTCCGTCCACAAACGTGGTACTGAACACGTCCTTGTGGATGACAGAATCAAACCTTATATGGTGGAATTTAATGAGTGAATGGAAATATAACATGCCTTGGCGTCCCAACTATGAGGCATTTGAAGTCGCAGGATGGGGAGCTGGTATAGCCAGTGCAATAGCTGTGAATGCATATTTCAATATGCCTTCTCTGCCCTGCTATCTGGCTGTCGCTGTTCAGGCTGCATACGGTATCCGAGCTTTACCAGAAGCGTACTACGTGTACAAGCATAAGCGCAGACTGGCGAAAAAACCCAATGTTTTAATTATGCGGATCGAAGAAATAATTGATGCAATGATTAAATATCCAGATTCCTACATATTCGGTAAAGGCTTTCAGTGGGGACAAAATGAAGGACAATCAGCATTTGAATTGCTGAAACGCGATCTAGAAAAACTGGTTGCAAAGACACCTGATGATTTTATGGGATTAGGCTGGATTCATCAGGTTGGTTCTGAAAATGACTACATTCGCACTGTCGAAGATCTTTTGTCATTGCACACACTTATTACCGGAACAACCGGTTCTGGTAAAACCACTTATTACAAATTGATCATCCTGCAAGCCGCTCTGAAAAAACAACCTCTGGTTATGATTGACCCTAAAAATGATGAAAAATTGTCGAAATGGATGGAAATGTGCCTCGACTTTGTTGGTCGTGCCGAAAAACTAAATTATTTTTCTCTCGCACACCCAGAAAAATCTGTTCGAATTTCTCCGATTACAAACTTTACAAGATCGGGTGAAGTTGCAAACCGTATTATTTCTGTCATTCAGCGTCCTGACTCCACCAGCGATCCATTTATTGCGTTTGCCACGATGTCTTTAACCAGTATCATCGAAATGATGAAGATGTGTGAAATTAAACCCACCTTGAAAAGTCTCAAAACGCAATTAGGTTCAAACATCACTTCGCTGGCGGAACTAGTAACTCAATCTATTACAAAAGTAGGTCGTGAGGTTCTTCCCGATGACTGGTTTGACTCTACCCTTGCAGCCCGAAAAAGCCGTATGCAAGGTAAAGCCGTTGATGCGGTTTCCATTGCAAAAATATGCAGCGAGATATACATGGATGATATCCGGCAAAATAAGGCATTCCCAGACATTGAAGCAGGCATAGACACGCTCAACCATAACCGTGAACACTTCCAGAAGATGATCCTGAACGTAATGCCTATTCTTTCTCAGCTCACAACCGGGTTTATGGGGGATTTGCTCTCACCAGATATGTTTGACCCTGACCAACTGGAAGATGACCGCCCGATTGCAAATGTGCGGGAGATTATCAGCACAAACGGAATGCTTTACCTCGGGCTTGATGCGCTCGCTGATGATAGTACTGCTGCGGCAGTTGGTTCTATCTTCCTGTCAGATATTACCAGCGTGGCCTCTGAAATTTATAACTTCATGCAGCCACGCGGCGAAGACGTTGCCAACGTGATAATACTGGTAGATGAGGCCGCAGAGGTTATTAATGATCAGGTTATAAAAATGCTTAACAAGTCCCGTGGCGCTGGCTTCTGCATGTTCATCGCCTCTCAGGGAACCTCTGATTTTGAAGCACGTTTAGGTTCAGAAGCTAAGATGGAACAGATCATTGTCAACACCAACCACTTTACAGCCCTACGCACACCGTCACCAAAAGCCCAAAAAGCCATAATGGAACGTGTACCACTGACAAAATTTAAATATATCATGCGCGGCCACGGTTCAAGCGCTGCCGCTGATCCCGAGCAAATTACCGGTAGCGTTGCCGAACGCCTTATGGAAGAAGAAAGCGAATTGTTCCCAGCTTCGCTGTTGGGTTGGTTGCCAAACCTTGAGTTCTTTGCACTGAATCAGGCTAAATCCATAGTTAAAGGCAAAGTACCTATTTTATCAAACCCCAAAAATCCTAAAGAAATTGAGCGAATTAAAGCTAAGGCTGCACAATTTCAAAAAATTTACGAAAAAAAGGTTCGTGGTGAAAAAGTCCGTTCAAAATCAGCTTAAAGTGTAGAGTGAAATAATCATGGCTAAATTAAAAACATTTTTTCAAACTAAAGAAGAGATTAATGCCTACGAAGGGCTGGTTCTGGCTTGGCCCTGTGTTGAAAAGATATCGACTCATTTGATATCGTTACTCCCCACTGTACAGCAAAAGTTGATAGCTTCCGCTATTCAGGAAGCTATCGCCGCATATCACCAACCTTACCCGTTCTATATGACAGACTGGGAACGACTTGCTGTCTATCTCATCATGACGATTAACTTCACCACTAAAATTCTCGCAGGCAAAATGTCCTTCTATGAGATCGCCACTTCATGCTTTCTACCGCGCCGAATGACAGCAGCATTCATTGAAGACACCGCAAGAAAGATTTCAATGGAGTTAATTCATGCTTGATCAGCTAAAAGATGATAAGTGGCCTATATCATTTAAGGGTTTAATAATATGGGTTACCGCCATCTGGCTTGTGATTATGTTTTTTGTCCCAGCATCTTTCGTTTATCAGAATATGATGAAGGAAATTCAATGGGGCGAAAAGATGATTGGCATTTCTGATTTTTCAGATGTTATGAAGACAACCAATGAAAGATATAAATATTTTTTCATTGATACTCGCATAGATTCGGCGCTAAAAAATTTTTACAAACCGCTACCAAAAGCTAAAACCCCTGTGGGTGATACGCTCAACAAGATTGGGGGCATTTTAGCCCCATTCTTCATGAACGGCGCTAAAGTGTTTAACTACCTGCTTTACATCATGACTTACAGGCTTAGTCTCATCATTTATTGGATACCATTTCTTATCGTTGTTGGGCTGCCATCAGTATTTGCAGGTACGATGAAATGGATGTCCAAACGCTACACATTCGGATATTCGTCACCGTTTTTTAACCGGCGCAGCCTTACGATGATCGGCTGGGGTATCTTTTCCATGATTTTATCTTTGTTCATTCCTTTCCCCATACCACCAATGATTAGCGCAGTAGTGATCATAGTCGCCATGCCAATCGCCTTTATTTTGCTAATAAGCAACCTTCCAAAACGTATCTAATAACTATTTCAGAAAACGGGGCAAAACGTCCTGTTTTTTCTTATCAGAATTCAGATGTTGTTTGGTAGATTACCCGAAAAAGGGGGAGAACATGTCTGAAACAAAAATGTATTTCCTATCTGCGGGAGTGAGTGTTGTCTGTTCTGCATTACTACTTATCGCATTTTATTATGCAGGTAAATCGCAACAAATTAAAGCACTCGAAGAACAAGCAAATAATTCGGTATATCTGCGAAATCAAGATGAAATAAATAAAGAAATGGTAACTATCATGCTTCCTTTATTGCAAAAACAGCACGAAGAAGAAGCTAAGCGGAGCAAGATAAAAAAACCAGATACTGTTTATACGCCCGAACAGCTTCAGTCTTCCAGAGGTTATTAAATGAGTAAAAAGTTTTCGCTTAAAAATACAGCCATCTTTGCTATCCCGCTGGCTGTACTGATTGGTATGGCGTCATACATCGGTTACAGCGTTCACAAACAAAATAAAATACTTGAGGATGTTGCATTTATGGTTCAGAACACTCGCCCAATAATTACTGATCGTGAACAGCTTCATGCAGCATTCAACGACTACATTACCATTAGTGGTCTGAATGTTACTCGCTCGGCTACTGGGGTAAATTCTGTTGCCGACTCAAGTAATAAGAATGCAAAAAATTACGTCCCTTCTTCATCTGACGAACGTATTTACGGTAATCCTGACGCTCAATTCTATCTCATTGAATATTCAGATTTTGAATGTCCTTACTGCAAAGAGCATTTTCCTCAGCTTCTCGATCTCGTTGACTCTTCATCAGGAAATATCGCGTTGGTCTTTAAGCATGTTCCTGTGCATGGACAGGCATCGCAGGTTGAATCTCTTGCAGCTGAATGCGCTGCTGAACAGAACGGTAACCCGGGATTCTATAAGCTTGCTCGCGCCATTTTTGAAAACACTCAGTCTGATGGACGTGGCCTGACTACACCATTAGACGTACTTGCAGAACGCAATGGTTTTGATGGCAAGCGGCTTATTGAGTGCATAAATTCAGCTCGTCCAGCTAAAAAGATCGGCGCTGATGTTCGCGAGGCAGCAGGTTTAAATATCCAACAGACGCCTTCAACGATTGTTGTTCACGGCGAGCGTTCTGCGATTGTTCAAGGGATGGTAAACGGTACGGGCATTATGCAAATGATGGCTCAACTTGTTGATAGGGAGCATTAGAACAAAAAGATAATTAATGGGTAGATGCCTTCGAATATTTGCACTTGTAGGTGTTCAATTTAATTCAGGAGTAGTAAATGAGTGAACCAATTCATATTTCGCATTCCGTCGATGATCCACCGAAGTTTTTTTTCTGGAGTGTTGATGAAGCTATGCCATTTTTCATATTTCTGATGGTTGGCATTTTCACTGGTCGCATTCTGACCTTCTCAATTATAGGTATTGTGATCACACGTTACTACGGTAGTTTTTTACAACGTGCATCTGAAAAATACTTTTTGCACCTGTGCTACTGGAATCTTGGCATCTCCTTCGGTAAGAGCACAATTATACCTAACAGCTTCGAACGGGAATTTGTCGTATGAAAAGCAAGCAATTTAAGAAAGGTCTTTTGCAAATGGCAGCTGAAATATCGACTCTCAAATGGCTTACGTTAGGATTATTGGGTGTAGTAGCAATCCTTTCTGCAACTTTGATGTCCCGGTCTCAGGTGGTCACTATCGTTCCTCCTAATCTGACGCAAACAGTCTGGCTGGATGAAAATGCAGCCTCTGCACCTTATATGCGTGCGTGGGCAGTTTATGTTGCTCAATCTTTAGGTAATGCCAATCCTACTTCTGTAGATATGGTGAAAGATGCAATTGGCCCCTTCCTTGATGCAAAAATTTACACGGAAGTGATGAAGCGAATTGATGACCAAATCGATCAAATTAAGCGTGACCGTATCAGTCTTTTTTTTACGCCCAATCGTGTTATTACCGACCCGGTTGCTCCGGGCGTATTCTACGTTGAAGGTAGTCAGGGACTTGAAGGTATTGCCGGAAAACCTGTTATCAAGCCAATGACTTTTCAGGTTAACGTAGATATTAAGGGATATCGTCCTGTGATTACGTTTTTGAATATCCAGCAGGGGAAAGCTGTTTTGCCTTCCGATGCGGCTAAGCACAAAAGTAGTCGCGATAATACTCAGAGGGATTAAAAATGAAATTACCAGTCGTAAAATTGCTGGCAATACTCGTTTCTTCAGTAGCTACAAGTTCTGCCGTCGCTGAGGTGAATAGTTATGGCATTCCGTTTGCCGAGAATTCTATGGGAGAACAGCAATCGGGTACTGCAAAAAATACTCTCACTGTAGATGAGGGGCTTGTTTTGGGTAATTCACAAGTAAGTAACGAACCTGTGGTTGTTTCAGCCGATAAAACATCGGTCAGATCATCAGAGTCATCTCGCCATGCTAACGACCGTGGAAATAACACAGTAACAGCTGGGGCAAATAGAAATGATAATCCTGCTGTAGATGGCTCCAATATACAGCCAGTACCTAACAAGGTTGTTCAGCCAATCCGTCTTACCAGCGACGTGATCCCATCTCGACAAGAAATTATTGTTGAGCCGGGTGTCAATACGCTTATCCCAATTTCAATGGGACAAATTAATCGTATTGTCACTCCATTCGAACGGCCAACTGTTCAACGCCTCCAGTTGAACGATGTGACAGCCACGGTAAAAGGCAATGTTATTTACGTTTACACGTCAAGTACACGCCCTGTTGCTCTGTACATCAGTGAAAAAGGTAATGAAAGCGTAGCTATCTCGTTGTCTCTGATTCCTCAGCGTATCGCGCCAGTTCAGGCCACTCTGATGCTTTCTCGCAAACTCAATAATGCCGTTGTTGCTGGTGGTACATCACCAATTATGTATGGTGGCAACGAAACGAAAGCAAAAAAATGGGAACAAAAAGATAGCTATGTCGAAACGATCCGCAACATTCTGCGGGCTATCGCGTTAGGCGATTTACCTCCCGGTTATGCACTTGGCACTCTCGGAAGTGGTGTAAACATTCCAAACTGCAACTTTAGTACAGGAACTGAACAAGACAATATTCGTTACAGTTTCAAAGGTGGTCAATACATCAATGGCAGTCAGTTTAGCGTAATTGTTGGTGTTGCTCAAAACACCGGTCCGACAACGGTGACCGTTGACGAATCGCTCTGCACCCATCCTCAAATGGCCGGTCGTGCCTTGTGGAGTCGTAACACGCTGGAACCGGGCCAAAAAACTGAAGCCTATTTTGTTCTACGAAACGGTCAGCGCCAAGTGAGTACTGAGAACAATGCGCGTCCCAAGCTTACGGAGTAATCGACATGGATAAACTAAAAGATATTTGGATTAATCTTGCTCCGAATAAAAAGCGCTGGGCATTATGGATTGGGATACTCGTTATCCTGATCCCTTTTCTCATTCTTCTGATGCCAGAGAATAATTCACCCCGCTTAAAAGCCAATAAAGAGCAGGTTATTCAGAACGTTTTGACAGACTCTGATACCACGGGAGTAAGCCAGAACGCTATCGCTGCTCGTCTCCGATCACTTGATGAAAGTATAAAAAGTGCCAATGCGTCAGTAGAGAGACTGACTAAATCTCTCGACCCAGACGCTTTAAATAGGCGTCTAAATACGATTGAAGCTGCTCAGAAGGCCGAATCACACGCACGAGCAAATATAAACAATCGTATTGATGCTCTGAACAGTAAAACCAGTGGTATCATTGCGGGAAAAAAGGATACTTATGTAGCACCTAAAGACGGAAAGATTGCCGTTTCGTCTGACGATACCAACAATAACGGCACTCTCCAGCGCGTTTATGAAAATGACTTTCCTCCAGAGCCTGCTGATTTTAATAATGAAGATATTAAAGGCACTAAAAATCAGGAAATAGAAACATCAATTCCTGATATCATAACGGTGCAGGAAGACATCAAAGATGACAATAAAGCGAATTCTGACGATGAACCAGCCTTCCAGACTTATCTCCCTGCCACCAGCATTATGAGCGGTGTCTTTATTTCTGGTATGGATGCACCGACCGCTCAGAACGCAAGGCAAGATCCCTATCCGGCTCTGATCCGTATCAAGAAAGACGCCATACTACCTAACCGCTTCCGTAGTGATATTCGTGAATGTGGGCTTTTGGTTGCTGGATTTGGTGATCTGTCTTCTGAACGTGGATACTTCAGGTCTGAAGTTATTTCATGTATCCGTGACGATGGTGCAGTATTTGAAGCAAATATTGACGCTTACGCCGTGGGTGAAGATGGTAAAGCGGGTGTACGTGGACGTCTCGTGACTAAACAAGGTCAATATCTGGCTAAAGCCCTGACAGCCGGTTTCCTGCAAGCAGCCTCTCAATTATTCAGTGTCCAGTCTATTCCGACGATCAACATTAATCGTGATGGTAATTCTGATAACAGTCCTTATCGTCAAGTAATGAACAGTCAAGCAATGCAAGGTGCTGCTATTGCAGGCATGGGTGGTGCTTTGAATCGTTTGGCTGACTTCTATATGAAAATGGCTGGCGATTTGTTCCCTGTCATTGAGATCGATCCGGGTCGCAGCGTTGACTTCATTGTACAAAAAGGTGTATTGCTGAAATTCAACAAAGTTAATAGTGTCGGGGGTAAATAATGAGCATGAAACACACTGTTTTAGCTCTGTTTGGAGCTATAAGTATTATAACACTCACTGGTTGTTCTGGGCTGGCGGGCGGCAATTCTGAGTATGGTTGTAAAGGTATGCCCAACTCGGTGACCTGTAAAAGTGTTAGTGAAGTTTATGAACTCACTGACGGTGATGACTATCAACAGCGTGTGAATTACGTATCCCAACAACAACTTGAAGGTAAAGATCCTAATATAAAGCGATCAAATGTCACCAGTAAAGAATCTGGCCCTTTGGTGAGCAGTGGTGCGCCTTATATACCGGTTCCACAGCCAGCAGCAAACCCCCAACCTATCAGAACACCTTCGCAAGTTATGCGTGTTTTGGTTGATCCTTACGAATCAGCAGATGGTGATTTAAACGTACCGGGTTATGTCTACACTGAGATTGAACCACGCCGCTGGGAAGTGGGTGCAACACGAGCGACAACTATCCAGCCGATTATTCGTCCGATGCAAGCACCGGTCAGTTCTGAATTCAATAGTCGTAAATCAACTTCCACTCAGACACAGACTAAAAACGCTTCAGCGAATACAAACGCTAACAAAAAATAAGCCGAAAAAACACTCAAAACGATGCAATATTGTTAATATTTTTTGAATAATTAGTAAATAAAGGGGTTGTTAACACAATCTCTTTGCTATTTTTGCGATTTATACCCTATGATTGGTAGTACAGTGTTCACCACACCACATTGTTTGTATCCAGCAGCAACGTTCCCCGCGTTGTGGAAAACCCACCAAGCTGAAAAAATGCAAGCAGGAGTTCGCTGTGAAACCCGTCTGTTGTACAGACGGGTTTTCCCCCACAAAACGTCCCCTTTTTCTCTACTGCTTTCTTAACTACTTGTGGAACAATGCTAGTTCTATTCGTGGAGAGAGAGAGAACTATGTCATTTCAAAAGTGTTTTTTAACCATCTCCTTACTCGCTGGTTTTGTTACTCATGCTTTTGCCGGAACAGGATCGTCAACCGATACTGTATTCACCGAAAATGCATTAAAAGCAGCACCAAAAAACTCAATTCAACCGAAAAGATTTGTTGTACCAACCAACGGACTTATTGCTCTAGATATTGATGATAATCTGAATGTTATGACATCTAATGGACGTTTCGTCTTGAAAGGTTATCTATATGATACTTGGGCAAAAAAATCACTGAATAACTTCGAAGAAGTTACCAAATATGCGTCAATTATCCCACTAAAAGAACTCAATCTGAAAGTTGCAGATCTACAACCTGCTGTTTGGGGAAATGGGCCTGAGCAAGTCATGATTTTCACTGACCCTAACTGCACATACTGCCACGCCGTTCTTAAAGAATTAGCTGACCTCGATCCAAAAAAATACTCCGTTAATGTTATTTCTCTGGGTGCTCTTGGTGAGGAAAGTAAAAAACGCAATCAGGAACTGTATTGCGCTAGTGACCGTTACCGCGCTGACAGGGCCATTATATCTGGTGACAGTACGACTAAGTTCGAGCAGGTTAAGGATTGCGATCAAACCTCTATGATCCGCCGGAACATTACTGCGCAAGTGTTGGGTGTGAGTATGGTTCCATTCATTATTCGTCATGATGGAAATTACAGTATCGGTAAACCAGCTCAGGGACTGAAAGCTTATCTCGAATCAAAATAGTTCTGAGGGAAAATATGAGCGAATCAATAATTGTTCAGCGGCTAAAAGGTATTAAGCGATTTTCCGAGGTATGCCCAGTCAGAGCATATGATGAAGATAATCGTATTTTCATGCTGGACAACAAAACTGTTGGCTTCGGCTTCGTTTGTCGTCCGCTTTCGGGAACCAGTGGTAAAGAAATGCAGCAATTGCAAACACTGCTTTCTTCTAACTTCCCTGCAAAGACTATCGTGCAAACCGATCTGATTGCTAGTCCAAATATCGTGAAAAAAATAAATCAAATGGATTTCCTTCGTATCAATTGCGCTGATCCCATTTTGAAAAACGCGATTAATAATCGCTCTGAATTTCTTCTTCACAGCACAGATTACCCAATGAAAGGTACAGGTACTCGTGTGCGCGATTGTCTACTAGTTTACACTGTAAAAATACCAGTGAAAAATGAATATGACATCAAAGAAGAAGAACTGAATTTAGTTAATGAATTCAGAAACAGTTTTGATACCACTTTGGGTATTATCGGTCTTGCTCCTTCTCCTTTAACTCGCGAAATCTACATTGACATTCTTACCTCAATTCTCAACCAAGGTGGTAATGCAAGCTGGCGGGACCGTTCACCTGTTCAGGTTCAGGACGATCTTTATATTTCCGACCAGTTACTTGATCCAGACCGTTCTTTTTTTGTCAGATCGAAATACGTCGGCATCGGAAACCCGGAAGATGAAAACCAGCGCGGTGAAAGACCTACAAATACAACATTCATTAAAACCCTCAGTGCCAAAAAACTACCAAAAAGCTTCTGGCCGGGACAGGCTCAATACTACCTTGGCGATTTGATGAGTGGTGCAACCGGTATCAAAAGCTCATGTATTCTCTCAATGAGCCTCATTTTCTATGAGCAGCAAAATGCAAAAACTAAGTTTACGCAGAAGCGTACTTGGGTGGTTCAGCAAACTGATGGACCAATGGTCAAATGGATTCCATCCTTAAAAACCATTCGAGAAGGCTATGATTTGTTAAGTGATAAGCTTGATAGTGGCGAACCTATTTGCAAAGCAAAATTTTCAGTAACCATCTTTTCTAATTCAAAAGATGGAGTTTTCCGTGCGACACAGGAAGCGGCAAGCTATCTGAACACGTATCAGTTTAAAATGATCCCTGATACCAATTTCGTCTGTCCTATTTTTCTCTCTACCTTACCTATGTTTAACGAAGCTTCCGCAGAGAAAGTAATGGGAAGATACCGCACGTTGGCACTAAGCGAGGCTTTAGTGCTAACACCCCTTTATGCTGATTGGCAAGGTACGCGTAACCCTGCCCTTATGCTCACATCACGTTCAGGTCAGGTTCAAATGCTTGACCTGTTCGACTCCGATACAAACTATAACGCCTATATTGCAGCCGAATCAGGTTCCGGTAAGTCATTTCTGGCTAACTACATTATTACAGCTTACCGAAGTCTCGGCGCTAAAGTGTGGTGTATTGATGTCGGTGATTCGTATAAAAATATCTGCGAGACGTATGGTGGTGATTATCTTGACTTTCACCCCGACAAAAAACCCTGTCTGAATTTCTTCGAACTTATTGAAGATTATTTCGGTGAAGATCCGAATAACGAAGACGGTAACGGAGAGGAAGACTTGATTATCGGTCTTCTGACTATAATGGCTGCGCCTCAGAAGGGGTTGGACGACTTTCAGACTGCCCGATTAAAAGAACACGTAGCTAACCTTGTGCGTGAGCACGGGAAAAAAACGACTGTTGATATGGTTGCTAAATCATGCCTTAGCGATGAAGATCAACGTGTAAAAGATATCGGCTCACAGCTTTATCCATTTACCAGTGCCGGACAGTACGGGAAATACTTTGTTGGCAAAAACAATATCGACTTTAAAAATCCGTTCACGGTACTTGAACTTTCCCGTCTGGAAAGTTCTGAGCACTTAAAACAGGTTGTTCTGCTACAGCTTATCTACCAGATCCAGCAAGACATGTTCCTCGGCGACCGTTCCCAAATGAAAATTGTTGTTATTGATGAAGCGTGGGCGCTTCTCAAAGGCAATATCGGCGAATTCATTGAGAAAGGCTACCGACGTTTCCGTAAATATAAAGGTGCGGCCATCACGATTACCCAATCTGTCAATGACATTTATAAAGATGGTGTAGGTAAAGCAATTGCAGATAACTCCGCGTTTATGCTGCTTCTCGGTCAAGGTGAATCTGCAATCAATGAAGCCCAAAACAACAAGCGACTTGCTCTGGATGATGCTGGTTATCGCTTTCTGAAGACAGTTAGATCAAGTAGTGGCGTCTATTCCGAAGTGTTTGTTATTTCTAAATCTGGTCAGGGCATTAGTCGATTGATAGTTGATCCGTTCTCTCTGCTGCTTTATTCGACTAACCCCGATGATGTTTCTGAAATCAAACGTAAGAAGGATACAGGATTAACAACTGAACAAGCTATCAATGACATTTTGAAAGATAGAGGAATGCGCTAATGTTCAAATCGGCTGTTATTGCGTTAGTTTGCGGGTTCATTGGTGCCGCCCTTTATGGGCGGTTTTTCCCCGCGCAATCCCCATACGACTATATTGCTGTTGCTAAATACACTGATGATGCAGGTAATATTCTTCCACCAGCACAGCTCGCACTAATCAAACGCAGAGCTGATCAAATGGCACAATCTGGCTATATCATTTTAAATTCGTCATCTATGTATTCATTCCCTTCGGAATTGGCAGTACCACAGTCTGTCGTGACGAACACCAAATAATGGAGGGATTAGTCGTGGCGAAACAATTTATTAATTCGATGTGGCGAAAAATATATAAGCAAAAACGGCCTTGGAAAAAACAGGCTGTACTGATGTTTCTTGTGGCCGTCGTGTCTGCTCCTACAAGCCTTTATCTTATGAATCGATACCAATTTGCTATCGATCCACAGAACAACCAATGCCTCCCTCCCTATCGTATTTATCTTGTGGATAAATTTGATAAAACGCCTATTCGCGGAAAACCTTTTGCTTTTACATCTCAATATATTCGGGTCTACGGAAAAGGAATCAAAATAGTTGATGCTGTGCCGGGCGATTTTGTTTCTGTCACACCAGAAGAAACAACGGTTAATGGTTCTATGGTCGGTGAAGAATTACAACTTGCCAAAGAATCCGGCCATAGTGAACAGGAACTTACCCGCAGTGGGAAAATACCCGAAGGTCGAATTTGGTTGATGGGACGCACAAAGCTAAGTTTCGACTCCCGTTACTGGGGATCGATATCTCAAGATCACGTACTTGGACGAGCTTACCCACTATGGTAAAAAAAAACTTTTATAAGGCATCCTTAATCGCAGCTATTTTGTTTACCAGCATGGTGGTATTTGCAGATAGTAACACTCTGCCTGTAAGGCCAAGCGCGCACATTGAGCCATCAAATCTACCTCAACAGCCTGTTCCACTCACAGATAAAGAACGTCTTGATCTCGATGCTTTAATCAAAGCAGCCAAAACTAAGCAGGCTGAATACGAAAAAAAATCTAGTGAGACTGTACGGGCCAATCGTCAGAAATTAGGCGAAATGCCAGAGCCAAAAACTGAGCGTGATGTTATCACTGACGCCGTTACTGGTGCTATTTCTGAGGCCGATATTGCTGATCGCGAACAAAACAAAGTGATGGGTGATTTTTATTACATCCTCGTTTCATCATCCCTTTCTGATGATGAGTTACGTTATATCCTCTCGCAGTATAAAGACAGGAATGATGTAGCGCTCGTCATTCAGGGTGTTAAGGATAAGAACAACATCCTGAGCGAGTTGACTCATTGGCAGCAACTTGTGCTCAATTCAGGCAGTAGTGCCCCTGTTAACCTCGATCCAACCATCTTTAAAAGCTACAACGTCACTTCGGTTCCAACCATTATCCATGAGAAGGACGGTAAGCTGGTGGCCCGTGTTTCCGGAATATCTAACGTTTCATACCTAAAAGATAAAAAAGGTAACCTCGGTACAGCTGGTCCGATTAAAGATATCAGTGAAATCAACCTGCTTGATATCATTGAAGAACGAATCAAGAATCTCGATTTTGATAAAATGAAAACAGATGCGTTGGATAATTACTGGAAAAAACAAAAATTTTCAACATTCCCAGATGCGTTAGAATACCGCCAGAAAACGATTAATCCAAGTGTTATTATACCACAAGATATCGTTGCCCCTAATGGTCAAGTTATTGCGAAGAAAGGCCGTATTAATCCTCTGGAGGTCATTCCTTTCCGGTTAAAGCTGATCTTTTTTGATGCACGCAGCGACTGGCAACGTCAGATTGCTAAACGTGAGTATCAGAACGCAAAATCGGGTATCCAACCCATCCTTATCACTACCAATGTGTACGGTGATGGATGGCAGACATTCCAAGATGCAACACAGATGTATGGTGAGAAAAGCCGATTGTATATGATCCAACCGGGTATGTCTGAACGGTTTGGTGTTAGTGCCCTGCCTAGTATCGTCACATCTAACGGGTCGCAATACATTGTCGATGAATATCCAAAAGATGAGGCCGATAAAAAATGAGAGTGAAACTATCGTGTTTAAAATTAGCTTTAGTCACAGTTGTGACAACAGCTACATTTATCTTTTCTGCCAGTGTCATAGCTGCTGATAATCCAACCGATACGCAATCAGAAAATGAGGTGTGTCGTGATAATAAAATCCTCTCATCAAAGATTTTTACAGATGTCTGCTGGTCTTGCATATTCCCGATAAAAGTGGCTGGCGCAACACTAGGCCCATCTGGTCAAGTTCCTGATAATGCTGCATCCGGAAAATTATGCGCCTGTGCGGATGGCCTCGGTGTATATCATCCCGGAATTCTGTCCGCAATGTGGGAACCTCGGAGACTTATTGAACTTACCAGAACACCGGGTTGTATGTCGTCATTAGGTGGAGCCAAATTAAAGCTAGGTAATGAGTTACAGTATGGCCCACAGACTGATGGTGCTCAGGACGAACGGCTTCGCTCTTCAATCAGCTTCTATAATGCTCACATGTACGCAATGCCATTATTGCGTATGCTAGATTTGTACCTCCCGGGCGACTGTAATGCTGACCCATACTCAGACTTCGACATTATAAGCTTTACTGAAATTGATCCTACATGGAATAACACCACGTTGGCATTCTTCCAAAACCCTGAATCAGCAGCTGTAGCTAACATAATCGCACAACAGGCTTGTGCAGTGGAAGCTACGGCTCAGTTCGCTGGTACTCAGCCACAAACCTCATTATGGTGGTGTGCAGGCTCTTGGGGGGGGCAATATCCTCTGACGGGATCTATCAGAACTATGGACACATCACGGACGACAAGCCTCGCGGCCACTCGTAAATTGGCTGTAGAGCATCGCCGAGGGTTGGCTTATCGTTCAGTAGGGGATGACGTTACATGTCGTGCCAAAATCTACCCGACAATCCCTAAACAGCAATATAAATTAAACATGTTTTATCCAACACCTGAGACTAAAAAGGGCCATTTCATCGGTGAGTCTCCTTATAAGTGGCAAGGAGGAATGTTCCGCTATCCAACTGGTATGGGACAGGATTCTGTCTATATGATTTTTCAGTGGAGTGATTGTTGTAGGACACTATAGTTTATATATTAAAATATACCAATGAAAATATATGTGGGTAACGTCGGAATACAAAAAAATTTCTATTCTGGTGATACAGAACAAATAGTCATAACGGCTCCTTGGGATGTAAGAGATATGAACGTTATAGAAAAAGGGGTGGTAAAATGACACAGAAAATAAAAAAAATCCTCAAAGAAATATCAACTCTACTCGGTCACAATATGGAAATTAGTTGGTCTCGCTATATTGATAAATTACGTTACCGAATGGATTTAGAACCTGATAACGCGATTATTGATATAAAAGCCCTTTTTGGTGGCATGGGTTCACTAAGTGATCTGGTTCTTAGTAAAGATGGTAATCCATTAGTGCATGAGAATAATAAGCTAGATGAGTTAAGAAAAAATCTATACGAGTTATGTTCATCATATAACTGAGTAAGTTAAACGTAACAGCCGGAAAGATCCTCCTTTCCGGCTTTATTCTTTTTAAGAGCAACTCATTCTTTGCCCCTATTTGCTGTTGCAATCGCCGATCAGTTCCCGCATTAGTAGCTTAATTTCACTGAGCTGATCTTGATGGCGCTGGTACTGCTGCTTAATAGTTCGGATAGTATGGCAAAGGCTCCCCTCGACGTTTTGGATTCACGGTGATGGGCGGAGCAGATGGAAAGGCTATTTAATATAGCTGATAATAAAAAGTCACTTAAAAAATTAAAGATGCTTATAATAGCAAGAAAGTTGGCTCTGGCGGGAGAATATGTAAATGAGTGATTTTAAATTCTGGGGTTGGGGGGTAAAACCGAGGACAATGCTACGCTTTGTAAAGTCCGGAGATATATTTTGTTTTAAATTAGATGAGGAAAGATATTGTTTTGGTCGGATTATATCTAAAATAATCACCGGGCATGTCGCTGAAATATTCGATTTTACTGCCAACAAACCCGAAATAACAGAGAATGATATATCTGAAAGAGTTATCCCACCTATTGTAATTGATACATATTCTCTATTTGATAAAAAAATAGAAAAAGGGAGCGACTGGCGAATTATAGGTCATCAATATAATTATGTTCCCAAAAATGTGGGTGATGTATTTTTTGTCTATGGCATAGAAAATTCTTGTAAAAAAGTTGATATATTTGATATTGAAACCAATATATCTGAGAAAGACACAGAGAATTATCCTCGCTTGAGTCCTAATGGCGACTGTCAGATTAAATCTTTATTAATCAATAAACTGAAAAGAAACTAAATCCTCTCGGTTCTTTATTCACGCAATCCACGACACAAGTGATGTAATTTAGTTCTGTTAGTGATTTGTGATAGTTAGCAATAGATCAGATCGTTAAATTTTGACTGAATTACTTTTTCTTTATTTTTCCGATAGTTATTCTTAAGGAATGTAATAACTCATCTCAATTATAGACTTTGGCGTTAACTATCATGACAATGGGACTACTAATACAGCTTGACGTAATCCCTAATGTGAGAACTTATTTCCCAATTCTGACGTTTCTATGCTTCATTCTTTTCTGTGATTAGCTCATCAGACTGAGCTAAATCATCTTCAACCATTTTGAGATTTTTTTCCTCTGTAGCTACCTGATTACCAGTATCTGCGATTTCTGTACCAGTCATCTTATCGAGTTTTTCCACAGAACTCTGCGCGTGAGTTTTGATAGTTTTCGACAAATTCTGAATATTAGTGCTTAGGCGTAATTTGGTGTCTTCCACTTCATCTGCCGGTGCCAATGCGTTCAAATAGGCTTGATCCAACATAGTGACCATCAGGTCGTAACGTTTAAATAGCTGGATAAGTCGAGTTGCTTCTGGTGTACGTGTGGCCGTCTCAAATTCACGCGGATGGGTATATTTTACATCAGCCACATCACCTGCATTAGCAATCATTTGAGACAATGCATCAACTCCAACGTTAATTTCTTTCATCGGAATATCAAATGCTGCATCAATCGCTTTTTTTGTCGATGCTGAAATACCACGCTGACCCAAGCGCTCCAGACGAGTTGTGTTGATCATGATGTTGAAAAGCGCTTGTGATGTATTATTGAAATGTCGGGTGTATAGGCGGATGGCTTCCTGCGTTTTTAATGTGAATTTGTGCTCTACCTCTGGATTAGAGAATGGAGTCCTTTCACGTTCTACGTTTCGTACCCGGCGAGCCGACTTCTTTATATTTTCATTATTTGTATTGTTGGGTTTTCTTTGAGCTTCAGTCATTTCACTTCCTCACGTTAGATTTCTTTATTACATGGGTATTTAGTCACGCCAAAACCCAAAAGTCATTAAAAAAACAGACCATTTTGTCGTTAAAAATTGGATTTTTATTGCATAGCTTGTAATTCTGGATTAGTCTGCTTTTACCTAGCTGATGGTACTCAGCACAACATATAAATAACTTTCTGAAAATCCTGATTTTAACTTAGCGTGACTACCCCGCCCTCCTTCAAAAAGACAATTTCTTTTTGGTCAGGATTTCTTGTGCCTGAAAAATGGCCTATCGAGCACCTAGATGTGTTTTAGCCTCGGCTTAACATGTCATTTTGCTACCCTTACGAGGGAATTTTTGGTTCTCAATCCAAACCAATAAATTGAAAACTTCATCATAACCTCCTGTACGTAATCTGCTACTGTGACCAGACTTCGTGCTTACTGCACAGTTTTATCACTCTCCTAAACTTTCACTCTTAATGCTTGCTTCCTCACGTTGCTTTTGCATTTTTTGTGTTTTTTTAGATCCGTGGCCGGACTTCGTACTTTAATGTCTATTAAATATATCAAGGTATCTCTCATGACTCATGACACAATGGCTTATGTTTCTATTGCTATGTTCGCAATGCTGTTTTATCGCTTTTCGTACATCCGTTTTTTAGCTCCTATGTGGGTAATCTTGTTCGTTATAACAACTGATCGTGCTGTAACTACATATGGCTTAGTCACCATTCTGATGTTTGCAGTCGTTCTAATGTTTTTCGTACTTGATGAGATTCGCACCGCTCAGAAAAAAGCAGCTAAAAATCGCAGTAAGGATCAGGATGATGATGTTGTCTCTATTTTCGAAGAAGATGAAGACGATGAAAATTCTGATTTACCGCGCATGTATGCCTTACGTGATGATGAATCACCTAAGAAATCCGCTAAACCAAAAAAATCTCAACTCACAATTTATGAAGGTTCTCTGTTAGACCACGGCATTGCTCCATATAAGGATGATGCTAACAACGACAGATCTTACTTTGTCGATTGTGATGGAAAAAAGGTCTGGGGTTTTGGTTTGCAAGACGCAATCCAAAAATGCGGTGCCGAAATAGGAGATAAAATCCGTTTCTGGAAAAAAGCAGAAATGAGAACGTCTAAAGCTAGAGTTTTAGATAGCAATGGCGAAGTGACTGGCTATCGTAATTTGTCTCAGGACAAACGTCGCGGAATCTGGGTCATGGAAATTGTTTCTGATTAATATTGTTTACCTTAACTATCACAAATATAAACCCGGTCATTTGACTGGGTTTTTTAATTTTTGGTATCTCTAATAAACCTTAATGTCCTAATTAACTATATTAATTTTCTGCAAATTCCATAGAGGATGAATACCAAATGAGAATCGCAGTCGAAAACTTAAAGCATATAGCATTAGATTACGCAGTAGCTAAATCTTCAGGCTTCATTGTTCGTATCATGAATAAAGTCAATGGTGAGACACCAACTCAATTCTTTAATACAACACTTGAAGCATCTAAAGATACTCGAATCATTATATTGAACCCAATGACTAACGTATTGCTTGAATGTCGTGACGGTAAAGTGCTCAGTGCATACTCTCCGAGCAGCTTATGGCAATATATGGGTGTAGCCATCAGTTCATACGAAATGAGTATTATTAAGAATAACAGCGGTTATAGTGCTACATCTTGCTTAAAAGGCAAACAGGTTTTCTGGGCTACTGGTGAAACACATTTAGAAGCTGCATGTCGTCTTCTGATTATCCTGAGTACTGGAAGCTTTGTTGATATTTACGAACCTGCCATATTGAATCATACGTCTGTCAAAGGTCTGTATAAAGTATCAGAGACGAATTGATACGATACTTATTCGATAGTTCGGTGCCCTACTCGGTGTCGGGCTTTTTTTAGATACGTCGAAAAAGGTATTTTTCCTCATCTGAGGAATCCAGTGTATTCAGGCACTTTCTCCTGAATGTTGCACCTACAAATATCTTAACTCATTTCAAATTTATCAAATCTATTAAATATATAAGGATCTTACTATGAACTATGAAATGCTCATTTCAGAAGGTGTTATTAATTCTCGCGGATATATTATTTCTGATGCATGTAAATGCCCTTCTTGTGGTTCTGCTGCTAGTTATCGTTTTTATGATAGCTATTATAGCGGTTGCTTGAACGAGCAAAAGTCCGTCGATTGCCCAACGTGTCATTATCATTCCTGTGATGATGATGGTTGTAATATCTGTGAGAACATATTCAATGAAAAAGCCGGGCTTGAAATTGCTCGTTTTTACGGAATTACCAGTCGAATTGATGCCAATATTTTCTTGGCAAAAATCTTAACCGACCTCATGGTTATTCTTGCTAAGGTCAAACTTGGTGATTTATCTGTTGCTATGTTGGATGAAATTCATTCGTGCGCTGATAAAGTTATTAATTTTGACCACACTGAATATGCAAACCTTCCTTTATCTAAGGAAACAAAAAATTCTATTTCATCAATGTTACACGAATTAAATGAGCGAATTCATTGGTCTGATAGTTATTAAATAATCCTTTCTAACTCTTCTAAATATATAAATTTATAAAATATACAAGGATTCTACTATGAACTATGAAAGTCTGACGTTTGAAGGTGTTATTAACTCTCGCGAATATATTATTCCAGATGAACGTAAATGTCCTTCTTGTGGTTCTACCGCCAATTATCGTTTTTATTATAGCTGTTATAATGGTGGTCTGAACGAGAAAAAGTCTATCGATTGTCCAGTGTGTAATTATCATTCCTGTGGTGATGATGGTTGCCGTATCTGTGAGAACAAATTCGATGAAGAAGCCGGGCTTGAAATTGCCCGTTTTTACGAAATTACCAGTCGAATTGATGCCCATATTTTCTTGGCAACAATTTTAACTGATCTCATGGTTATTCTTGCTCACGTTAAAATTGGTGACTTATCTGTTGCGATGCTGAATTCTATTGCGATGCTGGATGAAATTCATTCGTGTGCTGATAAAGTTATTAATTTTGACCGTACTGAATATGCAAACCTTCCTTTATCTAAGGAAATAATAATTTCTATTTCCTCAATATTACACGAGCTAAATGATCGAATTCATTGGTCTGATAGTTATTAAATAATCCTTTCTAATTTTTCTAAATATATAAACTTATCAAGAGGCACAAATCATGTTTTCTAAAGCAACTTTGATTGGTGTTGTTGGTATTGAACCAAAATATAAAGCTGCCGCTAATGGAAAAGATTCAATAATCTATTTCCGCCTAGGCTGTGAAGTATTCACCAATTCAAAGAAAATAACTGAATGGTACATAATTAAGGCTTTCGGTCGTGTTGCAGATTATTTGTATCAGACCATCCAAAAAGGCTCATTTGTGTTTCTAGAAGCTTCTATACGAAATAAACGTTGGATGACTCAGGATATTGAACATCATGGTATTGAATTTCATGCCTTCACTGCTCGTGTAGTGTCTAATGCTGATATTAAGCATAATACACACAATGATGCAGTACAGGCTCCTGATGCTTCATTAGAATTGCCTTTCCCAGAAATGGAAAAGGTTGAAGCTATCCCTGTTGCACAGCCTAAACTGTCACTTAAGCCTCTAACTGCTGAAGAAGCTTATCGGGCAGCAAATCGTTTACGTCTGATGTTTGAAGCACAAAGACAACGTATCGCTAATTTAGCTGCAAATGTACCTACCAAGGATATAGAGTCCGAACCTGAGAAAATCCCTGCTGTTCCGGGATTTATTGGGGAACAATCCTCACCCGTTAATTCTTACCCTTCCACTCCTGTTAAGGATCTTTCCCCATCCGGAAATACCATGACAGATAAACTGCTTAACGCCAAAAACTCGTTAAACAGTTCAGGTGGTCGGACTTTGAATTTTGGTGGTAGATACGCTCAGATTCGTGGTAATTGCTCAAACAAGCAATAAACGTTTCTTTAATCAAACCAAGCCTGTAAGAGCCACTCAATGAGTGGCTTTGGCTTTTATTTATCATCGATAAAATTTTATAAATATATATAAATGAGGAAATATATAATGGGTTACAACAATAAAAACCGTAGGGCATATAAAGGTAAGAATGATGGTTATCGTAATAAAAGCAATATCAATGAAATTGCTCAGTTAGATACCGTTACCAGACATCTTGTATCTCTGAAAAATGATTTTGAGGCTGCGGCAACATGGAATCCGACACTTTCATTTTCAAAAGAAAGTGTTTTCGCGAAACATGCTATCAACAACAATCCCTACCTCACCAGTCTAGCTTTGATGAATCTCAAATCATTTGAGGTTGCATTTCTCCAGCTCGCTACAAGCGGTTTAACACTCGACCCAGCGCAAAGGATGGCTTACCTCGTTCCTCGCATGAACCGAGTATTCCTCGACGTGTCGTACATTGGTTTAAGTCGCATGGCTACCGATGAAGGCTTGTGTGAGGATATTGTTGTAGAACTGGTATTCGAGAAAGACCATTTTAAATCTAATGGTCGTCGCCAAAGCCCTGAGCACAGCTTTGATCCATTCGCGAATAAGGGTGATCTACTACTCACTACTATTGATGAAGGCAAAGTTGGTGATAGGGGACATTTCAGAGGTGTTTATGTCGATTACCGTATGAAAAATGGCCGTAATCTTGTTTATTTCCTGACAAAATCAGAGTTAGCTTCTGCCCGCGCTGTATCTGAAACATGGAAAAGTGTTGATGAGCGCAAAGCATCTCCGTGGGTCCGCTTTCCGTGGGCTATGGTTCGCAAATCAGCTATTAAGCAGACTATCCATCAGATTCCCGGTAATCGTACTCGTGTTGCAAGCATCATCGACTATCTGAACAAAGATGGTGGTGAAGGTTTTCGTGACAAAAACGCTACACCAGTTGAAGCAGCTGAATATGAAATGTCTGCTCGTCATGCTGCAAAACATCATGATGTTCAACCAGATCAGTCTACTCAAACACCGACACAAAACGCTGCATCAGGCAACGTTTATGAGGGTGAAGTTGTTCATACCAATAAACCAGAAGCGAAAACTGAAGAATCCGTTAAAAACGATCAGGTTCAACCAGATCCATCAAACAATGCCACTGTAACACCAACTCAAAATACCGAGTCTGATGTTAAAGCTGAGGATATGTCTGATGTACCGGGTGTTCGCCTGACATCAAAACGTCGCATTGATAAGCTCGTAAAACGCGTTGCTAAAACGATGGCTTACGAAACAACAATTGCTGAAGTAAAAACTGCGTTTCAGTTTAATGACAGTGAAATTAAGCTCGCTCTTCACTGTATTGAAGAATCACGCCGTAATCTCTTGCAATCAAAATTAACTGAAGCTGTTAACAAATGTGATTTCACAGATGTTGAAAACTTCGTTAATAAACTCACAAATAGTGAATTCAAGCAGAAGTCTCATGATTTCGTTCAAAAGGTACAAAATGAAACGAATTCCATGCGCACTCTCTATGATGAAGCTATCAAGACAAATAATTTTTCCGCTGTAGATACGGCTATTGAAAAAATTTCCTTCAAACCATTAAAAACGGTTTTGTCTGAAATTATTTCTGCCGCAAAAGCAGCTTAACAAAAACAAACCGGCACTATTGGCCGGTTTTTAATTTAAATATATAAATTTATTAAAAGGTGAACTCATGAATTCAGTGATGGTTGTTGTTGATGTTGAACAAGGCACTCCTGAGTGGCTTGAATGGCGTAAAACTGGTGTTACTGCTACATGTGCTCCTATTCTTATGCGTGTCAAAGAAGCAACCAAAACACCATATCAATTGTATCTACAGTACATTGGCTTGCTTGAACCGGAAGATCTATCAGTCATTCCGCAAGTTCGCGCAGGTAAGCTCAATGAGCCTCTTGCACGCGCTTGGGCTGAAGAAAAATATGGTCAAATTAGCCAGCCTCTGTGTGTCAGTCATCGTGATTATCCTTACATGATTGCGTCACTGGATGGTCAGTTTGATGACATGAATCTCCTTGAAATAAAAAATCTATCAACGCAAAAGCATTTGGATATCCTGAAAAACAAAGAATACTCGCTAGAATTCAGATATTATTTCTGGCAAGTACAGCACCAACTCTTCGTTACTGGAGCACCCGGTGCTTATCTGCTTTTCTGGTCAGCTAAAGACGAGCCTATCGTGTTTTATATCAAGCCAAATATCGGCGTTCAAGAAGAGCTTCTTAAGCGTTCGACATCATTCTTCGATTCAGTTAAATGCAAGGTTGCCCCAGTTTTTAACACAGAAAAAGATGTTTTGCTTATTGAAGATGCAGAGATACTAAAACAAACTCTCGGCTTTTACGTGCCCGATGATCTTGATGTTCGCATGTCAGCCCTTCGTGGCCACACCGCAGCACTTGAGAAAGCTAAAGCAGAAGTTGAACGTCTCGAAAAATTAACAAAAGCAGACATTGCTGGTCTTGCTGATTCCTTGGGCTTTCGACCAGAAGATCTTGTTCGTATTGACGGCTTCGGCATCCGTTATATCGAAAGTGTCGCAAAAGGAACTACCAACTGGAAAAATCTGGCTAAAAAACTCGATCCTAATGTAGATCCAGCTCAACATCCAGATTGCGTAAATAATGATAGGAAAATATACAAACTTACAACCTACGAATACGTGCCTACATCATCAGACACGATAGCCGTAGCTGTACCTGACGCTGTAAAACAGTCTCCGCGTGTTTTCGTCCCTGATACACAAAACATTGTGTCTCAAACGTCTATATTGGAAACTAATCATGCTCAGGAAAAAATGAGTGAATCCAAAGGTATCTTGGTTTTCTGATACCTTTTAACCCTGCTTCGGCAGGGTTTTTTTATCTTGACCAAAAGCTTATAGTCCTCTATCTTAGCTTTGCGGTTAGTCCGCTTAACTTCCGGCTTATGCCCTTAAAATCACCTTTATAACTTCGGCCACCAGCCACCTCAGACAGAAGCTAGACTTCCGTCTTTACGGTTTCCCTACGTCTATACATACAGAATTCGATGGCTCGATGCCCTATGCGGCGTCGGGCTTTTTTATGTGCGTCGAAAAAGGTGTTTTTCCTCATCCGAGGAATCCAGTGTGTTCAGGCACTTTCTCCTGAATGTTATATCCATTAAATAGGTTAAATCATATTGAATATCTAAATATTTAAATATATCGGGAGTCATCATGACTAAATTCATCAATCTTACCACGTACCTTGCCAGCAATGAGCAACGGGACATGGGTGTAATTGACGTTGATGGAAACGTTGCATCAGCTCTGACTGAATACCTAGTTTTTCATTCACCCCCTGAAAAGGGTGAAATGCTGGAAAAAGCGAATGTTATCGCTGATATCGCATCCAATTTGAGTATTGAACATGATACATCTAACGTTTTAATTAACGCTAAATCGTTCTTTATTCCTACTCTAGTTGCTGCTTTACAGAAACGAGGATTAACTCCTTTCATTACATTTGCTCAGCGTTCCACACGCTTTCAAGAAGGAAAGATAATGAGTAAGGACTATGTACATAAGTCGCTTGTCGATTGTACTCCTGAATCATAATTATATGGCTCCAAATAGTTAATTAAATCCACAATACAAATATCCCAAATCTACTAAATATCCCAAATCTATTAAATATATAAATATATAAGGTAAATATCATGACAAACGTAAATACTATCGCTGTTGACGCTTTGGTTCGTAACGCTCCTGTTTCTCCGGCGCTGTTTGGAATCAATATCCCAGCTAATCAGAAAGTTAACCATTACGCTGGCTTTCCACAAGATCATGCATTTCAAGACTATGTTCCAGCTTTTGATGCTGATTACCAGTTCGAAGCTAGTGTTCGCCAAGCTGCTCTGATGTGGTTCAACTATCCGATGGGACAATCTCTTTGGTTATCTGGTCCTACTGGCTGTGGTAAAAGTAGCATCATCGAGCAGGTTGCTAACCGTTTCAACTGGCCTGTTATGAAAGTAACGGCTTTTCCTGAAATGGATATTAGCACTCAGATCGGTGGTCTTCGGATTTTCTCTGATCCAGTTACCGGTGATACACAAACCGTTTACGTTCATGGCCCTCTAGCTATGGCGTATAAATATGGCATGGTTTACCTGCTGGACGAATATGACCAGCTTGAAAGTTCATGTGCAAATGCTTTTAACACTGTTCTGGAAGGTGGTAATTTGATTATCCCTGAAACGAATGAAGTTATTAAAAAGCATGACAACTTCCGTTTTGTTGCTACTGCCAATTCTATTGGTCAGGGTGACATTACCGGTATGTATGGTGGTGTTAAGATGCAGAATACGGCGAACCTTGATCGCTATATGTTTGTAAACACGACCTACGTGGCACCAGACGTTGAGAAAAAAATTCTTGCTAAATATATCCCTGACGAACTTATCGCCAGCAAATTTGTACAGGTCGCTAATGAGATCCGTAAACAATTTGTCGGTACTGAAATTTCGCCAAATGATGTTAATGCAATGAATGCCACTCGATTGTCTGTTACTTGCTCTACCCGTTCACTTAAAGCATGGGTGTCTCGTTTCGCTATCATGCGTCACGCAAAAATCCCAAATGCTCTTATCGCGTCGTTCGATTTTCATATTGGGAATCGTGCTCCCATCGATGAGAAAAAAGCCCTACATACCATCGTAGAAGCTGTGTTCGGTGATTTAGCTAGTTAATCCCGCCAAGTATCTCCCCCCCCCTGCCGCATCAAAACTGAATGGACACATTTATGTGCTCCATAAACTTTCTATTAAATATATAAATTTATCGAGGTCTTAAATGACTAACGCAACTACAAATGTAAACAAAGTTCTTGAGTCCCTTATTCTTGTCTCTTTATCTGAAATCCACGGTATTAGTGGACGTAAGAAACTGAAACGCGAAGACTTTGGGATTGGAGTCGATTTGCCACCTGATGTGATTGTGTCTCTTGGCTCTAAAAAGGTAATTGATCCTAAGTTATTGAATCCATTCACACAGTATAAAACTAAAGCGCACTCGCTTTGTTCTGCTGTTGGTATTCGGTTCCTTGGCGGTTATGCAGTACCTGCTGATCGCGTCAATGATCTAATCTCTGCACTGAACGATGTAAAAACAGAGTTCTACATCTACAAAAAAGTTTTCCTGCAATCGGACTTCGATAGCTGGATTAACAACTGCGAAGAAAAGTATCAGAAAATTCTTCGTGATGGTGCCTGTGTTGATCTTGAATACATGGATAGTCAAATTCAATTTGGCTTTACTGCTATTCATATCACCCCATATGGCAACTCTGTAATTCAAGACGGTATTGCCGGGCAAATTAAAAGTCTTACTGATGAGGTCTTTGAGGAAGTATCTGGGCTTGTTGATGGTTTCTTGAAGAATTTGAATCCAAATGCCTTCACGCAGCATACTATCAATCCGCTTCGTCGAACTGCCGATAAACTGGCTTCTCTTGGCTTTATCTCAGACAGCGTTAATAAGCTCTCTGTCTATATGGCTGAAGTGCTTAATGACGTTCCTGCATCTGGCAAAGTAACTGGTCGTAAATATTCTGACATTCTGTCTTTGTTAAATAACCTCCGTGATCCGCAACGAGCTAAATCATTTGTTGATTTGCTAGGTGCTGATTCAACTGTACAGCCTACCGATAACTCAGACTTTATCGATTTATCTGGCTCCGCTGGAATTGTTTCTTCTGATCCTGTAGCTCCTGATCCTCAGCCTATACCTGTTGTCACACGGCCAACAATCCCTGTAGCCGGTGACTGTTATGCCATTGATATCAGTTCACCTGACTGCTATGTCGTTGGTACTAGCTCGTATATATCTGATGATAATTTCTACGCTGAGAGCACTTCTATGGCTCCAGCCCCTGATTTGCCAAAAGCGCCTGAAATTGAGCCTGCTCACTCTATTGAAACACAAGCCACTGACTCAGTTGATCGTATTGATGATAGTTTTGCCACTGACCTGCCTTCTGGCAACGAAGTGATTAACGAACCTGTTATCGAAGTATCACCAACATCCGTGACTTCTGAACCGATTGTTGATGATGCTGCACCTAATACTAAGATCGAAGGTTTCCGTAATGTTGTTGTCGTTGATGAGACTCTTTTCGGCAATAAACAAGTTTCCCAAGATTTTACTTCTCTCGACGCCATTGAGGTTGATTTAGTTAAAATTCCGGATGAACCATCGGTTAGTAATTCCGTCATTTCTCCAGTGTTCAACGATCAAACAGATGGAATTTTAATGTTCTAAATATAAAAGGCCCACTTCCGGGCCTTTTTTCTAAATATATAAATTTATCTAAAGAGGTCTTCTAATGGGGATTTATAATTCACTTCCGATTGTGGCGCGTGCTCTAAGCGATCAACTAAATATTAGTGTTACGGTTGGTGGTTATGATGCATATGCTTCTGTAGTTGATGGTAAAGGATCAATCAACATTCCTTATTACAAGGATGCTGAGAGTCTTTCTGATGCCATTCTTGGTTTCACCGTACATGAAGCTGCTCACATTCGCTTTACTGAGTTTGACTTGCTAACGCCTGCTCTTAATGCGTTATCTGGTCAGGAAGTAGAGATAAAGAATGAATTCGGCATTCTTGTGGATTCTGGTCGTTACAACAAAAAAGTACTCCATAGTCTCTGGAATATTGCTGAGGATTTGCGTATTGAGCGCTCTATTGTTCGCGCCTTTCCCGGTTCTCTCCGTTTCCTGCAAGCTGTCCGCAGTTTTGTGTTTGACGGTAACATTAAATCCAGTGACGTTCCTGCAACTATCTATCTGGATACCATGTTGCTTTGTGGTCGTCAGCGTTATCACGGCTTCGATACACATGCAGATATTCGTCGCAAGGAGTTCATTTCTGTCTTCGGTCAGGATTTGCTGGATAAGTCGCTTGATACTTTAGGTTTGGCTGTCTTTGCAGATACCACGCTAGAATGCCTAGATGTTGCCCGGCAGTTATATGACCTCGCGATAGATGCGTTTAAACAGGAACAAGAAGATAAGGATAATTTCTCTTCACCATCTCAACCTGATAAGAATGATGATGATTCTGACGATACTCCCAGCTCTGCTGGTGGTTCTGATAATCGGTCTGATGATACTAAAAGCGCTTCCGGCGCAGCTGGTATTTCTGACGATAAATCTGATTCTTCTGATAATGCATCTATCACATCAGGTTCGCCAAACTATGACCCATTTGCTGATGCTAACGATGCTGACATAGATTGTGCTGCAAAAGACATTTCGGACAAGTTTAACGATCTCCTGAAAGATAAATTAACTCCCTCTCAACGAGCAAAGCCTGTGACTCCTTTCTCTGTCTCACCGGCTAAGAGTTTTGTTACCAGTAACGATAGTGTCTCTCGTGGCATTAACGCTTCTGCTGGTTTGCGTCAGTCTCTTAACGGATTACTTGAAGGGATACAACATACTCGGCGCACCTTTAAAGAGTCTGGTCAAAAGATTGAAGGGCGACTTCTTCCAACTGTCTTCACTGGCAATTCGAAAGTTTTCAAACACAAATCCAAGACTATTTCTCTTAACTCTGCATTTACTGTACTGCTTGATTCCAGTGGTTCAATGGGCAGCCTTGTTATTGAAGCTGAAGCCGCAGTTGTCTCATTGCTACATGCTTTGGACAATCTTAAAGGTGTAACTACTTCAGCATATCACTTCCCTTATCTAAGGGATTCAGTCGGTAAATTAAAAGATCGTAAGCAGACTCTTCGTCAAGCTATAGCCGCTAACCATTTTGGTATCAGTGCTGGTGGTGGAACACCATTAAGTGGTGCTTTATGGCCTGCAATTATTGACTTAGCGGTAGCAAAAGCTGATCAACGTATTTTAATCGTATGTACTGATGGAGATCCTGATCGTGGTACTGAGCAGGACGTTCTCAAAATGATTAACGATGCAAAATCTGACGGAATGGTGGTAATCGGGATTGGTTTTGGTGCTGTGAATCAAGCCATGATGACCTACTTATTCGGTGATACTGGTATTGCTATCGGCAGTCTTGTGAATCTTCGTTCAAAGCTGTTTGAAGTTACCCGTAAGGCATTACTGAAACGTTAATAAAACCTCTTAAATATATAAATCTATCAAATATATAAATCTATCAAAGGTGATTAAATATGGCTTATAAACCTAAATATATCCATGAATCGCAGATGTCTTTTCTTCACATTCTTGAGGCTGATGAAGTGACTTACGTAGCTCAATACGAACAGTCATACGATTTCAGGTTTAGCAGTAAAGTGGCTTACGAAATGATCCGTGACTCCCTTTATCTGATGACCTTTAATCGCAGCAACCTCCAGCAACGAATTGATGAGATTTCATGGTTCCTTTCTGATGTAAATCAGGATGACATGTGCTCTTTTACGAATTGCTGCCGAATGAATGTATTAGACCCTTTTGAGGTTCGTATGAGCGTCCTACATTGCTGGAAAAAAGCGTTGGATGACAAGATGTTTTGGCTCAACTACCCCAACCACCGTCGTTACGGCCCTATCAAGCAATATATCGATGGTGAACTTGCAGGTTATGAAAAGTACAAAAAAGCTTTTTACTGCATCTACCCTCAAGAGGCTGCTAAACGCAAATGCTCCTAATTTTATTGAAACACGCTGGCTTTGGTCAGCGTTTTCAATTGGAGATCATCGACATGAAAACTACTAATGAATTTTATTTTAATGAGGCTGTTGGTGGGACTCAGCATGGGTTTACATCTTCACAGCTCAGCGACCTTATTGGTTTTGTGCATGACAATCGCAATCCGGACTTCTATATGTTTCGTCATGAGGTTCCTATCTTCGATTCGACTGTGACTATCAATATTTACCATCCAGATGCACCAGACACATTGTGTCTTTATCTTTACGAAGATAAAGACGGCTTGTGGTGGCCTTATGCCACACTGGATTGTCTGGCAGATGTGAAGTATCTTTTAAAGTCTATCTGGATAAATTAGCTATAAAAAACCTCATTAAATAATTAAATCTATCTTCTGTAAAATAATTGCTATTACTGTTGTTGAAATTCCTTATTGCAATGACCCTGTTGCTATTTGAAGAATTAAACAGATGCATCGAATATAAAGAAAAATTTATTATTTATATGTTCGTAGTTCATGTGATAGCAGCTCTCTCTTTCCTGTATATCTGGCATAAATAGTCAAGAATTTCAGCACTCATATGGATTCATTGCTTATTGATGAAAATCAGTCATTCTTTGATTTTTGCCTGATGCACAAAGTCGATAATTATGATGGTTCGTTATAAATTGCGAAACGTGATAAAAAAGTATGTTGCTCAGAAATTGAGAGTTAATGCAGAAATTTAAATAAACTGGGAGTATTGCTAGAAAAGGATAATTTTCCTTCTAGTTATTCATGTCTCCTTTAAAATATAAGGTCTATTATGGCTCTTCCTGATGAAAATGCAGTTTACGGTTTTGTTTCGACCAATATGAAAATATGGCCCTGTTCTTTTGATAGAGATCAGACAGATTTGGAATTGTTGGTTAATGACATGCTGACTATTATCCTATTGAAATATAGAGGCATTGATTCTTCTCAAACCAGTTTTGGGGTCACATTAAACGGATCAAAAGCTTTAATTATTGGGACTCGGTTTGCTTATTGCTGTGCCTGCGGTAGATTTTCTGATGGTCGATTAAATGATCTAAAAAATAAAATTTTTGAAGCAGGGCAAAAAATTTGCCCTCGCTACTTTAATCAAACAGTGTCAGAGGTCATGCATTTTGCTGCGCTCGAACCTGATTTTATGAGGAAACAACATATTTGATAAAACAATTTTCTAAAATGTTTTGCTGACTCTAATCTTCACTCTAAATTTATTAATTTCCCTTCCGCGTTAAATTTCTAACGCTTAATCTCCTCAACAATGAGCTTTAACATACCGACTAACATCCCTCATTTGTTCTTTCTGCTATTCACTACCCTCATTGTGAAGGTAGTGATTTTTCACCGAGTAGTCATAGGAATAGAGGTTAACGAATAATTGATTATTCTATTTCTGATCTTTCTTTCCTTCTTTCTCTGGTGAGAGCCAAAAATAAGAAAAAAGATAAATGACAGGTTGTTAGCTGAGTAATTATAAAAAACCATAACCTGCCATCATTCCACTATAGAAAACAAATAAATATCATATATATCATAAAGTTATTTTTATAAAAGTATCCAAAAAAAATTTTAGCTATTCCCAATCCAAACTCCATTTTTTTACCCCCATTTTTGCGGCCTTTTATCCGTGCCCCCCTATTACTTTCATGGCAATATTCTGAATCTGAATAAAAAATGCGAGGCTTCGAGGTGAAACCATATTTTACATCCCCCCCCTGCGCAGAACTGATGCCAGCATACAAACTTCCCCCATTACTTAACGACGGATCTCTAAAGAGAAGTGTCAGGCTTGAGCTTGAACGTAAATATGGGACTCGCATGACACTGGATGCTGTATGCACTGAATTAGGAGTTAAAAAGAATTCAATTGTCCACAAGATAGGTAACTGTAAATTTCAGCACAACGTGCTCCTACGTAGTTTGCATGAGTCTCGCGTGTTCGCGGGGAAAAATACTTTTTTCTGGACAGATAAAATAGCCAAGATTTTGATTGAAGGAAACACCAATGGCATATAGCCCCTTTATCAAAACAATGATTGCCACTTTTGTTAGTTGCGTTTTTTGCGTACACGCAATCGCAAATCAAACGGATGACAGGCAGCAGGAATTGAAAACCAGTGGTGATGTATATGCTGGAGGTAAAGAATTTCAGAAGGAGAAAGAACAGGGATGGTTCTGGAAGAGAAGTCCGCCATCTCCAGTTGAAGAAATCAAAATCGAGCCAGCTATCCAACAAAAAGAAGATGAAAAGAAAAAGGATAAGCAAATACCTGTAGCTACTCCAGCAGTCCCAGCTGAAAATAAAGCCAAAGAAGGCCCTGCACCATTCTCTGTCGTCTGGTTCAGAGAGAATATCCAGCGTATCCGTGATCGTGCGATAGACGATCCTACCCCAGAAAATGTCCGTGCATATTTGCTTGCTCAACGCATCATGCTGGACAAGGCAAGCCGCTATAAAGACATGGCTCAGCTTATATCGATCACTGATCCGTTAGTCGATGAAACGGGGCGCCGCTCTACTTCCTCTTTCGCTTCCCTTTCTCAGTCAGTTTCAGCTGAAGATAACGAGAGGGAAGTTGCCAGAGAAATCGGTAAGAAAGCCGGTCTATTTTTCTTCTTTAAAGGGAAAGGTTGCACGATTTGCTCAAAACAAGCCTCTATCATGCAGACATTCAATTATATGACGGGCATCCATATCATCCCTGTTTCTGTTGACGGCCATGACCTGCCGGGAAATCCATTTCAAAATGTTCGGGCTGATGATGGTCAGGCCAAAAAATTACAGATAAGAAACGTTCCAGCTATAGCTCTTGCCATTCCACCAAATACAACGCGCATAGTCTCTTTTGGTCCAATAAGCGCTGAACAGCTTACCAAACGTACCATACTGATCGCACATGATGCAGGTATCGTCTCAGATGAACGTTATAAAAGTACCCTACCGTTTAATGACAATGGTTACATTGATTCCAACATTCTCAAAGATATGCCGGAAGATTACATGCAGAAGCCTGATGAATTTATCAAATATATTCAGACTAAAACAGGATATAGCCCAGCTGATGCCAATTCACAGATAAAAAAATAACACGGAGATAATTACATGAAAAAGTGTTTTTCTACCCTCACGCCTGTGAAAAATATTAGGATCAGTATCTTAGCTGCTTCAGTGCTATTTACTGGGTTGTTCACTTTTGTACCCGCTTCAAATGCAGAGAGCATTAATGACCAGCTGAACAACATGTTTGGCTCAATGTCCAATACGACTAATCCCGGTGATTACCGTAGTGTGACTCGGGAAGGTTATACTGGGGGTGGTTTTACTCTGCGAAATAAACTCCGCTCATTAACCCCTATTAATATTCAGCTCCCTAGCGCTGCTGGTGGATGCGGTGGTATTGATCTTTTTGGTGGTTCATTTACATTCATCAACGCTGATGAGTTCGTTCAGATGTTGCGTAACATCGCTGCAAACGCCGCTGGTCTGGCATTCCAACTCGCACTTAATGCGATGGATGCTGTTTTGGATAACGCCATATCCAGAATGCAGGCGGTCATCCAGCAAATGAACGATTTAACGGCAAATTCCTGTCAGTTAGCAAAAGGACTTCTCGTAGACACCGCCCGAGCCTTCAGTGAGGAAGCCGGTTCAACCGTTGCATCTCAGTTATCCAGCACGGGACTTGCTGAACAGTTCAGTGCACATATGGGAGGAAAAAACGGTAAAGCAAACCCTATTTCTCTTAAAGAAGAAAGTGGCAAACGTGAAGCGTGCAAAGATTACGGAAATCTGATGTGGTGTCTGCTTCATAATAGTGAATTTACTGACCAATTTTCCGGTTCTGAGCAAGTCCAGAAAGAATTTGTTATGTCTCTGACCGGCACATACATCATCGGCAAAAAAGTTGAAAAAGATAAGAGTGGTGGTCTTATAGGTGGGACTCCACATCTTCTGGCACCACTGGATACAACCGATGCACTTAATACCTTGATTCATGGTAATGAATCATATGACGTTTATAAATGCACTGATACCGAAAGCTGTCCAAACCCTCGAAAAAACACAATTAAAATTGATGGACTGGCTTCTAAGATTATCAATTTCTTTAACAATGATGGCTACTTAGATGCTATTGCCTCCGGCGCTAGCTTGTCAGATAGCCAATTGAAAAAAGCAAACTTTTTCAATAAAAACGGTGCAGCGTCCACGGCTGCTGATCTGGCCCGTCGTGATCTTAACATGGCAAAATCTTATATCAATGAAGTTGCTCCTATTCTGGCTTACTCAGCCGCGAATCAATATATCAACGACATGCTGACAGCTGCTGCAACAAGCGCAAGATATGAGATTTCTAATGATAATCCATCCGCCTCATATTTTGAAAAATGCACGGGCTTAATTGAGGATGCACGAAAAAGATTGATGGTGTCTTATCTTGCAGCATCAACTAAATATGGTGGTGAAAGTAAAATATTTGAATTAAAAATGACATACATGAACGCACTGCAAACTAAACATTATGAAGCAGATCAGTCTCCTTTAAGTGCTCAATAAGGAGTAATTATGAGCGAGTGGAATATCTATACCGTTGGGAGCGTTGATTTTCTTTATAACGTTTTTAACGCTATTGCAATGATGCTCAATAATGGGACGTATTCTGATACTTTCCGTATTTCAGCGTTATTAGGAGTTATCGGCATAGTGATTGCCTCCGCTGTATCAGGAGGTAAAACGTTGTCATTCGGTCAAATGGCTGTTTGTGTTGTCATGTACATGCTCTTCTTTCAAGTTCCAGCACGAGTAAACCTTGAAGACTCTACGACCGGCGAGTACAGAGCGGTAGACAATGTTCCGTGGGGGATTGCAGCACCCGCCTCGATCATTTCAACTGTCGGTTATTCCATTACGGAATTCATGGAACAAGCGTTTTCAACACCTGCAATGACGAAATACGGAGCACTTGACCCGTTATTTACCCTCTCTGCATATTACGATACGATGAAAGATCCCATGCGCTGGATGATGGGAAATGAAAAAAATAATTCTGATATTGCTGCATCTATTGATAGCTATATTAGAACCTGTGTTATCAATGACATTACACGTAATGCAAACACCTATTCTAATATTTGGCGTAGTCGCTCTGGTATTGATGCACTTGCATCGTCTGATCTTTCAACTTATGCCGTTCTCCACGATGGTAAAAATTCGAATGGCCCCAAAATTAACCCGAAATATGCATCACAGTACACTTGTGCGGAAGCTTTCACCAAACTAAAAAATCAGGCCCACGACTCTTACTCCACAATCACTTCGGATTATGGACGTATACTTTCTGTTCAAGGACGTTGTAAAGCCTGCTCTCCAAAAGATAAGGTTATAGAAATGATGAATTTCTATAACCTCTCATCTACAGATATTCGTGATTTCCAGTTGCAAATGATGATGATGCCTCACATCATCAAAATTCCGGTAAATGCTCAATTAGACGCATTTAAAGGAAACGCGGCAATAGCTCGCACACAGACACAAACTCAACAGGCATTTCAATGGACTTCTGGTGGATCATCATTCCTTTATTGGATGTCTTCGTTCATGCCTATTTTTCAGGGTGTAGTTTACGCGTTGACTCCATTCATGGCATTTCTCCTTGGTCTGGGGATAATGGGTCTGCGGCTCATCACAAAATACTTCCTGATCATTGTCTGGACTCAAACATGGGTGCCATTGGCGGCTATAATTAACCTCTACATGCTGACTAAGATGCAAACCGATGCAACCGCAATCATGAGCATAGGTTATGAGGGCATTCAACGATTATCTACTGTTCCTGCTTTCAACCAGATGTATGATTTACTGGTTTCAACACAAAAGAATATAGCCCTTGCAGGTAATCTGTTTAGTCTCATTCCCGCACTGGGTGGGTTTATCGTTTGGGGTAGTGCAGTTGCATTTAACTCGCTGGCAAACTCAGCAGCGGCTCCGGCTCCAGCAGATACAAAAGTTCTTTCCCCTGATATGACTAATGCACCAGCCTTAAATAATCGAAGTGCTGAATTCTCACATACCCCACTTGGTGGAACTACCATCACCGGAGCATCATCTGTAGTTGGAGGTATTTCTATGCAAGAAATGGCTTCAGCAAACTTATCAAGCGCTCAGTCCAGAAAAGAATCTGCAACTGCTCAGGAATCTGCGGCAAGGAACTCTTTTGTAAACGCACTGGCTACAAACAAAGAAAGTGGTTCTAATGCCAGCGCACAGAACGCAATAGTGGCAACCGCATTACAACAAGCTTTCGGTAGCGATGCATCTAAAATATATTCCTTTGCCGAAAAACATGGTCTTGATGCAACAGATGCTGTAGCAAAACTAAATAGCCTAGCAGGTAACGCTTCCATCGGCCCTAGCACTCCTGTTGGATCTGTCAGTGTCAGCGCAACAACAGCAACTACAGATCAGCATGGCAAATCTATCAATACTGGTGAATCCTCAGTCGATACTGACGCAGCTCGTCTTACTGATTCTTTGGGGGCTAATTATGAGCAAAAACTACAGGGCGCGATCAATAATATAGCAAGTAAAAGCGGTGAATTAGGTATATCTTCAAGCAATGGAACCTCTTACTCTAGTGCTTATAACGAGCTGCAAACCGCTGAGAAACAGTATTCAGAAGCTGAAATATTCAGCCAGTCTTCTGCCGTTAATCAAGAGATGAAGTTTGATGTTCTAGGTAAAACAGTTACCGATTCACCGGGGTTAGAAGAAAAAATGCAGCAAATGATCAATGGAGTACCCGGTGCTTCTGAGAAACGTAACACCTATGCGAATCTTATGGCTAAGAATGGGTTACATTACAGAGAGGCATTGGGAGCCGCATCTGTATTGGCTCTTAAAGATGCAGGAAAGCTTAATGAAATAGCCCCAGAGTTAGGTTTTATTAATGGCGGTAGTAGTCCTGAAATTACATCTACCGTAGCGTCTACTAATCAAAATATTGCGCCTGATGCCAGCAATGTAAATCGTAATATCAATAACCTTAAACATGAAACAATCAAGGGTGTTTCAAAAAATACCGGTGACGCAGAAAGTATGGTTTCAACATATAAAAGTATTACTAATGCAAAGAAAATGTCTGCAAAAGTTGAGGGTGTGTTTGATAACTTAATTGATCCTAATGGAAAGATTATTTCTGATCACAATAAACAAAAAGAAGTCGTTCAAACGCAACAACAGGAAAGCGCATACAACGCAATTGCTAACCTGACACCGAGCAGCCCGATCCGAGAGGGACTTGGTTTCGTTAATAGTTTGACATCCCGTATAAGCAATGACAATCCTGTCATACAGGAAACACGTCGCCAAGCTGGTGAAGTGGCTTTCAAATACGGTAATAATAGCACCGGTAGTATAGCTATTGCTGAATACTATGCTCTAGGTAAAGCCGGTGCAGCTGGTGAGGATCTTAACGCTGCCCGTGACAATGCCGTCGCAGCAGTAGCCCTAGAGACAGGTGGTTACCAATCTGCTGACGGAAAAGTACATGGTGGTAATTATGAATGGGCTGAAAGAGCAGTCACGGCTATTGAGTCAACATTCGAACGTCAAGGTAGTGATGATAGTAATATTCTTTCCACTGTTACAATGGGATTAAACCAAGCGGCAGGCAAACATCTGCCTTCCAATACTGCAATTCATAGCTCCGAAGAGAGCATATCTGCTCCACGTTCCAATAGTTCATCACCAGAAACTGTTAATAATGGAGCTAATAGATCTGATGGTGTTGAAGGAAACCACGAACCAATTGTGATTGAAATCACAAGCGGAAATCCCGGGCCTAACTCACATAGGCGTAAATTCTAAAAGACGCCTAAAAAATAATAATATCACTCCATTTAATTAAATAATTTTTTGATTGAATGGAGTTGAGCATTTTCGACAGACGGACGGTTCTATTTTTGAGCCATTTTCTTTTTTAAACAAAAATACCCTCATAACCTAATAGAATGAGAGGATATTTTTAACCAAATTTAGGATCTATCAATCGATCTAGTTGGATTATTTCTTAACTGAATAACATTAATTTTTTAGCTATTTTTACGACTGTACAATCATGTACAAAACTGGCAAAGATGCAATAAATAAACCGGATGTAATTAGCTTCTCCTTAAAAACAGAAGGTGTATCAGGCATAAAATATCTATCTTTCGCCTTATTACTTGCTTTGCCATTACCTACATCGGGATTGCAACCGTTCACTTGGCCCGCAATTGGAATAATACCGAAAACACCAAAACTATCCATAATATCACCTCACTGAAAAAATAGTTTTAAGGGATTTAGTTGCCAAAAAACAGACTAACTATGTTACGTCAAAGTATTTAATAAAACCCACTGTTTTTGTAGCCTTTGTTTGTTGCCTGACTACTACATCACCATTATCGTGAATACTGCCATATTCATGTCCACATAATCTCACGTTAAATGCAAAATCCTAATAGCCTGAGTGGAAATTTTTGCAACTTTGACAGTAATTTTAGAAAAAAATAGGTGAACTGACAATGCAGAAACTTTTTCGCAAGCGATGGTTTTCTATACCCATTTGTACGTTATCTATCATATCCCACATCGGGCTAATGAGTTTTATCCCCTACGCATATGCAGCAGACAGCACAACTAATGTCACATCAACGAATCAAAAGGCTCAAGATGCTGTTAATTTTTATAATACTCTTCCGAATTTAAAAGCAAGTGGACAAGGTAGCATCAGTTATGGTCATGGGCAAAAGGTAGATCTCAATTCAGTTTACCCAGATCAGCAAGGCTCTTCTACATCCATTGACTCATTGAAATCAGTGTATGGTGATGATTCAGAAACATACAAGTTGGGTACATCTACCGGCACCACGCTGTCTACTGAAAACTCATTACGTGGTGATGCTTATAGAACTATTCAGAATGCTTCTAAAAAAACCTCACCACTAAAAAATACAGACTCCATTTTCGAAAAACATAATGACTTTCTCGAAAATCAGAAAGAATACATGACATTGCTTGGTGACTGCTCAAAACAAATTATTCTTGACAAAAAAGAGCAAGTTAATCATATCCCTGATTATCGAGAATGTACCAGAACGCTGGAAGTTTCAGGTCAGTATCATCTTTATCATCCCTACGAAGTTGGTATTTTGTCTCATAATGATGGCCCTGCAAATATAAAGTCATGTGGTAAAGGCTGTATTGAACTGTGGGTAGGTACGGTTGGTAATGACTATTGGTCTGGCAGATGTACAATCTTCGAAGAGCAAATGTCAGTCAACGTAAAAAATGCTCAGGCGATTACCAGCGTCAAATTGGTAAGGGCTAAGTGGGATGACTACATGCAAGTCTATGTGGGAGGAACAGGCCGGGATGATTTGGTTTGGGGTGGACCTTATGGGGTAGATGTGTTCCCTCCTGAGACAAGTGGTAAATGTGAATTGGCAAAAAGCTGGGATCAAAACCCAAATGTAGACATCACAGATAAATTCAAACGCTCTAATAAAGATGGGATTGTTCACTTTAAAACGCGCACATCTGTTACAGGTAAAGGCGAAGGTTATGCGAAAATTGAGATTAAATACGATACTAATAAAGTAATTAACAATGATATTTGGGAATACCCTGATCAGGGATACGATCAATTTGCAAAAGCTGTTGAGCAAGGCTACTGTCAGAACTATACCGTTGCCTGTAATGATAGTATCACTCCTGATGAAAATGGATGTACAACGATTGATGGCGTTCTGGTTTGTCGGAACGATTTTGTCAACGTACCTCCGTTTGGGTTATCCCCTTTTTGCCGTAATGCGCTCGTAACTGCATCCTGTGGCACAACTGATGGGGTTAATAATACTTGTCAACAGTATGAAAATGCGAGTTGTAACTTTATTCGTAGTACCTGTCTAGATGGTGCGAGCGGTAATACCAGCGGTTGCTGGCAGGCAAGTGAGGTTTGGGATTGTGGTAAAAGTGTCGTGGTTCCTTCGACCAGTAGCCATGAGGAATACCAGTGCCCGGGAGGTGTTCAGTGTATCAATGGAACTTGCCTTGCTCCCTCATCTGAACCAAGCGGTGATTTTGCTACGGCGGCAGCTATGTTACAAGCAGCAACATTCGCACAAAATGAATTAGCTTGTGATCAGTCAGGTAATACTAATATTGATTCTTCAACTTGTCAGGTTTTCAAGGGAGAGCCTTTACAGTGTAAAACAGCTATGGGAGGATGGGTTGACTGCTGTAACCAACCTGTTGATGTTAGCTGGATTCAGTACCTCCAGTTATCTTATTACACCCTTAAAGTTGCTGACGCTGTTTCAGTTAAAGCTGGCATATTTGAGCAAGGGAAAGGTCTATTCGATATGGGATCTGAGCTTGCAAGCAGTGCACTGGATGCAATCACTAAACCCGCTATGTCCGCCTTAGACTCTATAAGTGGTAACGCCGGTTCTGTTGTAGCCGAAAAGATATCAGATTTCGGCATATCTACAGTAATAGATAACGCTATCAGCACACTAACAAAACAAGCCGCTCAATGGACATTAGATACGTTTGGGGCAGGTGTTACCAATATGATATTTGAAGCTGGTGCTGGCGCTACCGGTGGTGCTGGCGCTAGCATTGCTGAAGGGAGTGCTGCTGTCGGTGCAGATGGAGCACTAGCCAGTTCAGTACAACTTTCATCTACTCTTGTTTCAGCCATATCGGTTGTTGGCTATGCTTACATGGCCTACCAAATTGCTAATATCCTTGTAAATATCATTTGGGCTTGTACTCAGGATGAATTCAAATTGGCAGTGAAAAAAGAAACAAAATTAGCAACGTTCATTGATAGCTGGTGCCAAACTAAAGCTTTGGGGCAATGCATTGAAAAACGTTCAAGCTACTGCGCTTTTAATTCTCAGATTTCACGTATTATTCATGAACAGGGACGTCGGCAACTGGGTATAGGCTGGGGTAACGATTCTAAAAATCCTGACTGTCGAGGGTTCACTCTTGAAGAATTTGGTAAAATAGATTTCTCAAAAATAGATCTATCTGAATGGATAGGTTCTCTTTATGAAGCTAACTTACTCCCAACAGCAGATAGCATTAATCTTGATAAAATCACTGGTTCCGGCAGCATACTCAATGTGGATGGAACACGTCAAAATACACTTGATCGATTCCAGAGTGGAGTAGATGGAATTGATGTTGAAGGTGTAAAAAAAGCGGTGGAAGAAAAAATTCGCGTCAAATAAGTAAAAATTTTACCTTCACAGAAGAATTATTTGATGTAGTCTTCTATAAAAGGTGGTTTAAGAGTAACAATAAAAACCCGCTAAAGCGGGTTTTTATTTTTTAATAATGCTGAGATTTACTTAATGAAACGGTATTCTTTCCCCGCATTGTAAACTTTAGGCTCATTACTCGGACTGCCGGGAACGAACACTGCCCACTGTTCGCCAAGCTCTGCACTAAATTCAACCATATTTTCTTCATTCTCTTTTTTCTGGGCCAATGCATTCAAACAAGCACTGGTAATAATGATCTGTGCTGAAGAGGACGTGTTGATTGGTGGCTTAGGAAACTGAGTTGGATCAAATTTTGAAATCACAGGTGATGCGTATCCGATTCCATCTTTGCAGTAAGCTGAGTCAGCAAATCCATAGAAGTGTGGTAATTTTTTTTTCATTAATTTACTTATGGTGAGACTATTAGCATTGGCATCACCTCCACCCCAAGTGGCTACACGAGTTAAACCATCGGTAAAGGGGCTGGGAGATCGTGAAGTTAATACACTCAAAGCGGGAATAAGTGTACTATGTGAAATTAAACCAGCAATGACATCAGCTGTTCCATTTCCAGATGATTTAACTTCACCTCGTTTCCCTACAACCACAGGTTCTTTTAAGGGGCGAATAGACTTCCCTGTATCTTCATTGAAGATAACATACTGCCCATCAGGGTAGTCGGTAATCAGGCGAAGATTCATAGCTCGCGCAAATTTCAATGCAGTTGAAGGATTTACATCAACCGGCATGGGAGGTATATCATTTTTATTACCGTTTGCACAGCCATTGAGCAGGAACGTTGTAGCCAGCAAGCTAAGTGTTAATGCTTTAATTTTCATCATAATTACCCTATGGATATTTAGTCTTGTCACAAACCATTATTCGCAGAATGGACACTTATGTTTTGGTCTAGTTTCGTATGGTGAAATGAAATACTGACCACAGTAATTACATATCACCATTCTGATCTCTTCTATTCTATAGTCACGGGCCAAAATCCATGCTGCATTTGCATCTATTGTCAGACCAGATGAATTCGAATGTTTGGGCCGGAATTTGTGATGCATATCTAGATAGATTTCATACGCTGTAATTATTTCTCTGATATCAGCTACCTTTTCCGGGTCTTTGGCAATGCGCAAATAAATAGACATGAAGCTTGTAGCTTCACTTTTTTCCGAACGCGTCATTAACAAAGACACTGCTAGTTTTAGCCGTCCACGCCCAATATCTTCCTTCCCATAGCTTTTCTTTAATGAATCAACCAAACGTTCCGATACCTTAAGAGTAGAGCAGATAATCACCTTCCTAAACCCTAAAGCAACCATCTTCAAAACAAGGTCACCCTCTTCTTTTTTTGTTATAGGATTCATGCGACCCTCCAGTATTTATAACGTAACTGCAAATAATGACTCAATAGATGAGAATAATTATGCTTTATTTCCCATCTTCCCTTCAGAATGTCATGAAGCTCACAAACAGGGCGGATTGAAATTTCTCCTTTAATTAAACAATCAACAATTCCGTCATAATCCGTGTTTGAAAGAAATGAAAACGTCTCTTCTGAGCCGGTCCACAGAAAACGCTCAGAGTCACCTTCTTCATTTATTTTAAGTCTTACGCTATAAATAATTACCGCAATCTTTAAAAGATACGAATCCATTCTTGCGAAATTAAGAACAGGGTTTGAAGATTTATAAGTATCGTGCTCAATAATAAACATAGGTAATGTTATACCTTCGATAATATTGAACAGCTCGGTTCTCTGCTCCCGATCATTCAGAATAATCTTGTCCTCTTCTGAAAAATTGAACGGGCTGTTATAAAATCGGCTATCACGAGTTTCAATAGACCCAGCACACTTCAAAAATGAAATATTTTCTTTAATCATTTTCAATTAACCTCTTCCAAACACGTAGAACATTACGAGCATAATTTATTGATTTATCTCGAAGTTTTGGATTTGGCGTATTGTAACTACCAATGGCTAATTCGATGTCATCCGGGTTATTTTTGATAGCAGCACAAAGAATTTTTACCTGAACCTTTATATTTGTCTCAATATCCAGAAGATCTTCTGGTTTTGATACGTAGTGGCCATTCCACTTATAGTTAACCTGTGCAATACCAATATCAGTGACTGGAGATGCCTTCATGTAGCGGATTAATGCCTGTTTAGCATCAGCATAGCTGGTAGGATAATAAGCTCCATAAACTGAGTTATTCAACGCCCAAGGACTCGGAGCAACCCAGTCACCACCAGCTCTTTGTTTGCTTTCCCAAAGAGCTATCGCATACATCAGATAAGGGTCAACACCACATTCACCCTTACTGTGCTTTTCCCAAATTGTTCCACGAAGATCGACAATAGCCGCATTCGCAGAACGTTCCCCTGCAAAAAAACCTGTGACCACACACAAGGTTAAGAGCATTTTTTTCATAAAACCCCACCAAGACTTAGATTATTTCAGTAAGCGGCGCTTTTTCCTTACAGGCTCTTGCGCAACCTTCTCTCCACTTCCTTCCCCGGCAGCATCAATCTGCTGACCAGAAGTGGAACCTTTCCATGTCTTTTGTTCTAACATATCCACACTATCTGTTTTAACTAGCATGTCCGTGCTATTACTTTGTGAGTCATTGCCCGACGATTTATCCTCCATTTGTTTAGCATAATCGTTCGAATAGGTCTGATGTTCAGGCTGGTCATTAGTCCCATCATTTTGGTTAGTCACAGTTGAAGACTGTTGAATATAAGCCTCCGGCTCAGTTTTTTGTGACTTCTTCCGAACTTGTTTTTTTTTCCTACCGCTGGAAGAGCGCCCTATTGGGGGCGCAGTAATACCGGAATTCATTAGTGCTGCGTTACTTAATAGGCAAGCTTTATAAGCAAGATTAGCAAGCACGCGTGCTCTCTTACTCATCGGCGTTGCTTCCATCAGCTCGTGTAACTCCGGGTAAATACTCTCGTCCACAGTCACATGCACTTTCATATCAGGTTACCGTAGCCGTTACTCTGAATCGCTATTGAACGCTTCTGCTCCATAATGCCAATAGCCAATAGCATTACTTGCTACAGGGTTTGGACTTTGGATAACTCGGGCATTTTTGAACGCTTCCTTGATAAATGAATCGTAAAAACGGATGCCCCCACCAGCAGAAACAATGATGTGAATCGGACCAATAGATCTTGTTCTATTGAGCAATTCAGCCACAACCGTACCCACGATTCGTGGAGTGACTTCATCAATTAGTGGTTTGATTTCTACGTTGCGGAATCCATTATTGAATGTTTTATCACCACGACGAAAAGCTGTTTCTATCCGTTCAGCTTCTTGCATTCCTTCTTCTGGGTGATTTGTTTCCAGTGTCCTGACAATTTCCTCAATGATTACACTGGTGGCATTTAATGATGAGCCACTGAATTCCCGCTTTCGGTCACCTCGGGAAAAAGTTACATAATCCGTTGAGAAATAACCCGGATCGATGACAAGAATATTTGAAAATTCGACTTCATCATCAGAAATCAAACCGTCACGGTTCAGAACGTCATTCATAATGCCAACGCCCTGAGACAATACAGCGACTTCTTTTACAGTGATAACGTGCCCGGGAGCAACTTCATGTTTGCCGATTAAAAGCTCAGAAAGCGTCTTACGTTCAGATTCAGAGTTTGCGATTCTCACTGGCAGGCCAGTAACAAGCACATCAATTACGTTGCTACGACCAATTGTTGCTTTGATTAGCGCACCGTAAAATAACGCCATATACATTTCACTGGTATGATATTTGTCATGTAGTTCTCGGTGCCCGACTCGGTTGGTAAAAACTCTCCATTCGTTTTTATGCCGGTAAACCTTCAACTCATTTTCATTTTTTTTTCCGAGTGCAACATCAGTTTCCGGTTCTATTGTTGCATAAGCCGGGTAGATTGATATCGATGGTTCAATAGCCTGAGATATCCCGCAGGCTATTTTTACGTTGCTATACCCGATATCCAATCCAACGATGAACTTCGAAGCTTGTGTCATCCTTTCTCCTTTGTTTAAAAATAAATCAATGCATTTTGCCTCAGCTTAATAAGCCACCACTCAGTCTCCTCAATAATTAGAGAATTCACGGTTTTTTGTTACAAATTTTGTGTCACTCATATCTATTTATATTATGGATAATACCGAACAAATGATTAATTTCAATAATAATAGATGCGCATTTGAGCTTCTTTTGACTGTTATTTGATAACTTAACAACAATAGAAAAACATTCATTTGACTGTCATTCAAATGTCATTTGACGAGTATTTTTTCTCTATTATCGTAGTGTCAAAATAATAATCTAATGACCTATGGTAGGATCGAATAGAAAGATAGAATCTCTTTTGGTATTTTTGAGAAAATTAAAAACCAAAATAAAAAAATGATATAAGAATAAGAAATAAAAATTGGTTTTTATGTGGTTTGCTCTTGATGATGGAAGACTATTTTCGGAAAAACCACACGAAAACGTACCTAAAAAACTGGTTTTTTCCTTCCTTCTAGATATTCTTCACCAACATGTATAGGCATAAGCTCTATGTTATGTCTAATACATAGGCATAAGTAATAATGCTTTGGGACTATATAGGCAGACAACATATGTTCTGCCTATGTATTTAAAGGCATACCACCGATAAAGATATTAGAGTTTGCTTACAAAACGACAGATATTGGCATTTTCTTTTAATAGGCAGAACAAATCACTTCTGCCTATTAATAATATATATACATTTTTAAATTATTTTTCGAGAGGTATGTCGTGAGATATGCAGAATATATTGATGCTTTAAAAAAAGTAGTTGCTGAGCTGGATGATGCTGTTCTTGTTCTGGTACAAGATGCAAATACGCTACTTGAAGAATTCTGGATTGATGTGAAAGCTCGTAATGAATTTGCACCATTTACCTTTAACATCCAAAAACAACAATCCACATACCGGATTCGTTGGGGGGAACTTTATAAACCTAAAACTCTGCCCGGCGGAGAACCCCGACGAGTACAAATAAAACATATTAACAAGGGAAAAGGTGACCAATATTTTGTGTCTCAATTAAAGGGTTGCCCGGCATGGTTTGAAGTGCTTTTTCATAAGTACGAAACCAAGCTTACTGAGATACGAAAAGCTATCCGTTCAAACCGTGCTGTAAGAATGCGTTTGTCGAAAATGATTGTGTATTATGAAAAGTAACTTTACGAAAAAAGAACAAATAAAAAAGGCAATTTTGCCTAATTAAAAGGTGCAAATATGTCAGACATTATCGTTGATAAAGAATCATTGCGTGTAGTAAACCGCCTCATGAAAAATTTCATAAAAAAAATCGGAGCTAAAGATGAGCCTCTGTTTTGGGGAATTAAGGCAAACGAAGATATACAAGTCTGTATAGGGAAATATCTTTCTGTGTCGGTAGATGGCAAAAAAGTACAAGCTGTGAAAATTCTTCCTGAGCCAGCTCCTATAGTTGGAGATAAAACTCCTCTTTTGAATGGACTTGATAAGAGAACGGTTGTGTATATACCTAATGCAGAAAATTGGAATCAAGATTCACTTCTTCGTGTAGTGTTCCAATCGTCAGCGTCTGGCTCAAAAGCATTGGTCGGATTTAATGATCCATCCCGGTTATCTCTAGGTATTTATCAGTTCCTCGTATCACAACAAATTGACAATGACTGGAATTTGTCCAACTGGGCAATAAACATGTCAATCCCGATTGGTGATATTAACAAACAATCATAATCTATCTATGTTTTTTTTATTTTCACTAACACCTCGCAAATTAGCGGGGTTTTTTTATTGCACTGAAGTTTAAATCTGGATCATGTGAGCCTTCAGGCGACCCCGCGCTTACAGACAAAACTTAGGTTTTCCTCAAAGGGAATTCTCCAAATTCAGCTTACTGAAATACCGCAGTCATAACAGATGGCAAATAAGATAAATACTTAACAACGGATTGTTTTGAAAAGAGTGGATATGCATTTTGGTGGTCAGAATTAACAATGAGAACAAGAAAATATGTTTTCTTTTCGGTTTGATTATCTACGAATAAAAAACTATTTCAGTTTTCTTTTAATGGTTTTAAACCTCTGCCTCATCCGCAAGAGATGAGGTATTAACATATATGTTTCTTCCATGATTATTTTTTGATTAGGTGTATCTATGGTTTGTAGCTTTGAAGCACATTTGTGTGATTGCACGAGCTGATTTGATCCGTTAGATTAGCGCACGACTATGTTAACAACATGAAGAGAGATCATATAAAAAAAGTAAAACTAGGGGGATCTACTCGAAATGAATGTCATCACAAAAAATGTTCGTATACCGGATGATTTAATAATTAGGCTTGATGCAGAATCATTACGTTCAGGAAGGACACGAAATGCAGAATTGGTATCCTTACTCGAAGAAGCAATTATTGAGTCGAAGTATTCACAGGGTTATTCGCTTGCAGATTCAGATAAAATATTTGGTGATAAAACAATCTCTCTTACAGGCGGAGACTCATATCAAATACGGATGCCTGATTCACTGAAAAAGGCAATCATGCTGAATGTTCCAAAGCTGGTTAATTTCGAGGGAAAAAAGTTACTATCACAAGACAATTTCAGTGAAAAAGTACGTTATCTGTTACTTCGTGGATTATCTTCCCGTGATTCGGTCATCCCAGTAGAACTGGAGTCGATAGAAGGCCATGTTTATCATGACAAAGAAATTGAGACAAAGTTTAGTGGTCTGAAAATGGGGGATTCAGGTAAGCTTGATCTTTTGCTAGAGTTGGGGCGAAATTTTGAAAATGTGATGCATTCTACAGAAGGTCATGTTCTGGTTTATGGCGCACAAGGAACGGGCAAAAGTTTTGCGGCAAGTTATTATAAAACAACCAATCCAGATTTGTGTCATTATTTAGATTTGATGCCTAAAGGCATGAGAAATCTGCTACCACGCCGAGTTATCCTACTTTGGTCAAACGACAAGAAATATAATAAAGAAAAAATCTTAGTAATTGATGAAGCTCAGGTTATAGATAACGATTACCTTTTGTTTTTTTACAAAAAAGCAAAAAAGAAAAATGTGCGTCTAGTTTTAATCACACAATTTCCTGATAATTTTGAGAAAAGTATCTTAAATCTGATTAGTCACAAGTTTGATTTTAACTTGGAACCTAGTGGTAAATCTATTTGGATGAAAAAGTTAGAATAAAAAAATTTTCTTGGTATTAATTATCTTCCCTTCTCTTCGACCCCTCATTGCTGCATGGGATAATTGAATAAATTATCAAATCGCAGTGGGGGAATCATGTTAGTTCACAAAGACGGTATTACCTTCATTGATGTTGTTCTACGTAATTACGAACCGGGAGATGCGTTTCTTCACGCTCAGAAATTACGCGATAAATACGGCAGAAATGTACTTGTTAGTTATTGCATAAAAAATCGCGTTCCTGAGTTTAAGTTCAAACTTACTCTAAAGAAAAGACGACAATACCGGATTATATAATTACCTCATGTCTTATTGTGTGTCTTTCGAGAACATTAATTCAGCACATCTGAGCAAGTGTAAAATATTACGCAATTCATCAAATCTAACACAGTAGATTTGGTGATTTTTATACCTCTGTTCTTCATTTATTTTCGCAAAGTAAAATGTATGCGTTAGCGTCATGTATGGCGAGTTGATGTCCACAGTCAGTAATAGCAACCGAAGTATTAAACGCTGAGTGTTCAGGGTTAGGGGTTACTATTGGTATGTCCGCTTGTCAGTTAAGTATGAGACTGTTATGGATTGGAGTATGTTTTGTCTGGGGATAACACATTGTACTGGCTTAATGTGTCATTACTGATCCTGTTTGTAGTGTCATTCTACACACTCACCTTTGAAGCATTTGCGCTCGGTTCACTCGGATTGTTAAGCCTTTTGGATACACTTCAACCTTATACTAATGCACAGAAAATTCTCAAATCAACGTTGGTGTATTTGGTTTATTCATTAGGATTACTTTTAATGTGTAATATTCTCGATCATGTTTTTCATAAACCGATTACCCCCGGAGTGATGATTGTGGTGTTTGCAGGAGTTGTTGGTTTTCAGCTTGGAAGATACACAAGCATTGGTCTTTTGGATCTGAAAAATCAAACTCCGCTATTAATAACGGTTGGTATTGAGAAACTTAAGTAATCAAGTAATCAAGTAATCAAGTAATCAATAAACTGTACTTTTACTAAACCGGCATTGGCCGATTTTTATTATTCCCTCTTCTGGCTTTATCTGTTCAGAATATATCCTAATTTTGTCCTATTGTTTACCAGATACGAAAATTGATTTTATATTATCACTGATTATCATTCCATTTATGAGTAAGATAAAATTATTTTTATAGAATCAATCTGTAATCATTGATTAATTCTTTTTTGAATTAAAGGAATTCAATAAGTTATATCTCCGTGTTAATCTATTTTTTGTGTGGTTATTTTAACCACGCTCATACAGTTAAATTAATGTGGTGTGGTATTTATGCTACTGGGGGCAGTAGCTTTTATGAGAGGAATTGATCAGGTTTATACAGGCGATGTTTGTCACACTGCTAGTCTTCAGGCTTTTTGTTTCAGCTCTGGGGAGAACTGAAACAACATGTAGATTATCAGTGTGGTAATTTCTATTCTGCTTGAGCGGATATTATTAAACGTTTCACTGCAATAAAATCTGTATAAAAATCAATCAATAAATTACGTTACAAAACCGGCCAGTGCGCCGGTTTTTTTGTTGGTTCTGATTTTTCTCTCTCTTACTGCGGCTTTCTCTTTTGGTTCATGTACGCCATAATTTTCATGGTAATATTTTTCGTCACAAAATGGAGACTTGCGAATGCCGCAAGACATAATCAAAAAAGTTCGCGCAGCGCTTAGCGCAAGAAACCTTACCTTGATAGGAAGTCTTACCCGCATAGTAATGCTGCTGCCTGAACGTGGGCGTGTAAACGTCATGGTTCACGGTGCCGACGGTCAGGAAGATGCTGCAACATTAACGCTCAATGAACATGGTGAGGTGGATGTACAGCTTTCGGATGAAGGCCGGAACGTAGTTATTTTGACTCGTAGAAAGGATTGAATAATTCATTGAAAAAAATAAAATAATTATACAGATAAGACTATTTTATTGTTTTTCAGTTAACCCGGTGTTTTCCGGGTTTTCTTCCTCTGCACTACTTAATCTTAGTCAGAGTATGTATGAAAGAAAATACACATAGAAAATTAGCGATGGTTGTTGCTCGCTCTATCTTTACATTGAGTGACTGTATTTTCCTCACCGCAAAAAAATTTCTGAAACTGATGCCTCTAACTTTGTTCTGATTTACTATCAGTATCAGCCTATATCTTAACATGTCAGTGATCGATCTTCTTTCCTCTCAGTCATTCATCAAGACTGCACTGTTGCTAAACACAGTTCTGTCTCTCACATTGTCTGTAAACGCCATTAGTAATTGTATTGATAGTTACTACGGCCTGAAAAAGACTATGGTAAATTTTGCATTTACCTCAAGCCACTCAGTCATCTCAAATGGTAGTCACAAATAGTAGCTGGTGATAATGTCTATGAGACCACAATCGATTGTTCAAGATATAGAAAACCAGAGTAAAAACTTTTCAGAAGCCGTATTCTCCAACCTGAAAAGCGAAATTTTGACTGCTCAGGATGCAAGCGGGATCGCTACGATATACATGTCTATGCATAAGGAAAATTGAGTTCCTCCGGAAAAATGGTAATTATATAATCTATCAACGGATTAAATGCGTGACAAAATCAGAAAGCAATAAATTAAGTATGTCTGGTGTCATGTCCACATTTTTCACTGTGAGTCTAATTTCATAATTTATTATTAATGAGGCGGGTCAATGGGAACATATATATCAACTTGTGTTGAAATTAAAAAAAACGATGGTTGGACGCTCAACACGGATAATATTTTTCTATCAAATGAAGATAACAAACAGTACGTTGATAATCCATTTGATTGGCAATCGTATAGCATGTATGGTTTTTTCGTGGGAATTAGAAATTCTAGCGAGTGTGTAGCTCTTTCAGAACCACGAGGATTTCCCGAAGATACCTCAAATGAGGCTATGGATATTTTCGCGCCGTTAGAAGTACCCGACTGGTATAACTATGGACACGGTAGTAATTATGAACCTGAAAAAATGTCTGTAATTGAACGATTAGAGTCAACCTATCGAGAAAGTTACTGCTATTCATGGCTATCAGTCGCTGAATTGTTATCTTTTGATTACGACCAAGAGTTCATTGATAAATGTGAAAATCCGCCAAAGGCAAAAACCTATAGAAGATTTTTAGGTAATCTCTATTTTGAACACCTTTCAATTCTTAAATCACTAGGTGATCCAAGTAAAGTTCGTATTTTATTTTGCTTTGATGGGTAGCTATAGTGATCTAAAAAAACCTACAATAAATTGTCGTTTTCAACCCACATTAGATGATTTTATCCATGTAATCGTCTTTTTAAAATGACATATGTAATCTGTTGTATAGTGACTTGGAAAGCTGAAGATTTTTTTGATTCCGAATATACGTAATTAATTTGTAGCCCACCAGCATAAGAACCCGATTATTCGGGTTCTTTTTTTGTCCCCCCTAAATGTCTGTTTTGGCTGATTTCAATGGCTACTTCGGGGTGATCAGATCTGATGTTAATCTTAATCATATACTTTATGATTAAGAGGAAGATACAATGGCAGCACTTACCAATAAACAGGTTCATGAGATAGAACGTATTATTCGGAGTCTGACTCGGGGAATTACTTTTATTAAACGCGATAACATCGGTATTGCATATCTACAAGATAGGCCAGCTACAGCAACCTCGGATTATCATTCTAATGACGGTAGCCGCTCTGCTATAATGCTTGAAAAAAGCTACGGTTCAGATCTGTGTGGCCTGTATGATGCATTGGAAAAAATGAAAGGTTTTTTGATTACACATAAACGTAAGTGATTTTTGGTCCACCAGCATAAGAACCCGATTATCTGGGTTCTTTTTTTGTTCACTCTTAATATCTATTTATCTATTCAAGCCAATTTTAATGAATACTTCGATATGGATCAGACATTTCCTTTACCCTCATCTGAACTTCAAGCTGAAGAAATGTGGGTTCACTTGCCTGATAGCGTGTATGCCAAAATTTTGCTCAATAATGATGAGCTTTTAAAAGCTAAAATCAGTAAAGCTGAGTTATCCCGTTTAACAGGTATCCGCCCTCCTGAAATCCAAAGGATACTCACACCACGTCATACAACTAAAATTGATACTATCAGCCGGGCGCTTGTTGCTATAGGTAAAAAGCTTTCACTTTTGCTTAATCTCTCACTGTAAGGGCTTTCATCTCAAGCATTCCACCCTAATATGTTTCTGCAACCCCCGGATCATTTACTCAGAGACTGCAATTGTTCTTTGAGTAAACAATAATTACACATACCTATTTAGTTTTGTCACATCTATTCGGGGTCAGTTTTGCGAATGTTATTTTATTCATACAATATATGAATAAGAGGATTTAATGTGAATTTACCAAAAATCATTTTTGTCAGCATGACATGTGGTGACGAAATACTGTTTGTCAACGGCAAACAAATTTACATGTCCAGCACTTCCGGCTCTGCTCTGGGCGCATACGAGCTAGCGACACGTCTAGCTAAGTCACTAGAAATACAGCTGGTGGAATATAACAACATTCCAGAACCTGAGCATGACGACTGGAATGCGGCAGATGTGCTCACCTCTCTCACTGAACTATCCGTTAGTAGCCTTAACAGTAAATAAATTTAGTTTTGTAAAATCGCCCTGATATTGACCAATAACTAAAACCAAGTTATAGTATTAGTCAAGCAAAAGGAGGTTCTATGAACATCACCGTAAAACAATCAAATAACTTAAATGAACTACAGTCGTTACTGCAACAGCGTTTTAACACAATGCTTGGTTCATTAATGCCAGAGTTTGCTGACAAGACGAAAGTCAGTAATGCTCTTGTTCTTCCAGATAACGAACTGTTTGAACTTTTGTATTCAACAGCGCTTGAAAGAGGAGCCAGAACCCCTGAAAGAGAACTTCTCAAGCTTAAGCGTCGAGCAGAGAACTTATCAGCTTTTTATAAGGAAATTGAACGTATTGGTGGCGTGATTAAAGTGGGGGATGTTGCTGAAATTCTTGGAATTACACGTCAGGCCGTAAATTTACGCGTACAAAAAAACAAATTGATCGCTTTCAAGAAAAACAGCGATCATGTTTTCCCGGCCTTTCAATTCAAAGATGGTCGTTTGTTACCTCACTTCGAAGACATTATGAAAACAATAAGTAGTGATATTGGGCCTGTCTCCAGAATATCGTTTTTAACGACTCCCTTGAGCGATAAAGATGGTAAAGGAAAAACGCCACTTGATATCATGAAAGAAGATAGTAGTACTGATGATATTGCAAAAATATTTCGTGCAGCTAAACAATTGGGTGAACAGATTGCTAGCTAAGAACGTACCCTGTAAACAGGGTACGTTTAACGATACAAACTTAAAGCTGCACGATTTTGAATTGCAATACACTTTCAAGAAGTTCTTCGCCAGTGATGTCGGGATATTCCCAATTTGCTGGCATATATTCTGAATCAGCGTACTCCGCAAGATTCATCATTCCTGCATCTTCAAATCTTTTTTCACCACTCAATTCCCAAACCGCGTAGCAATACCCATAAGGAAAGTGTCTAGAAACGTAACGCACGCCATCAGCGTTATCTTTTGCAAGATGATAGAGACACGTCATAACTCTCTGTGTCACCGTATAATCATCTCCAACAGAAATGTCTAATGTAATGTGCAGCATTCCTAAAAGTAATCCTATATCGACAAAATACAACGGTCGGAGTGAACGAATAAGGCACATCCGCGAGTTTTCGATAACAGACGCATCAATAAATACATTTTTGCTAATGTGCATTTGCCGTCCAAAACTTTCAGCAAGTGCTGATACTGCGTTGTCAGCCATGTAGCACACGCGAAAAGCATCATTCAAAGCATTATATCGCCCATCACCAAATGAAAAATTTATACCCGATGGATACTCTTTCTTTTGCCAACGCCTTAGACTTTCAGTACTAGGTGGGTATATTGGTAATGAACTATTTTTAAAAATAGTTGCTATTTTATCTTCCAAATTCTGGATTTCCAACTTAGAAGAATAGTTCTCCTTTTTTTCCATGTAACATCTCCAGAAATAAATATAAGTGTGCTCTAGGCTCACCTTAATATTTTATGGAATAAATTTATGTGTTTTACCACATGTTATGTTATATACATTTTCACTAGTTAATTATTAATGTTTTAATATCATTTTAAACAGCTCCTTACGTTAATTAATTTATTGATTAATAACAATTTAATAGCGTTACAATAATTAGATAACACTTTATTTAATATATTTAATTATTTTTTAGATAAGATTTAATTTATTACAAGGAATATACAATTTGTAATAAATTTTTTATTTACACAGTTTTAAATTTATTAATTATTTTATACATGACATCATTGGTTGAAAAAACCAGATGAAACATGAAGTTGCTTATATTAAAGCAAGGTACTAAATAACATAAATATTTTATCATATTATAAAAATAAAGCAAAAAGGTCTAAAATAGGGTTAGTGTAAATCTCTTCAGTAGGATAGCCAGCGTCTGATAAACAGTCATTTTTCTGAAAGAATATTAGTATGTTGTAAAGCCCATCCACCAGCATAGGTGGATATATATTCGATGAGGTAAAAATGAAAACTACCGATCCAAAAAGAATGCAGATCCAGTAGTGGAGTGCACCGCTTGCCGTGTTGCTATCGGTTGCTCTATTTTTTGTTTTGGATAGCTTTGGTGTATCTGATGAACTTAATGGCACTCTTCGGCCGTTTTTAAACGGTGCGACTACGGTTGCCTTATTTTTCGGAATAAACATTGTTGTCGCCAACCGAAGAGCACGGAAAAAACCATGAGTTGTATATAGCCTAATCAAGTTTTGTTGGGCTTTTGGAATAGCATCATCAGAAGGCTCTCACACGTATGTAGATATCAATCGATGAAGAACGGTGTTTAAGGCATCAAGTACCATACCCAGAGCCTTTCCTCATTTTATCTTTATGTTAAGACTTCAGAAACGCCAAAAAGCGACACAAAATAGTCACCTTCTTTTACCCGCTTTTTGAATAGCCAAATTACTTATGCATTCTGAGTTACAAGTCATCCAGTTGATTAAAAATACCAACAATATCCCGAGATCCATGCAGTATCCGTTCTATACGAACTTCTGTATCAAGAACCTGAAAAAAAATAACATAACGACCATAAGCGCTACTTCTGATCCCTTTCCCAAGTTCAGACCTTTCCCTATAAATTTCAGGTGTTTCCGCTAATAACAGGCATTGTTGGTATAACTCCTTGGTGAAACTGAGTGCTCTTACAGGATTATCTTGTGCAATCCAATCGCCAATTTCCTCAAGGTCGTGTTCTGCTAAAGGCGAGATGCTTAGTTTCATTTGTCCTGATGACCTTCGGCCATATTCCCGTATTTTTTCATCAGGCGGTCAAAAACATCTTTGACTTCTTTACCTTCACCGCTTTGGATGCCAGCCATTATAGCACTTTTGAGCGATTCAACTTTTACTTGCTGCTCTTGTTCTTCTAACGCACGAAGACCAGCACGAATTACTTCGCTTGTATTGTTATAGCGACCGCTATCAATCTGCTGGCGGATAAATTCTTCGAAATAAGGGCTAAGAGATACACTTGTTGGCATAGTCATTCCTCCGATGTCATTACTATCTATTAATAACTATCACTATAAACTAAGCGCATATTTTCGGCAATATTTTGATAAGTAATTGGACTTAGTAAGAGCATTCCGTTCATGCCATTTTCAGAAGATGACTGCACTGGTGGCCTTGTTCAAAACCGAGCGTCTGTTGAAAATCAGAAATAACCATTCTCATTATCAAATAATGTGGGTTGTAAAAGATCGTTTATTGCAGGTTCAGTATTTTTTGTTATCAGACCACCACATCTATTCGCCCTCCCCTACCTCTATGAGAAAATTAAAACATCAACAAAACGATGTTACCAACTCAACTCAGGAGATGATGATCATGACGAACGCGACCACTATCCAACAGGCAAGGCAGAAGCTTGTCGAACTACAAGAAGCTGAAGAGACACTGATAACTGCTTACGAGAAAGCAAATAAGGTCGGTATAGACAGAAGCTTAAATGCCCACTTCACTGATGTGATCAACGAAATGACTGAGCTACGTATCCAACAGCAGAACTATTGCAAACACCTAGAAAACAACGGAACTCTCAATGCCCGGTTATGTCCGGGCTTCATCTGTTAAACAGGTTACAAGGCGCTGATTATACTTCCATATGAACTACTTTTTATCATGTTCCATTACATTTCTATTTTAGTTACTTTCCCAACCGAATAAAGTCAATAAATCACTTATGGTTTTGCTAATGACGCAATTTTCGTTTCAAGTTAAAGTTTTAGGATTAATGCTTGCTTGAGCGTTCCTGAAAATAAAAAACAACTCTGCGTCACTGTGTTGAAAATAATTGACTGATACAATATTTGTTTTCCTCAAGATAACTAATTAATTTTAAGGTCTCTTATGTTGTATTTGTTGACTAGTAATGTTTTGATGATCTACATAATTTATCGAGTGTTTATCACACTAAAATATAAAACCAATAACGCTAACAATTCACAACATTTAGGGTTAAATGCCATAATTACGTCTTTGACTTACTTGACAATTAGTATGATATTAAGCCCATTTTTCGCAACCATATTCATTGACAATCCTACTCACACCATGTCGCTATTCCTACAGGGGTGCGGTTTTACTGGTGGACTGATTCTGACTGGGTATTATGGCTGGCAATTTCTGAAAAAACGAGGAATTGGTTCCTGTATTGTATCTATCGCCGGAACTATCATGATGTTTATCTACGCAAACAGTTTCTTATTCGTTTACCCAGAAAGTGTAGGTATCCTAGACAGCGGATATATCAGAGCTGCCAATATCAAAGATGTACCGTGTGAAAAAGGTATGATACTTATAAACCTCGCAGAGAAGAATGAACCTACAGAGTGGCGATGTCCTCAAAATTTTATATTGATGGGTAATACGAGTAAACCTTTACTGCCGTGGCCATCATACACAACAGGTGAAAGTATTGAACTGACAACTGCAATTCATACGATTATGGATAACGCCGTTAATACTGATGACATAAAAGAATAATACAAACGGAAATGAGTTGTACTTATATCAAAAAAATGGGGTCTGAGATGACTCTTCATCAGAGAATTAAGTTTACGATTTAGCAAAATCCGCCGTAAACCCTCGCCCAGTGCGGGCGAGGAGTGGTCAGTTTGACCTGACCGATGACCATTCAACTATTATCCACTTCTTGAAAATGAAGGCTCGTACCTGAACCCTACGTAAAATTTTGGCTTTTCCTATTATGTGAGAAAATTGTTTTAATAGTTAAAAATTAACAACACAGGAATTGCATAATGTTCACTATCAACAAAAAAACATTTGATATGGCAAAGAAACGCGGATTTGAGCTAACATTGGAAGAAGATCTGACTTCTGATGGCTCGCTGTTCCTGTGTTTCTGGGAGAAAGATCAGGATTCTGAATGGTTGTTCAGCTATGAATATAACGGCCATCAGCTTGTGTGGCATGGTAATGTCTATGCTTCTAAGCACGTCGTTGCTCAGTTGTCTAAAACCATTAATAACGAATACGAATTGCGTGACTTAATACGCAAGCTTAGTACACTTACAACGTAAAAATACCATCACTCCATTGCAACCAATAGTGTATCGGCTTCCTATTTTTCTTCGGAAAGAAGAACACAAACTTCTTTGAGTGACTATAAACGCTCCGGATATATTGAGAACGAGCACGACAGGTTTATAAGTGATGGACTTTCACATGAACATATTGATTTTAAATAATCAACACAATTATCCCCAAGATAAATATAAAAACTACTGACAAACTTGTAGAACTGCCCGTACCGTTAAGTGTAGAAGAAACTGCAAGCTCTTATGCAATAGTTTGAAGTTTGAAAAAATGGGGAGCATTGTCACATGTTATTTGTCAAAACTGGACCATTTGAAAAATGATACACATCCACCAGCGCTAAGCATTCAAGTGGGAATGGAGTCAATGAACCATTCCTTTTTATCTTTGGCATCGTCGCATAGCAATATTATATTCCGACTCGCAAAAATAAAACCCGGGTTCGGAGCGCAACCACATTCTATGAGGCTAACTAATTGCCCACGCCAATTCCAACCGTAATACATTGAAGTAGATATGTTTTTCATGACAATTTCGGGGCGAAATCCCGCTAATTTCATACTAATTTTTCAATGCCAAACTCTCCTTACGGAGAGATAATAATGTTTGTCCTTCCATACCTGTATAAACTTATCTAAGTAAAGAAAATTATATTTTCGCATTATTACCTTCGAAAAATTCTTTTTTACTGCCCTCCCCTCGCTTCGGCCCCCTTTTCCTATATGGGATAATGTGTTTAATCAAAACAATGTGTCGAGGTTAATTATGGTTACACCAGAGCAACATTACGAATTTCTCAAAAAACATTATCGCGAACAACATTTCGAAGGTCGTAACATTCAAGGCTGGGGTGAAAATTATTCCCGTATCATCGCCGAGTATCGCTATAAAGATTTGCAAAAATACGGTTTCGATATTATCGAGTATCACAAATCCGCCACGAATAAAGCAATCTGTTATGACATTAATCTCAACTTGATTACCTGCCTACCAAAAACAACTCTCAGTCAGCGACTAAAGCAAATAGCAGCCATAAGTACAAACGAAGCGCATGATGACTAGCAAGCTACGGGTATCAACAAATTTCAGAAAATTTATCTCAACAGGAAATTCAAATGAGAAATATTATCAAACAAAAAACAATCGAATTAGTCGCAGTACAAACACTCAAATTTACCTCGGAATATTCTCGAATTTGGTTTGAAGGATACGAGCGCTTAAAACAAGACATTCGAGATGGAAAGGAGCCTAGCTATTGCTCCATCAGAGATGAATTTAGTTTTTTAAGTTGGCCCGAAGTGATTACTCATATTGAACAAGAGGCAGAGGCAATTTGGAAATCACTTAAAGAAAAGCGACAGTCCACAAAAGAAGATGCTATTGACAAGTCTACAAGTAATGCAGAAGACAATGTAATGAGTATTGAGGACATCCTAAGCCTTAAAACTGAGTTAGCCTCACTACGTGAAAGCAATTCACAGCTTATCCAGTTACGCGATCACTATAAGCAAGTAGCCGACGAAAGTATCAAAAGCTTACAAGCTATGTGCGAAGAAGTTTTAAATACATTTACAAATTCTCCGGAGCGGATTACCGAGAAGTACTGCAAAAAGAAAGAGATCAGGACTGTTACGGAAGCGGAAATATACGCCGCACGAACCACCGAAAATATTCACTGAAAATGCTAAGTGAAGGAAAAAGTAATGACAAAGATTGATGCTGAAATTTCCTTAGAATTACTTAACAAATATTGGGATGAGCTGAGTAATATTATGGTAGAAAATTGTCATGAAACAGATGATCTATGTACAGTAGAACCTTTTTTACATTTTAGCAGAGGCACTAATGTAATAGATATTTGGCATTGGTTTGAAGATCAAACACCAGATTTCCATATTAGTAAGATGTTATATTAATATGTAATTCTCCTGTTCTGGTTAACGAATATTACAGGTATCGGGCCACATACTGTGGCCTTTTTTATGGTCTACTCGCTTCGGCCACCAAATGACTAATGATAATGTGATGGAACACAATAACGGAGATACCGAGATGATCAATAAATTACTAAAAAAAGAATTTCTAGAACGTAACAAAAACAAAACTACCTGCGGGAAAAATCGTTATGTTGTAGACAACAATACTGGTGGTTTTTTCCTTGTAGAATGTCAACGATGCAAGGAAGTTTACCCCAGCAATGAGTGCCTCGGTGGTGGATCGATTGCCGATAGTGATGATTACAATGATGTCTTCTGTCCTCACTGCAACCAAGTTGCCCCAGAAGAATGCCACAATACGGCACTGGCATGGAATCTACAACAAAAGCGAATACTTGAACTTGAATCAGCGCTCTCATCATTACTGGAAAGTAATATGCATATAATCCAATCATGCGATCACAATATCCCATCAATTGAGGAAGATATCAAAAATTTGAGCGCAAGAGTATTGACCGTAAAACTTATGGACTTTGATCTCGTAGCTATTCAACATATATCAGGCAGGAGTGATGACTACTGCAAAGGTTTTATGCATGGCACGCAGAACGTCGTTCGTCTAGTAACGAATGCCTGTATAAATAGTGGAATCAAATGCAATTTTGAAGCCCCCTAAAAAACGTTGACTAATGCACCAATCCATACACTACCCCGGTATAAGCTGAACAGGTATATATACTGTGCACACACCTGCACAGTTTAAGGCAATTAAATTACTAGTGGATACAGTGGTAAGAATGAATCTAAATTCACCTGAAAAAAATATCCACTTATCGAAGAACGCCACCAGCGAAATTTCTATATCGAAGAATACATCAATATTTCACGTAACGTTGAACCTCTAGAGTCTTAATTATCAATTCTATAAAATTATCGGTATTGATTTAGCAAAACCGCTCTGTTTGCTCGACGGTAATCAAGTTGTCTTTAATAAAAAAATGCCACAAATCTCATGTGTTGGTATATTTGAGACTAATATCGTAACGCTGTGATCTATTCATCATAAACCACAGCCAGAATTACACGATAAACTTCCTGATTAATATCGCAAGCTAATGTAAGCATATCGTGTCATTCAGTTGAACAATTCTTGCTGCTTTGGTCGAGAATGACTTCAAACAAAGAAGTCCCTAACCCCGCTCGATACATCGCCTGATCCAATTAGATAGCTCGCTTATGCTTTATATAACTCAATAATCTTGCCGTCAATGGTGCTGGTAAATGCTTCAGAAGAGCATGGTGAACCTCTTGATTGATATCACTTGCCAATAAAATCAGATTAATTAAATCTGTTGGACACTCATTTTTGCTGAAAAAAAGTACGGTTACAGGAATGTGATTTTCGCTCCGAAAAAATTTTTTTTGTGTTTTGCTATTCGACCTCTATCGACAGAGTGTTTTACTGGAACTGTAAAAAACTTATCTGCAAATTGTAGTTCTCCTCATAAAGCGCAATCTCGATATCAATCTATACATAACGCGGCTATGAGAATTTATTTACTTATAACGATATTTGGTGAGGTTATATGTATAATTTTGTGAAAATAGACCGGGCTATATTTAATGATGTAATAGTCAGTATTAATGATAAACGGGTTTTATCAGGAAAATCAGGATGTATTTGTCTTGGTTGTGGAAATCCTCTAATAGCCCGAAAAGGTAAAGTGGTAGTCTGGCATTTTGCACATGACCCTAGCAGCATTGATATGGAAACACTTTCGTTATCCTGTGGTTACGTTAAATCTCTGGAAAAAAAAGAAGCTGTTTCCAAAAAGAAAAATTCAGGCGTTATTTTTGAAAAGAAAAAAACTTTACCAAAATTCCATGCCAAACCTACATCCAAAAAGCTTCCGCCGTTGCCGATGGAATGCGTTCGTTGTACTTTCCAGTTTGTTTCAGATATTCGTTGTTGCCCACAATGTGGCGACCATCTTTTAACTCGATATCTTGTAGATGCTACTCGGTATTAGCAGATATCAATATTTCACACATCTTATGAACAACCTGATGTAAGGCTATTTTCATAATCCACCGATCTATTTATAAAAACACGAGAATAGATATGATTAATAACAATGATGTAATGACTGATCGTGAATTACTTGATGCTGCCATTGAACTAGCAGGTAAATTTTATCAAATGATGGGATATCAGCATAGAAAGGGGTTTAAGTATTGGGAATCATATAATCCACAAGAGCAATTAGTCTTTGAGATGGCTATTCAAGCATTTCATGATTTGCGGGGTATTGATATACATAACGCTATTGATAACTTAGAAGATGAAATACAGCCCCATATTAATTTATTTCCTTTGGCAATAGAAAAAAAATTGTCTAACAAGGGTAATTCGTCTGTATAAACTTGTTCGGGTATGTAGCTGGGTTCACTGACAACTAAATTCCTATGATTTTGACGAATGCAGTTACTGGGGATATCCTGAGTACGCCCATAAATTCGAAAAATAAGAAATATAATGAAAGTAGAACAAGAACCCACTATTGTCATCAACGGTATTTACCTTGATGAAGGTCAGGCAATGGCTATTCGCACCGCTGTTACCAGTTATCTGAGCTATCTACGAGAAAATAGGCATGGTGATGATGAGCACGGAAAGAAAATTTCTGAGCTTTACCGAGACAGGCTTAGCGAAGTACAAGACATTATGTTTTCGCATCTGTAGTGGTCTAAAAAATACAACATATAGTCGTTTTCAATCCACATTAGATGATTATCCAGTAACCGTCTTTTAAAAATGACATATGTGATCTGTATGATGCATTAGAGAGAAGAAAGAGTTTTTGGTTACCATAAGCGTAAATGATTTTTAATCCTCCAAGACAAGAACCCGATTATATTGTCTATTCTGGGGCGTGAGCACATTCTAAGTAGCCAACGAATTGCCCACGCCAATTTCACTCTTAACATAATGAATTAAAAATGTTTTCTTTGATAATTTCGGGGCGAAATCCCGCTAATTTCATACTAATATTCCAATGCATAAATTACCCTTGAGTTGTTTGAGCATTCTTATACATTGGCAATAATGATACAAGGTAGACGGATTAGAAAAAATAGGGATTAGATTTGTGGCTGGTAGATGCTTTTCCAGAGGTTACAGACAAGAAAGCCCTTGAGAAGATTGAGTTTCAATTAAACGAAATCTGTCATGCATAATGTACAGATTTTATTGTTCCTAAATACTTTGCGTCTTGCGGAAATACAATAACGTTATTTTTCCCACACCTATACAAACTTAGCGAAGTACAGAAAATAATATTCTCGTATTGTTAACCTCGATGAATACCCTTAGTTATTACCCTCTTCCTTGCTTCGGCCTCCTTTTTCCGTATGGGATAATATGTTTAATAAAAACAACACTCCGGGAGCTAATTATGATTACATCAAAACAGAATTACGAAATTGTAAGTAATGAAGAAGTTAGTGAAATGAGTATTGAAGACATCCTATTACTTGATGTGGAAAACAAGAATAAATTACTGGTTCAAATCATCAACCAAGCTGTAAATGAAGTAAATGATGAGGAGTGCAATATTGAACGAGAAAAATATTATATTCGTTCATATTCCGGGCGCGGGATGTACGGACGTTACTGCCTTGGTCTTAAGATTCCTGCTGGAAAAGATATAGTCCCCATCATCATAAAGATGGGAACGACATTTAATTTACTTGGAGATCAAATGACTGACAACATGGGACTAGGAACCATCATATATTGGCCTGAAGTTGAATACTCCCTAGATGATTAACAATCTATCTATACAGATCTAATAAGCTGGTAAAACAAATTTGGTGATGATGAGTGAGGAAAGATAATTTCTGATATTTATCAGAACAGATTTAGCGAAGTACAAGACATTATGTTTTCGCATCGTTCAACCTCGGTAAAATCTTCACATTATGGTTCGCGAATATTACAGGCATATCGCCTGTCTTTTCGACACAAATCTCTCAATTGAATTGAGGGATTTTTTTGAACCTTTTTTTGCCTGCTTGATCTCAACAATACATTCCAAGTTGAGGTCACGTATGATGTTTTCAACAGATACCGAACAATGGGCAAAAGAAACTGTCCAACACGCCGATTTAGGTGATAGCCGTCGCACTAAGCACCTAGCCTTTACTGGACGTATAGATGTGATCAAGAGATAGGCATATCACGGCCTTTTATGGCTTACTCACTTCGACCACCAGCTGCCAGATGTTAATGTGATAGAACACAATGACGGATATACTCTGAAATTGAGTTAAGAAGTTGACTAAATGAAACCGTATGGAAAGTATTTTTCAATTGATGGATGCATTTGTGCTGTTTGTCGTTCACATGGTTACCGGAAAGATAATTGCTATGGTGAGCAAGTTAGAAACAGTAAGCATCGTTCTCACCAAGCCAAGCGTCCAAACGTGAAACTAGGAGATTAATAAATGAAAACACTAAATAACGCACAAATCTACACTCTGCGTCGGTTATCTAGTGGTACTCTCTATATGCTACGCGGTGATAGGTGCAAAGCTTTTGAACGCCGTAATGAAGTATCCTATTCGTTAGAATTTGATGACATTAACGCCCCTTCCCTACCTGTGTTATTCCGCCTCGGGCTGGTGGAATTTTCGCTTGCCGGTAATAAAGTGCCAACCATGTTCTACCCAGTACGGTTGACTCAGGCTGGTCAGGAAACTGCGGCCACAATGCAGGTTATGCAGGAGGTTTAGGTGAAAGAACGTGGGATTATTTTTAATAGCGATATGGTTCGAGCTATTTTGTATGGCAAGAAAACACAGACAAGGCGTGTAGTTCCTAACTGGCAATTACCTAAATATACTCCAAATATTGAAGAGTGTGAATTTGACTGGTCAGCAGTAGCACAACGTGACCGTCGGTATGGTTTCTGTGTTTTTGGTGAAACAGAAGAGAGTTGCGCGGCAAAGCTGGCAAAAAGCAGGGTATGTCCTTACGGTCAGGTTGGAGATAAGATGTGGGTACGTGAAACGTGGAATAGAACAAACCCAAATGGAAATAACGGTACTTATTTCTATAGAGCTGATGGACGATTTCCCGAGTGTATAGGGGGCCATAGTTATGTTGGTGATGAACTATGGAAGCCATCAATTCATATGCCGCGCTTTGCATCACGTATCACACTAGAAATAATGGATGTTAGGATTGAGAAATTACAGGATATTAGTGAAGAAGATGCGATAGCTGAGGGATGCTGGTACGGAAAAGGCGATAATACGATTGATCCAGCAGTTCTTCCTGCAAATCATTTCCCTACTCTATGGGCCTCACTCTATGGCGAGGAAAACTGGAATGCTAATCCGTGGGTTTGGGTACTTGAATTTCGGAGAATTATTAACGAACAATGATATAATTGGGCTGTATCGGAAATGCCACGATCATACTGTTTCTATCCCGGTACAGCGTGTATATATTTGAATTTTTTATTCAAGGAAATAGTATGTTAGAACAGTTTTTAGATGGTATAACTTTTATTTCTTCATTGATATTTTCTGTAATTTTATGGGGTATTGGCATTACGACAATGCTGTACAGCTATTTCGGAAGAAGCGATTTCTTTGATTTAATATCTAAGTCAGTTATCAACACTATTTTCGCAATCTGGATGTTCATTGGCTCACTGCCGCTTCTGAACTATGCCGCAGACAAGGAGCAATATGGTTCAATTGTCGGACGTGCGCGTGAACTAGCAATGTTTGCAGATCGTCCTTGGTATGGCGTGGGTGGTTATCAATTTCTTATCGTTGTTCTTATCGCCATATTGGGTTTCTGCATCACTTACTATAAAAATCGACGTTGATATACGACACTATCGTAGTACTTAATAAGATCGCTCTCCATTCTAGTACTCATAACCAAATGACATGAGACTACAGTACACATCCACCAGCGCTGATCGTTCAAAGGTAATGGGAACAATACCCCCATTCCTTTTTGTATTTGACATTTTCATGCAGCCGCCTTAAATCGCGATTCGCTTAGAACCGACTCCAGTATTCCGGATAAAATTAAAACCATATATTACTGCCTGCTTTTCATTTTCACTTGTAAGGAAACCATAAAAATACGTGGGCATTTATGCGCCATCTGAGTCTAAATCTGTTTCGAGCAGAAACGACAAAAAAACCAAGATGCGCCGAAAACGAAGAATTGCCAGTATGGACATTGACTATTTGGATAAGGTATTAGCCGCAGGATTTCATGCGTTGGGCAAAAGGTAAACATTCACACTCTTGCCCTGAAGCGATAAGTTTATTTTCCCCCTGAAAAAGCAAGAAAAAGTCATACACAATCAGGGCATTTATTGATGAGTGCAAAAATTTATGTTTTCACTTTGCCGTGGCGTTATCCGATTTTACGCATTGCTTGATATCCGCTAGGACAGAGACATATAAGGAGACCATAAAAAACTGTAGAGCACAGTGTTAAACCGACGATAGAATGAACAATTAAGTGCACTTATTAGTTCGATTTTTTTCGGGCGCTTATATAGTGGAATGTGGCTGATGTATGCTGAGTGTGTTAGTTAGCAAAATCCGCCGTAAACTCTCGCCCAGTGCGAGCAGGGATATAAGGCAAAAGCCCAAAGGGCTTCAGACTGCTGACAAACCGCGTTGAAAATAACGCGGCTTGTTGCCTTCATTATAAATCCTCATCTTTCGATTTTTCCTGCCTCATCCCTGAACAATCCTTTTTTGGCACGTGATTGGGCTTCTGGCCCCGTTAAATACACGAAAGCACCGCAGATAACACCAACAAAAGGCTGCCACCAGTAAGGCTATCTTCTTGATATTTTGCGCTGTTGCCGCCAGCAAACACTGGATCTGGACTTTCAATAAACCCCGAAAATGCGCGTAACGATGCCCATGATGCTGTTTCGCATCCGCAAAACTGCGCTCTATCGTTTCTTTCCGGCGCTGATGCAGCTTTTACCCCCCAGGGTTATAGAGCTGCAACCTACCGTCGATGTCAACATGATTTTTGTCTTGCAAACGGGATGCGTTCATATAGTGACCATAGAATTTTTATGCTCTACTGTAAGTATCTTCTTTTTAGACTTCTAATGGCAGTCAGATAAATTTTATATGACGTATATTTGAATTTTTACTTAACGTTATCTAAATTATTACCATGTACTTAAAATTCTGCTATAGTTCAAAAAAACGATAACGCAAGGTGAAACCATGTCCGATAATTTTGACAGATTGCTCGAAACCGGAAATCGTGCAAACGTTATGCTTGAATGGCTGACAGAACAGATTCAGTCAAAGCGTGAAGAATTTGAACAAACCGAGTTTTATAAGACCTATTCGAAGTCTGCTGTTTCCAAACTTCCACATTTGAGCAAACGCGCTGTTGATACTGCCGTCGAAGAAATGGAAGCTAAGGGATATGTGTTTAATAAGCGTCATGGAGGAACTTCTACGCAGTTCGCTATGACCCTCCAGAACATCATTGATATCTACGCTCACCGTGGTATTAAAACGTACCGTGAGAAGCGCGGAAAAGCCTTTGTTATTTTCGTTGTGAATCTTAAAGGTGGTGTTTCTAAGACAGTATCAACTGTCACGATGGCACACGGTATGAGGGCACATCCTTCCTTATTGCATGAAGATCTGCGGATTCTGGTTATCGACCTTGACCCACAGGCATCTTCAACGATGTTCCTTAACCATCACCACAGCATTGGTCTTATCAATACTTCCAGCGCACAGGCCATGCTAAATAAAGACCTTACCCGAGAGGAAATTCTTGAAGAGTTTGTTCAACCTTCTATTGTGCCGGGCGTGGATATTATCCCTGCCTCCATTGAAGATGGCTTTATCGCTTCACGCTGGACTCAATTGTGTCAGGAGTATCTACCGGGTATTAACGAAAATAATGTTCTCCGCGAAAATATCATCGACAAAATCAGTGACGATTACGATTTCATTTTTGTCGATACCGGCCCACACCTTGATCCATTCCTGATCAATGCACTAGCAGCCAGCAATATGCTGATGACTCCGGTTCCACCACCGCAAGTAGATTTTCATTCGACGTTAAAATACCTGACCCGTCTGCCAGAGCTGGTACAACTCATTGAAGATTCTGGCCTGCAAAGCAACATTATTGCTAATGTTGGGTTCATGTCAAAAGTCATCAATAAACCTGACCATAAGCAAACACACAGCTATGCCAAAGACGTGTTTGGTGGTGATATGCTTGATGCCGTTCTTCCCCGACTCGAAGGTTACGAACGCTGCGGTGAGTCTTTTGATACAGTCATCAGTGCAAACCCGCAATCTTACGCGGGTAGCCCTGACGCACTGCGTAGTGCGAAAACTTCAGCCGAAGATTTTTCCCGCGCAGTTTTCGACCGAATTGAACTTCTAAGAGGTGCTGTATGACACAAAAAAAAGGAAGGCCAATTCTTGGACGCACCCTTACTGAATCACCATTAGCAGGTAAATCATCAAGCTTATCTGTTGAAAGTAGTCAGCGTTTCACACTTGCATCCGGTCACAAGGTTATGTTTCACATAGAGACTATTCCGGCTGAACAGGTTGTCACTCGCACTTACGTAGACCAGACCATTAACGGACGTGATCAGAATGCACTTAGCCCGGAATCTCTCGCAGATATAACGCGTACTCTGCCTTTGCAGCAGTTTTTTCCCGTTATTGGTCGCGAGATCAATGGACGTATCGAAATTTTGGACGGATCACGCCGTCGCGCCGCAGCCCTTATTTGCAATATAGGCCTTCGGATTATGTTCACCCGCAGTGAAATATCCCCGGAAGATGCCCGGCAGCTTGCAGTCGATATTCAGACCGCTAAAGAGCACAATATCCGCGAGGTAGGTATGCGTTTGTTAACTCTACGTGAGAGCGGCATGAACCAGAAAGAGATCGCAGAATTTACTCGCATTTCCCCGACGAAAGTTACAAGAGCAATTCAGGCGGCTTCAGTTCCTCATGAATTACTGTCTGTTTTCCCTATTCAGTCAGAGTTAACTTATCCTGACTATAAGAAGTTGTTCACTGTAGCAGAGATTGCCGGTAAAAAAGACTTATCGCTTAAAGATCTAGTAGCCGATGTGACGAAAGAGGTGGAAACATTACATTCAGAACAGAAGCTGCTCCCGGAAGATTTTAAAAACAAGGTCATTAAACTTTTTGATAAATCGATTTCGGAACTGACAGTGAAGTCTGCAACTAACAAGCCAGTAACCGAAGTCCTCAGAACGTTTGATGATCACCGAGTTTATGCGCGGAAAAAAATCCACACGAAAGAAAGAAAGGTTTCTTACGAATTTAGCCGGATCAGCAAAGAAGCACAGGACAAAATTGACGAGGCTATTCGAGCCATTATTGAGCAGTACGAATAAGTCCCTGTAAAGCCCAGTCAGTCTGGGCTTTTTTATGCCTGCATTTCACGATTTATATTCCGTAATGCCCACGCCAATTTCACGAATAACTATATGATTATAATATATAATTCATAATAATTTCGGGGCGAAATCCCGCTAATTCAGGCCTATACTTTGCCTGTAAAAAAATATCTTGTGTGCAGAGACAATAAAATTTGTTTTTCCATCGAAGGATTATTATTCGTTCTGAATGGTGACGTTATCAAATCTTAGCGGTGGAAAAAAGTAATATCAGCGGCAAAAACGCGTGCATCCACACAAGTTCGCATAGCCAGATAATTTACTAGCTGGCATAAGGCAACGGTACGCACCCATTGACGCTAAACGTTCAGAGAGAATGGAAGCCAATAAATCCATTCCCCTTTTTTCCTTCAACATAGTTCCACATCAGCTATATATCCCGGTTAGCCTTAACCTAAATCCAGTAATTGGGATGCGACCGCCACCCCTGTAGGGAACTTATTATCTAATGCTACAACAGTGATCTGTATTGCGCTTGATGACTCTCTTATTCCTAACACCAAGGCAGGTGTCTATAACCTCACCTGTCAGCCTCTGGGAGCAGGAATAGAAGGCATATAAAGATATTATACTTTGTATTTTATGGATTCAGAGTAAAAATTTCAGCATAAACCCCATAAAGTACAGGAAACAAAACTTGAGTTATTGAACAAATATTTACATTATTTTTTTTCATATGGCTAAAATAATTACGATGATAATCAAAATTACCGATTGTTATTATATAAGTTCATATAGATGATAATTATCTATTTAATGTTAACTACTTATATAGGGTTTTTATCATGTTGAAATTTCTTAAGTTCTTCCCAGAGGGGTTTCACGTTTATGAAGATAAAATGCCTGAATACCCCCATTATTTACGTCTGACTATATCAGGGCATGGAAATGATGATGGATTCCTAGCATCGATTTTGGATGGTGACAAATTTTTCGCTAACAACGAAAAGGAATATTCTCATATAGAACCAGAAAAATTAGTACGTATTTTGACGTCATTTTTTGGGACTTTCTTAAAAGAATATCGGGTTATTCGTTTGTTTTTTTGCCAGTCAGCGGGATTTGAATACGATGAAATCGAAAAATCTTTTGCAGCTGAATTTTCTCGAAAATTGAAAGATTACACTTGTTATAATGAGTATGTTATCGTTGAAGCTTTTATAACAAACATTGCTTCTAGGCCGTTTAATTATAAGAATTATAAAAAAGATTACAAAAAAGAAAGAAAAAATGATAGTGAAGAACATCCTTATTATCCTAATGAAAAGAAAAAAAGGATATTGAAAGCCAGCCATGAACCCACTACCGTTACTAAAATGTATTTTCATGGAAAAGAAAAAGAAAAAAATTTAATTGATAAAATCAACAGATCTTTTAATAAAAATATAATGAGTTCTGAACCTATTATGGATGATATGGATAAAAGAATATTTTTCCGCAATGGAGTAATCATGCATATTGGAACATCAATGTCTGATAGATATAAGAAATTTGGAAAAATAGACTAAACATAGATCTGCTTTCATACATAAAAAATTAAATTGTTAGTTATAATAAATTTTTCGGTTTTAGTGATTCAGATAAGGCATAGGTGACTGCTCCCCGTCCGATAGGGCGAGGCTTCCCACTTCACAGGCCGCTGCTTGTGCGTGACAAGTCTGACGCTGGCCTCCATGGGCAGAGACGACGAGACCCGCCGCCTTTAATTCAAATAAACCTTGCTGCTTGATATTCAACGCCGCATTGATATCTCTGTCATGCTCCGTATGGCACATTGGACACATCCAATATCGCTGGCTTAACGGCATTACCGATTCTTTGTGTCCGCAACAATGACAAGTTTTCGAGCTGGCATACCACTGGTCAAGCCTGACCAGATGTTTTCCCGCTTCTTGAGCTTTGTATTCGAGCTTCGTCACAAAACTGTGCCATCCTGCATCTACTATATGGCGGGCAAGCCTGCGGTTTTTTAGCATATTGCTCGTCTTCAGTGTCTCGACTATCACTGCTTGGTTTTCGTCAATAAGTTGTCGGGACAATTTGTGCTGGAAATCCCCGCGGGCATTCACCACTTTTTCATGGCATTTGGCTACCTGTAAACGCGCTTTATGCCGATTTTTACTGCCTTTTTGTTTTCGCGACAGGGATTTCTGCTTGCGCCGTAATTTGTTACCGGCACGGATTAAATAGCGCGGATTGGCCTGCTTCCTGCCATCTGAGCGAATAAGAAAGTGAGTTAACCCAAGGTCACATCCGGTGCTTTTATCGGCATCGATCATATCAGGCGGTACGGGGGGGTCTTTGCCATCGTCACAGAGAAGGGAAGCAAAGTATTTTCCGGTTGGCGTTCGTGACAGGGTAATACTTTTCACTTCACCGTTGATTTCTCGGTGGATACGGGCTTCTATCGGCGTCAGCTTGGGAATTTTTATGGCATCATTCAACACCTTCACGCCCATACAGTGATAACTGGATTGTTTTCCGTGTTTGCGTTTAAACGTGGGAAAACGGGCTTTTAACTTCGGATTAAAGAAGTTGGAAAAAGCGGTATCTAGGTTAATGATCGCCTGCTGTAACGCAATGGAATCATACGTTTTGAGCCACGCATATTTACGTGATTTCTTCGCTGTTGCCAGTAACGGCTTCAGATTTTTATGGGGGCTTAAACTTACCCCATGACGTTTATAGCGGTGTTTTTTAATATTCAGAGCCTTGTTATACGCAAAACGCACGGCACCGAACTGGCCATTAAGGTATTCAGCCTGTTCGGGAGTGGGGTAAATGCGGACTTTTGTGGCTCTTAACATTGTCAGCGCTCATTGATATAGTTCAGACATAATAACAGATAACAGGAATATTTCTATTGAGTATGTACAATGAATCGCTCGATGGTTTTCTTCGAAAGCGACACAGTGTCAGTAAACTCGTTGTCCACTTGATATTCACGACAAAGTATCGCCGAAAACTCTTCGATGGGTGCATGATTGAACAGCTACGGGAGGCTTTTAGTTCAGCAGCAACAAAACTCGAATGTGACATTATTGAGATGGATGGTGAGCAAGATCACGTCCATTTGTTGGTCGCTTATCCCCCGAAACTCGCGGTAAGCATCTTGGTGAATAATTTAAAATCCGTCTCTTCCCGATTGCTTCGCCAGCAAAATACGCATTTGCGGACGCAAAGTAAAACGGGACTTTTGTGGTCAAGATCGTACTTCGCCTGTAGCGCTGGAGGAGCAACGATAGAAACGCTTAAAGCCTACGTTGCCAGCCAAAATACACCAGAGTGACGTGTTTTAAATCCCTTTGGGCTTTTCGCCTTATATCCCCGCCCGCACTGGGCGAGGGTTTACGGCGGATTTTGCTAATTTCTGAGGCTTGTCAGGATAAACTTAGCAAAGTACAAGAAATTATATTTTCACATTGATCCTTCCAGCAACTCCCTTCATTCATTAGCCTCACTTCGGCCCCCTGTCACCAGATGTTAATGTAATCAAACACAATAACGGAGGTATTCTAATGAATAATGATTTACTTGAAAAACGCAACAACAATACCAACGAGAAAAATCGTTACATCGCGGACAACAATGCTGGTGGCTTTTTCCTTGTAGAATGCCAACGATGTGGGAAGGTTTACAAAGCACATGGTTACGATAGAATCACGGATACCTGTGATTACAATGACATTCTCTGCCCACACTGCGGATTGGGATGTAACACGCATCAAAAACGCATTCTCGCGCTTGAAGCTGAGTTAGCCTTACTACGTGAAAGCAATGCACAGGTTATCCAGTCACGCGATTACTATAAGCAACTAGCTAAGGAAGCTATCAAAAATTTGGAATCTGCGTGCAACAAGATTTTAAATGAGCTAGAAGATTTTTAGGAGTTGGTAGCCGAGTAATACAGCAAAAAAACACCTGAATTCAAACTAAAACATATTAAAAGAGGTTTATAAATGAATGATGATATAAAACAGTTGGCTCAACAAATTAGAGAGGCAAGTGAAACATTAATTAGGCGTTATACTCAAGCATTAAACGCAAAAGGTTCTCTTCAACATGGTTCCAACTTCATTTATTCCGACGCAAAGGAAAAATTTGAAAAAATTGCAACGCCCGAAAATTTAATTAAGCTTTGTGATGCGCTAGAGAATAAATAAAATCACCAACCCGCTTTTCTAGGCGGGTAAGAATCTTTATCAGGCTAACTGTCCCTAGCTTGTTTCAAATTCCCTAATATATCAGATAATTCAACAATAACTGTCGCTTCTGATAATGAAGACATAATTATATTATTTCCAATATCGATAAGAAGATCCCAACAATGTTCTATCCTATTCTGCTCGCTCAGCTTGCCCTAGAAGTTGTGGACACTATGCAGATTCAGGAACGATTTTTCACGTCCAGAAACCAATGAGGCTATTCTATGAAAATCACAAACAAGACTCATCAATTCATATAACTTTCTTTAGGAAAAACTGAATGTTCAGCAACACAGCATAAAGTTTTCAAGGTTGCTATCGTTAATATTTGCCCTCTAAAGTTTCATTCACAACACATTGAAATAAAGATATTTTTATTAAAAATTTCGGGGCGAAATCCCGCGAATTTTGGTCTTAAGAATGGGTGTGAAACAATAATTCAAGCAACGAAAAAACGAAAACACTCATCTCAGGATGGAATATGAAGAGCCACAAATTTTACATGGCCTACCTTCGGGAAACAGTGAGGAGTAACATAGGCTTTTCACTGTGTAGATAATGCTGGGTATACGACTGATATAAATGAAGCCCACGTTTACCCACAGGAAGAAGCTCAGCACTATTGGGAGTCAGGGAGTGAGAGTGATTTTCCTGTTTCTCAATACTGGGGCTTTCGCTGTGAGAGAATAAACTCAGTTAACACAATGGCGGGTGTCGGCCCGGTGGGAAGGAGAGATTATGAACGAGCTTATTGAAGTGGGTAATCTTGTTTTCGTGTATCAGTACTCAGATTGTCGTGGCCCTTGTATAGGACTCGACGCAGTAGCTGAAATCAGAGAAAACAAAGGAGTGACCTTATACCGCATGGTACGGGAAGATAGTGCGTGGTATGAAGCTGATCGTCTGCGTGTTGCTGAGCGTCCACCTGCGGGTATAGATCCAAAGTTTAACATTGGTGATCGTGTCCGTTGCTATGGCACTTACCGCATTTACTTCATGACTGCCGTAGTAGAACACATTGTTTGGTTTGAAAATAAAGCTGATTACTACGTATTCCCTACAGAAACGCCGTGGTACGGATATAACGAAAATTCACTCAGCCTTGCCGATGACTCGGTTAACACCCCTGAATGGAATAACATGATTTTTTAACCCCCTACCTATTCGACCTCCTTTCTCCCGGTGTGATAATTTTTTTACTCAATAGAATATGACATAGGGAGCATTATGATCACATAAAAAGAGCACTATCAGTTCCTGAAAAATCACTACCACGCACAGCGTTTTGAAGAATGCAATGGGAATGTGTGGGGAAAGAATTACTCACACAACATTGCATCGTATAACTACAAAAATTTGCAGGACTTTGGTTACAGCCTTATCAGCCGTCATGAGTTAGCTAGCGGTGAACCGATAATTTACGATGTTAATCACAGGCTGCTTGATCGCATTTTCAAAAATAATACGCAGCCTGCCAACAAATGAACAGGGAGCTTCCGACCGTGAACAATTCACTTAAAATGTTTTACCCGCAGCACTCCATTACGCTACGTTACCTTGAAGCTGTGAAGCTTCTTAAAACTGCTCCGTTCGGCGTATTCCTTTCATTTATCGATCCACGTACAGATACACTCGTTCAGAAGGTGTTCCCGTTTTTCTATGACCCATTGCATACCTACAGTCTGAAAGGACGCTGCTTTATTTCTGAGTGGGGCGGGCTTCAGTTATACATCCCGTCTGATCTCAACTGGTACATCAAAACACAGCGGGAATTAAAACTTGGCCTGCGCAAATTTCGTCAGTGTGTGAATTTTCTGTCTTGTGGCCGTTTCGTTACTAAAGATATCGATGAGGAAGTGGGAGTGGATAACTGAAATCCAGCAACTGACCGACACCATAAACTACCAGAACACGCACATTGACATGCTGCACACTGCTTCTCTTGCTCATCCTGAGCGGGTGTACATCAAAGCCCAGTGTCCAGTGCCCGAAACCCCTACCACCTCCGGCATGGATGATGCAGCCACCGCCCGACCTACAGACTCCGCTGTCCGAAATTATTGGTTACTCAGAGAGCGAGTTGCCACTTCAGAACAAATGATTCTGGGGTTGCAAGAGTATGTCAGGACACAGTGTGTGAGATGAAAGCCCCTGCAATGAGGGGCTAACTATTAGATAACTGAAAGTGATAGCTTTTTACCTACAGCGGCAAGTGCCCGGCTAATCGTATCAATTTTAGTTGTGTGGCGTGGTGCGAGTATTCGTTGGATTTCAGGAGGACGAATACCGGTTAAGCGCGATAATTCAGCTTTACTGACTTTAGCTGTTAGAAGCTCATTATTGAGTAAAATTTTGGCATACACGCTATCAGGTAAGTATACCCAATGTTCATCTTCTTGAAGCTCAGATGCGGGTGAAGGAAATGCCTTATCCATATCGAAGTAAGTTTCAACACTCGAAAGTAAAACATCTTCGGCCATTTCCATTGCTTCAGGGATATCTGCACCACAAGTGATAGCTTCGGGGATCCCTCTAAATGTTACTGTATATCCATTATCTTCTTTCGCAAATTTTGCAGGATAGTACATGTTGACCTCTTTAATAATCTATCGGTGCAGTGATAGCCCTCGCATTGAGGGCTAGAGTTTATTTTAAATCTAATTGTTTCTTGACTCCTTCGACCAACCCCTTTGTCAGTTCCTGACTTGGGTGTCTGGGGAGGTGGCTTATTTTACCTTTGTAGTAGAGTTTCAGATGCTTTTTGCCATTTTCTGCCTCGACTCCTTGAGCTTTTAGCCACTTTAAAAATTCACTTTGTTTCACTGCACCTCCGTTTCGTTAACTTGAAATCATTGTATGCAAAAATGCTAATTATGGCAAGTTGAAATTAGCATTTTTGCATACAAATGTTATCGCGCATTAGCACGCGCTTATCTAATCCAAGAACCTACAGAAAGTGAACCTGAGAAAACCGTTAATTATGTGGTGTTCTTGGGGCGGCTTTTCTGTGCTAACAGGTTCACTTTCTATAGGAAACCACATCATGAAATACCCAACAGTCACGATTAATGGTATCTCTGTCCGTGTCGATAACGAAGGACGTTATAACCTCAATGACTTACATACTGCTGCGGTTGCTAACGGAGAAGCAACCGAATCTCAAAAGCCGAGCAAATTTATTCGAAGTGCTCAGGTCAGGAGATTTATAGAGGCACTGACCAAAGGACAAAAAGTCCTCTGGAACAAAATCAACCCGTTAGGATTAACAATGGCGGTGATAATCCGGGGATATGGGGTGTTGAGTTATTAGTCATCAGATACGCGGCTTGGCTTAAACCCGAATTTGAAATCCGAGTGTATAACACCTTTCGTGATGCTGTCCGGAACGAGTTTGATGTTATGGCCCGCCTTAACCGCTTAGAGCTGACCATTGAAGCAGAGACAAAGGATATCAGTGCTTGTGCTCGCAAAATGAGTAAATGGGGTGCGGGAGGGAGAAAGCAGCTATTGCTTGCTGCCCGCGAACGAATGATTGAGCAGGTTCAGCCATTCTTACCGGGGGTTGAATAATGGATATGTCAGTAAAATCCCATGAGTTTTTTGGCTGGAGAGTAGCAGAAGCTTATGTGTATTACTTGGCGTTGTCCAATTTATCGCTATGAAACAGGTGATATAGAAGTTAGCCGCTGTTTTTTATTTGGTCTCCTTGATGGATATTTGGTTGATAGGAAGAATGCCGGATGGCGAGCCAGATTCTACGCAACATTGCTTGAGCCATTCGACGAAAAGCCCTCTCCCAATATTGTCATCTGTGGTGGAAAAGTCCCTGTTTTGAGTAAGAGAGGCGTTAGGTATATGAACGCTCTCGTTCATCAATATGGTGACATGTTGACTGATATCGGCATGCAAGATGAATACGGAACACTGATCCCGCCGGAGAATGACAAAGGAATAAGTTTGCAATGACCAAACAAGAACGACACGAATTAACCGTCCTACTCGCAAAAATAACTGAGGCCAGTGACTATCTACATACAGGTCGAGTCAATGACGGACGAACCAATGTGGATATCGTAGAGGCTGCACTGAAAGTGATACTGAGCCGAAAAAAGTAAAAATACAAAATTCTGTAAAGCATCCACATGAGGCAACATGATGATAATTCATATTAATGAAGATGGCAGTGCGTTATTGAGAACGGCTGGGTATACGGTATATTACGACAAAGAAGGTGTACGCACTGGAGCGTGTGGGCATCTCGAATCCGTACCTGAAAGCGTTATCATCCACAATGAATTCAAGTCAAAAGCCGATAAAGCGCAGGTAAGCAGAACTGTTGATGGATTTATTAAGGTCAGTGATTAGGAAGAGAAAGTCAGGCTGGTTACTGCGCCATTAACGCTATCGGTAGAAACAAAGAATAAGATTGGGTTTACTGCTGATACCTTCAAAACTTCTGCGGGACAAACTTTTATTAAATCAGCATCTATTGATTCAGCCGTCATTAGCTCACCCAAGATAAACAAAATCCCCACCGATGATCATATCCGTCGGATAGTCCGCAAAGAACTGCGTCAGTTTGTGACGCGTGAATTGATGCCGGGTGGATTGTTAGCAAAATAAGGAATAAAAATGGCTAAACCAGATTGGGAGGCTATCGAATCGGCTTACCGGGCTGGTTTGCTGTCTCTTCGGGAAATTGCCTCTCAGCATGGCATATCAGAAGGGGCTATCCGCAAAAGAGCCAATCGTGACGAATGGGACAAGAGACTTAGCCGCTAAAGTCAAATCCCGCTCTGATGATATGGTACGCAAAGAAGAGGTACGCAATCAGGTACGCAGTGAAGCAACCCTCTCTGAACGCGTACTGATTGAAGCCTCTGCGGAGGTCATTACTAAGGTTCGTATGGAGCATCGCGGTGATATCCGTCGAGCCAGAGATATTGCGAATGCGCTGTTTGATGAGCTGGGCGCGGAATGTGCCGATATTGATGCGACCGGCGCTGGAGTGATAGCATGTATGAATGGCTGAACGAAATTGATTATATGATTGAAACTTCTTCGTCTGCTGAGCTGACACTGTGCCGTGCTGCACTACCGTTGGCACTTCCTTTCTATGCAAAAATAAACAAAGGCAAGTTTCAAAATGAATATTTCAGATTGGGTGGGCATTATTATAGCCTCTACCATTTTTTATTTAAAATTAATAAAAAACATAGAGCCATGCTATCAATATAGGACTACAACAATAATAGATGTAACAACCTATCAAACACCCAAATCCACGCTGAAAATTTATAACGTTTTCTGTGCCATTCTGCGGATTTTGTTATTTTCAGGTTCTATTTTTTTATTAAATCATCATACATTTCTGGCTTTATTATTTGATCTATTAAATATAGATAATCTGCTATGTGCGATATTGTTTTCTTATTGTCTCCTGTTATGTATTTTTCTGGTATCCCGAATTTTCTTAAGTAATTTATTACTTTCTCATTAAAGTCTTTATACGTTTCACTTATATGAACGCTTTTTGGTGCAGCGCCTGTGTTAAGGTGGGCTATTGTTATATCAGTACAATTTCTTATCTCACCACGCTGGAATAATTCAGAGACCATCAAATCTCTTTGATTGTCTGCATATCTTCTTATTGTGTTATTTCTAAATATGTATGTGTATCTAAAAGCCAATTCGTCATTTCCATAAATATTTAGCCCCTCTCTATATAATATCGCGGTGAATTTTGCCGCAACTTTTACATTTCCACCTGTAATGTAGTCAAAAAATCCCATTTATATCTCCAAATCTATATAGATAGTATCCTAGTATAATAGAACCTTTATCTATGGATAGCCAGTTAGCACAATACTTCGTATTTAGGTCTCTAAAGCTACTTGGTCTATCTATCTATCAGGGCTTAAATTCAATTGTGGTATTCTTCACTGAACGCCACACTTCATCAGATGGCAGAGTCGGTATTTTTGCGCTTACAATAGCCGTTATTGCCTGCCTGCAAAGCTTTTCGTCATCGCCTTTGTGTTTTCCCCTCTAGAAAAACCCCGTAATGTTCCTTCTCTCGATATTTCTATTTTCAGAGTACAGGTTTTTCCCTCAAATTTATCTGCATCATAAAACTTGGTGTAGATGGCAGAATGCAACGATGTTAAGTACTCATTTATTTGAGTATTGATGTTTGCAAAAGCTGAACCAGCCAGTGTCAGCAACATAAAAATCAATGCTGGTTTCATATTTTTATCCTTATTTACAGTTGCATATTTAATCAACTACATAGTTGATCTCATCCCATTTTTTTCTGCTTTATTCTCTGAAAGCTATTCGACCCTTTCACTCACAGTGTCAGAATAAAATAACTAACACAACGAAATGAGTAGGGTGGTTCATGTCATACAGAATACTAACATCCTGACATCCGGGATAGTTAAATCCTCGATCAGTAGAAAACTAAACCAAAGAACTAAAGTACACAACATCGTCATCCATAGCTGGTTAACCAAAAGGAAATTATATGTACGGTACAGTAAAAGAAGTGATTCAATATCTGTCTGAAATTAACCCAGAACAGCCTATAGGTGCTATTTTTTGGGATTCTGATGATGTCAAAGACGCTCTGACTATGCAGCGTGATGAAAAAATCTCTGACGAACTGGCTGTAGAAGCATTATCCCTCGCTATAAGAAAACATGATGCAGATAATGGTATTTGCTGGGATACCTTCGTGAATGCTGTTGATGTCATTCGTCATGAGGAAGCTAATCTATAACTTTTCACACACTGAAGCAGCCCGTCAAATGTGGGGTTTTGAATATATTAAAATAAAGGTGTGTTATGGCAATTTTCGATTTGTTAAACTACTATCAAGACCTTTCTCCAGAGGCAAAAACAGTTGCTCGTGAGCGCGTACTTGCTTTCGAGGAAGAGCAATATAAAAGCGCTGTAACTCGGCTTAAAAGGATTGCAGTCAGCAATATCCATATCCTGATTAATAATCCTTACCATATTCGATCCATTACCAATCATTTGCAAACAATACGTAAATACCAGCAAGCTCCGCTGTATCAAGTAGAACGTTGGCTCATAGAAAATTTGTGTATGTTCGATGCTGCTGGACGGTATTACTTATTTAGTCAGCAGTCTTTTTATTGAAGATTTTTCACATCAAATGAACAACCCCCGCCGCAAGCTGCGGGGTGTTTCAAAAAAATGCTAACTAATGATCTGAATACAGTTTGTGGTACTCATCATCTTAATTTTTAACGTACCGCCAATCATCTGCTAGTCTCCGTGTTTACCGACCGTATTCGTAAAGTAACCGTCACGTCTCCACACAGCGCCTTTTTTACTTGTGGGTAATGTCTGAGTCTCTTCCTAGTAATTAAGCTTTTGATGATTGTAACGATTTTGGTCACACTGTACGTAGGCACTAACTGCACCAGAAAATGCATATGATCTTTGTTCGTCTTTACTTCCAGAAAACTAACTTAATAGGGAATTTGTGAGCATATTAATGCTAGTGAAAAATTGGATAAAATCATGGATGATTTTTTAAAATTTATTTGGCATAAACCTCAATCTCTCGATTACAGCAAATCCCTCGGATTTTGCAGAGCGCTCCCCACAAAAAGCGGCGCACTTGAGCCATTATGGTAAATAACAAAATTCATACCGAATTTTTGGCGTTACCCAATCACAACATAACCTGACAGGTAAAAGATTCACTTTATCGCAGCTATACTCTCTGACTTGCTCATTTGTCGGTGTTTCAATACATTCAGCTTACAATGCGTTGGCAGCGTTGATGCTCTTTTCTCTGATTTTCGGCTTAATTTTCATGTTACACCCTTACGTGTATACATTATATATACATACAAAAAAGCAAAGATATTGTGCTTACGTTTTGAACTTTAGGGCGAGAGCAGAAAGGCTAGCCACCAGCGTGTAGGAAATTACTCTTAAAGAGATTAAATTTCATATTTCTTCTTCGACACTAATGATACTCATGTTTAACTGGAAGGGTGAAAACGAACATAAATAACAAATCTATAAGGGGCATTATCATGAATAATTTAAAAGATTGGAGACATCACCGGAATTATTGGGGATTGGATAATGAAAATGACACTGCGCGAGGCCTCACTATTTTTCGCAAAAATGACGAACAAATCAATGTACACTGGGAGTGTTCAACACACACTAGCATGTTAGACTTTGTTGTAGTTGAAGTAATATTGTACTCCTTTATAGCAAATACATCCGTTAATAAGCCCCAAAAAACAGGTCAGTTATTATTGGATAATATCAAACTAGCAGACATGTACTATAATACGAGCTTTGATAAAAAAGCCGAAGCTGGTGATTTTTGCTGTCAAAATCCTTACTTAGATATAACTTATGGAAAAAGTTGTTTACACTGGAATGATGAAAGTGTACAGAAAGCGCGTAAAACTTTGGCGGAAAATCCATTAATAAACTTCATAGAGCTGGAATGCCTTATTACATTTGAAGAGGGTATAGATATTTCCTATGTCGGAGACTACCTGCGAGTCTTTCATACTAAAATTTATGCCGGATTCTACGATAAACACTCAAATTATCGTTTTGAGAAAAACGTGACACAGTTCGTTTTAGATGAAAATAAAATAGAACAAGCAAATAAATAAAATATTTTTAACATATTGATTTATATCAATAAAATGATATTTAATTATTATTAAATAATTAGAAAAAACATCTTATTAAATAAGTGAATTATTAACTATGAGAAAATCAAATAATAATCAATTTCTTTTTGACTCGTTTTATGGAAATGCTATTGCAGGTGTTTCATCTAGACAAATCGATAGTAGAGGTAGAGAATTATCTGCCATTGAAATAGCAAATATTTCTTACGAAATTGCAAAGGAAGCGGTGAGAATACGTAATTCAAAACCTATAGAATAAGAAAATAACTTTCACGTTTATCCGGTTATTTTTTATGGGAATTATAACCGGATTTGTTTATTTTTTACTATAAAATATATCCCACAAATAATATGATAATTATCTATAGGAGTCTTTGTGATTTTTTAATTATTGAGTGACCTTACTAAACCAGCAAAGCTACGGTGAATGGTCTAACTACCAGAAAAATTATTGAAGAACTTAACATTAAAGAATAAATATGAAATCTACTTTCACAGTTCCCCGTCTGGGGGACTAACAATGAGCAAAGGAGTGTATATTTAGTTCAATCTAAAAGAGTTAAAGTAGTTATGCTTCGCTGGAGATTCATAGGAAACGAGAGGTGTTATACTGAACTATCAAGAATTAAATTTTTCGATCATAACGCCACCTGACTTGATAAATAGCTAAGATTAGCTTTACACATTTCTGATGTATATTCCTCAAAAGCACAAGAAATGTACAGTATATAGTGGGAGCATTATGTCCTGATGCTTATCGAAATGGTTTTTTGGGAACTATTGGTTCATTTTGCCAATCATGATCGCTATATCTGTATTAGGTAGTCAGGCTATCATTCGAAGTGATGACCTCCGTGTTTACATTCTTGCCCGTGAAATATTCGGTATAACATGTATTGGATTAAACCCATTAGAATGAGTTGTAAACCCTATAAAACCATTTTTATGGTCAATGTCCTCAGAACTAACGATAAGTTTGATATACGCTCTATAGAATATATTACAGCTGATTTGGCTCTATGGGTAAAGATAAGCTTAAACGCTTTGTACAGAGCGATATAGAGGCTTTTATGAGGGGTGATCCAATTCATTGTGAATTGGTAAATGTTGATCGCAAAAAAGCTTTTTTATGACACGTAGTTTGACATGCTTATGTTTGGAATGACTCTATTTTCATTGCCAGAATTAGACTTTCTTATCATTGCTACTTTTATCACTAGATTCAAGCATCAAGCATATTGTCATAGGTAGGGGGAAAAAGGGGACTTGTGTTATTCACTTTCTGGTCGAAAATATCTTATTTCGTTTTTCTGTATGAGTATAGCTGTTTTGGTTATTTCTTTCCCTGTTATACCTACTTTGGTGAAATGGATTAGTAGAGTGTTTTAATTTGTTATTGATCAGGGTATGGAAAGAGTGTTAACTGAGCTTGGCATAGTATATGTTTTGTACAAATACTGGTGATAATAAACGAATAGACAACTTTATCTTTCGTTCATTATCACCAGTTGGACAAGGGTAGTGCATCAGTGAATATATGTTTTATTTCTTTTCTGAGTTATCCACATATTTACCAGATAGATCCAATAAAAAGATCCATACAGTCCCAACAAGATCCAAACAGATCCCCGATCTTACCAACCCTTGATATAACTGGTCTGAGAGGGTGTTACGATGTGCTATAGTGGGAAAATAATGTGCTGTAGTGGGATCTGAATGTTTTGTAGAGGGATTTTAATGTGCTATAGTGGGAAACATGATGTGCTGTAGTGGGAAGGTGCATCATTTTATCAACATAGCGTATGTGGGCGCGGATAACATGAAAAAAGACAGCAAAAACATAAGGTTGTTTAAAGATGCAATACCAGAACCTACTAACGATACACACAGAAAATTAACAGTTACTATGAATTCATCAGTTCAACCTGCTGTCCTTATGAAAATGGGTGTTTTCGTACCGACAAAGAAGAAAGGTTCAGAGGCGGCACCTATTGATGCAAGTGAATCTCTTTCTAAGCTTGAGCACGCTTCTCGTGAAGGATATTCAGACGTGCTCATTACTGGCCCAAGGCTAAATTTGTCTACAGATTTCAAGATATGGATGGGGATTATTCATTCTTTTAGCAGGAGTGAAGATGCTTTGAAAGGCAATAAAATACGTTTGAAATTCACAGAGTTCGCTCGTAATTGCCAATACCCAAATAAACGTTTTGATGCGAGACTGCGTAAAGAAATAGCTTACTCACTTGCAAGAATTCGTGGCAAGACTATTACTTTTTCTAAGCCCGGTAGCACAAAGGTTTACATTACTGGATTGCTTAAAACAGGTGAGTTCGATACTGAAACTAATACTGTTATCCTTGAGGCTGATGAAAACCTTTGGGAACTTTATAATGAAGATAACCTAACCCTATTACGTAAGAAGCCGCTTTCTGCTTTACCCCGTAAAGAAGCTGCTCAAGCTATTTATACTTATATAGCATCATTGCCAGCGAACCCTGTCCCACTGAGTTTTAAACGTTTACGAGAGCGTTTATTACTACCAAGTACAAAGGGTGAGCAAAATCGGATCATACGGAATGCGCTGGAAGATCTCAAAAAGATTGGTTATCTAGATTATCATCTCTATAAAGACAAAGAAGACAAGGAAAATATCGTTAAAATAATCAGTAGAAATCCAACTCTACATCCTGAAAGTTAAGTTATTCGATGTGCTGTAGTGGGAAAAATTGCAGCATATTGAGTTTATGCGGTATTTGAACTGTTTTAGTGGTTTTTTGATTTTTTACCCCCCGAAAGCGTCCTCTTTTTTCCAGTTTTTCCCGCTACAGCACATCGAGGTGTTATCCATCCCGCTACAGGACATCCGCTTTGGGAGGGCTATTCCTTGACTGGCGGGGGGGTGGAACGTCGGTCAGGTTTGTTGTGCTGTAGCGGGAAAGGGGATTGTGCTCAGGATGTGCTGTAGTGGGGGAGGGAAATTTTTAATGTGCTGTAGCGGGAAGAATCGCAGTATGTTGAGTTTATGCAGTATTTATTGAGTGGAATTTGAACTGTTTTAGTGGTTTTTTGATTTTTTACCCCCCGAAAGTGTCTTCTTTTTTCCAGTTTTTCCCGCTACAGCACATCGAGGTGTTATCCATCCCGCTACAGGACATCCGCTTTGGGAGGGCTATTCCTTGACTGGCGGGGGGGTGGAACGTCGGTCAGGTTTGTTGTGCTGTAGCGGGAAAGGGGATTGTGCTCAGGATGTGCTGTAGTGGGGGAGGGAAATTTTTAATGTGCTGTAGCGGGAAGAATCGCAGTATGTTGAGTTTACGCAGTATTTATTGAGTGGAATTTGAACTGTTTTAGTGGTTTTTTGATTTTTTACCCCCCGAAAGCGTCCTCTTTTTTCCAGTTTTTCCCGCTACAGCACATCGAGGTATTACCCATCCCGCTACAGGACATCCACTTTGGGAGGGCTATTCCTTGACTGGCGGGGTGGTGGAACGTCGGTCAGGTTTGTTGTGCTGTAGCGGGAAAGGGGATTGTGCTCAGGATGTGCTGTAGTGGGGGAGGGAAATTTTTAATGTGCTGTAGCGGGAAGGTAATCCTCCCATTTTTCATGGAGGTTAAAAGTAGAATTCACGCAGCGCGTAATAAATGCTGCTTCGGGGTATAACCCCCTAATGCCATATTGGGCCTTTCATGATTATAAAACCACTGCCATTTTGTCGCCGAATTTTGTAATTCACTCAAGGTAGAAAATAGATATTGTCCCAGCCAGTCATAACGCACCGTTCGATTGTAACGCTCAACATAGGCATTCTGTTGCGGCTTACCTGGTTGGATAAAATTCAGCTGGATTTTATGTTGCTTTGCCCACACCTGAAATTCAGTGCTGGTATATTCGGGACCGTTATCACAACGTATTGCAATCGGTTTGCCCCGCCACTCTATCAGCTGCTCCAACGTATGTATTACACGGTGACTGGGTAATGAAAAATCCACCTCTATCGTGAGTGCTTCGCGATTAAAATCATCAATGATATTGAGCAAACGAACCGAACGCCCATCTGACAACTGATCGTACATAAAGTCCATCGACCAACTTTCATTTGGGGTGTCAGGGACTTTCAACGGTTCAGGATGTTCGCGTTTTAAGCGATTTTTGGGCTTTATACGTTTATTCAGGGCCAGTTCACAATAAATCCGATAAACTCGTTTATGGTTCCAATGAAACCCTTTCACATTGCGTAAGTACAGGTAACAAAGCCCAAATCCCCAGTTTCGTTGTTGTTCCGTGATGTTGAGCAACCACTCTGCAATCTGCTGATTTTCTGAAGATAACCGGGCCTTATAGTGATAACTACTTTCACTGACCCTAAAGATCTGGCACGCACGGCGAATGCTAATGGATTTATGCTCAACTGCGTCTTTTGCCATCTGTCGACGCTGAGCAGGCTTTACCACTTTTTTGCCATGGCTTCCTGAATAATCTCGGCTTTTAGCCGTTCTTCAGCATACATCTTTTTAAGGCGACGGTTCTCTTCTTCCAGCTCTTTCAAACGAGCCATCAGAGAGGCATCCATTCCCCCATATTTAGTTCGCCATTTGTAAAAGCTGGCGTTGCTTATGCCGTGTTCACGACACAGTTCTGACACGGGCGTACCTGCTTCAGCCTGTTTCAGAATAGCTAAGATCTGGCTGTCAGTAAAACGTGACTTTTTCATAAGATTTCGATCTCCTCTGCTACATTAAGCGTATGAGAAAATTCTACTTATGGACACTCCGGCTTTTAGGGGGGATTACCGGAAGAATCGCAGTATGTTGAGTTTATGCAGTATTTATTGAGTGGAATTTGAACTGTTTTAGTGGTTTTTTGATTTTTTACCCCCCGAAAGTGTTCTCCTTTTTCCAGTTTTTCCCGCTACAGCACATCAAAATACTTAAAAATACTTACATCCCGCTACAGCACATCAGCACATCTAAATAATGCTACTTGCTTAGATGATAACGGTTTTTTTGCGAAAACAAGGATACTAGATCATTATTCCGTTCAAGTGTTATATACAAGATGTCCGGGTCTTGCTAGTTGCAGCGTAGATTGTTGAGTTGTATCCAGACAGGATACATATACTATCCACTTCAAGCAGCTGTGCGACCAGTTTCCGGTGATCATTTGAGGTCATTTCCTTTTCATATTTGTCGTTGACTCTGATTTCCGGGACATAAGGTGGATCGAGGTAAAACAGAGTGTTTTTCGGTCATGACGGGGCAATACTTCTTGGTAACACAGGTTTTCAACCTGAACTTTATGTATTTGTTCTTGCACCGCTGGAAGGCTTTAATTCCAGACGGCGTACCAATTCGCGAGTTTTATCTCGGTCGGAGAGTGCTAATAGTGGAGCCATTTTGTGATTAAAATCGCTGTAGGCCCCAATTTTAGACGGAACTTTACTTAGCAACCAAAGTGTTTTCTTTTTGAAAATTCAGTTGGAAGGGCGAGTGCATGTTATATGATGTAATTTCCTTGTATGATTGAGGACGGGATTAATTTTCAAAACGAGACAATAAAACAGTTTTACACTGAGGTAGGTATATGTCAGAAAGTAGATTCGAAGAGTCAGTTACATTTTATGCTGATCGCCAAAAGGACGAAAAAAAACGAACAGCGCTAAATATCCAGTACAGTGTGAGAGAAAAATCGAAAGAATTAACAGTTAATGTTGAAATGGCGAAAATACTTCAGTTTTCCAACGAGGCGGAATGGAGTAACAAAATTTATTTGCAATTATCTAAACATGAACTGACGGATTTTTGTGAGTTGTTATTTGGATTGAAAAAAAGTATAGAATTTAATTATCACGGGCCGAACAAAAATAAAGGTTTGACGGTGCATAACAATGATGCAAAAGGTGTCATGCTTGTTATTTCAGAAGCCGGTAACACCTTGCAGCATCTTCTCAGTCATCATCAGCGTATTGAGCTAGGTGTTTTCATTATTCGTCGTCAGGCAATGGCTTGGAAGATATCCGTTAGTGATGTTCTTGCTATACTCCGTCAGTCCTCCGTTATTAGCAGAACCGTGATAAATCCTAAGTTAAATGTATAGCTATTAGATATACGCCTGCTATAATGTCTGTATACTAATGTTGCTATACAGGTGATTTATGAGAACACAACCTAAAGAAACACCGATTAACATCAGGGCAAAAGCTTTCCAACGGGAGCTTATTGACCATGCAGCAAACCTGCACTCAAAGACTCGAACAGATTTCATTTTGGATGCTGCCTGCCGCGCAGCCGAAGAGGCCATACTTGATCAGCGCCACTTTTTCGTTAATGACGAGAAATATCAGGTATTCATGCAGATGTTAGAGAAGCCACTTTCTGAGAATGCGGGCTTTAAAAAACTGATGGAGTATAAAGCACCGTGGGAATAAGTGCTCCTGAAATATTAACGGTTGAACATAATGTAAATGATTTTTATTGTCAGCATGAAACATTAAACGAATGGCTTTCACGCCGGGCTTTAAAAAATAATAAGCTCGGTGCGAGCCGCACATTTGTTATTTGCAAGGAAGGTACAAAAGATGTTATCGGTTATTATTGTCTAAGCGCTGGTTCAATTAATCATATCGAATCTACACCATCACTTAAACGCAATATGCCAGACCCTATCCCAGTGGTGCTTCTCGGTCGTTTGGCTGTCGATGTGGAATATCAGGGGAAGAAGCTGGGAGCATTGCTTCTTCAGGATGCTTGGAAGCGTGTCTTCAGTACAGCTGAACAGGTTGGTATTTCAGCTATAATCGTCCATGCACTTGATGAGAATGCCCGGACGTTCTATATGCGACTTGGGTTTGTCCAATCACCGTTAGAGCCGTATACGCTGATGCTTCCATTAGTCCAAAGCTTCTGAGTATGAATGAGTAGAAACCTTCAAATTAACGTTCAGAATCTCTATAACGGGTTTATAGAGTCATTTTAAATGGAAACGGAAGGCGTTACGTTAATCACTCATGTCCGTAGCAACATGAAAGCTAAAACATTATCACTCTGGGATAGGCGATGTTAAGACGGCGATTTTTGATAGAAATGATCGTCGACCAGCTCAAAAATATTTCTCAGATAGAGCATTCAAGGCATCGCAGTCAGCTCGGTTTTCTGCTGGAAATTTCCGCAGGCCTCATTGCTTATACATTTCAATCTAAAAAACTGAGCTTGAATCTCCGGGATAATGAGATTGCTATCTTTAAACGATAGCTGAGGTTAATTAACTATCGTTTCCAATTTCCAAGCACGTATCTGATATATAAGGTAAAGCCAATCCCAACAAAACATACAATTGTACCGATATAGATTACCGGATAAAGATTTACTTTTGTAAAATAATTTATCAAAGCAGCTATTATCACTATAATAAAAGCTGTTAAAGTTATCAGCTCACCTTTTTTTATTATTTTTAATTCTAACTTTTCTATTTTTTCAATAATTGGATTTTTTTTCATTTTATTTCACCTATCAAAACCATTACTAGACACAAATATTATGAAATATAATAATATGCAAGAAAGATAGAACGCAAGAATTATACTTGAAATTGCTAGGATTGCAGCTAGTCTCACGATAAAAGCTCAACGTGATATCTGATAATGGCTAAATTAAAAAACTATGTAATTTCAATTTTTTTATGGCGGATTTTCTATCGAGAAATAGTGTTCACAGGTGAGATACTCAGATAGGAATGATAATAAGATAAAAATCTCACCCACTTTAAAATAACTCTTAACCAAAATTGAGTGGGTTTCATGTTAGTTAAATGAATAAATTGCACTTAAGTTGATATTTTGGTAGATTTATTCTGTGGGAATTATAGTTTTTTAACTAAATACTCACATTATAAAAATCGTCAAATTTTTATTTCAACCTAGTAGGCATAGTAATCTGCAATTGATGATTTTTTTGATTGCAGATTACTATAATGTAACTGCTTCCCTCCAACTGTAATTCTGTTACATCCTTACGCTGAATGTTAATTGCCATATTTCTGGTATTTTGTGACGGAAAAAATACCAAGTATTTTAACTGATAACTCATTGTTTAATTTTGACCAATTGAGTCTCTGTCTCATCTAACGTTTTCACAACCATCGCTGGATTTTTTCAACAATTGAACGAGAGAGTTTTGTTGGTTACTGAGGCAGCTAAAAAACTAAATTAGACCAACATGCAAGATAGGAGGGAAAGCCCCTTCGCTCCGCTCCGGGGCAGGGAGTTCTACCCGAACATCGTACTCGTTTGTAAGAATGACTGAAAAACTCTTTGATTTTTGACTCTTGTCCTGCTTGACGCTTTCTGAGATAAGGGGAGAAAAAAAGAAAAAAAAAGAAAAAATAAAAGATTGCTCGGATTTTTAATGTGGCAGGGAGGTTAAGGTTTAGGAAAGTCTTTCAGTAGGGTATGGTCAATACATTGCATGTTGGTCTAATTTATTGTTTCGGGTGTTTCCCAGAATGTGTGATAATAATACTGAATTTGTCCTTCTGATTGAAAGAAAAATTGAGATCAATATCTGTGAATAAATTGTGGCGATTACATGTTCTATGTGAAAAGTAATTAGGTCAGTCGCATAATGTAACACGCTAATTTTAATGTATAGTAATTATGAAAAATTTCAGGAAAATTTAAAATTAGGGAAAAGACAAAGTTAGTCTTTTATAAGATTGAATTTCACTACCATAAAAATTGGTTTATGAGTAAATGCGAACGATTTTTTATTATAGATAACTTGGAGTTAAAATGTATTGTCCAAATTGCGGTGAACATAATTGCGAAGAAATTGTGGCGAAAAATAGTGATGCGTATATCACCTGTGGTGAGTACAATGAAAGTAAAGCACATTATGAAATAGAGCTTGATGCAAAAGTACTTGAATGTACCGTTTGCAAACAGGAATTCATTGTTCTCTAATTTTCCATGCAAGTGACATCACTACCAGTTAATAAATTTTTTTATTCATCAGATCATTTGTTAGTATTGATTCAGAAACGAGACTGATGTAACCAATAAGACAGGGGGCACCTTTCTAGTTGAAAAAAAGAAATGTGACTTACTAACGAATTTTTCATGAATAATTTCACTCCATGATTTACACAGATATTATAGTGATATACATGTTGTATATGACGTGTAATTAGTTCAGTAATATCATTTAAAATGCAGGAAACAGAATAATGATGGACAACTTAGAGCACAAAGCACTTTTTACTATTCCCGAATCCAGTTATAGCACTGAACTCGCAACTGTAAAGCCGTTACCAGCTCAACGCAAGATCACTGGTAACAAACAGGTGGATGCTTACCTTTGGGTATTAGAGGTTATTCAAACCAACGAACCAGCTCACTTTGATGCAGCTGAAGCCGCTTTGAAAAAGCTCAAAATCACACCGAAAGAAGCACAGCAAAAATATTCTGACTATCTGATGAAAACAGGCGCTCACCCGCTTCAGGTTGCTTTTGGCTCTATAGGCATGGATAACCCGCAAGGTTACATAGATCGGGCGAAAGCACAAGTTGAGAAAGCCAGTCAGATTAGAAGTATTTTTGCTACTTATGAAGCGGCGTTGGAACTGACCAAGCCGGAAAAATTAATGCTGGTGGGGGAGTTAGCCGAGATTTATGAATCAGACTATTACTGGAATGAAAAGGAACTGGCGGAAGGGTGTATGAATGGTGATCGAATTATCGAAACTGAGAAACTACGTCAGGCCACAGCAAAAGGTTTTGCCGAACAGCTGCCTGAACCGCACACTTTATCTGATGTGATCCGTGAGTTCCTGTATTGGGATTGGCTATATCAGATGCGCTATGTGGCGGATAAAGAGTTGTATCCGGACGGATTCGGTGATGCTGATCGGTACTATATCTATGACCGGGAAAACTATATAGAAAAGAAACTGGCCACCATCCAGCCTGTGAGTCGTCAGGAAGCGATAGACGTTTGCAAGTGGGTACTGGGAGAAGAACGGTTCCATGATAATGTACTGACCGACAGTATTATCCTTAATCTGGTGGGGGAATGTACGAACGCGTAATATGCAAATTATCCTCCACCCATTGGAGCACATGGAGCAAATGATGAAAACAGTACGATTGATTGCCTATCCGTTGCTGTTGTATTCAAAAGTCTGATGCTTCCATTGTCATTTTTAGAGGAAGCAGGAGAGCTGGCGTAAATCTTCTAGAGGTTGACGTTTTACGCAAGCTCAGAGGCCGGTCATGCTCCCAACAGTTAGATCTGTTATGAAATAGAGTATTCACGCTCAATGAATGTACCGACCACTTTGTCATGTATCTCTTTGAATTTGAAATAACCAATTGTCTTTCTATTCAGCCTCTGTATCCGGATACGAAGCGTAAGATTTGTTCTCTCAATACGTTGGGTAAATTTCTTTCCCGTGAGGTGTTTTTTCTTAGGCAGGCAATCGTACACGGCATAATCATCTCTACAGTAAAACCGGATAGTAAAAGGAGACAGGAGTGCTAGCAGCTTTTTCAACGTTTTCCTACTGCGATCTCCAAAGAGACCATTTAGTACCGTACCTTGTTTGACATTATTCCCGTGGGGGTCAGTTTGGAGATCGGAAATTATTGTACGTTTAGCGCATTATTTAACCGTTTCAGCCCGTAATGGATTGAATACGGGAATAATTTTCACCCCAGCCTTGAATGTTACGAGCTTCTAAATGTTACAAGACACGATAAATGAGCTAGCAGGATCGTCCAATAAGTTTGATTGGCAAACACCAATTAATGCAAAAGATTGGATGTGATTTGATGAGAATTAGCTCCGACCGGCCAATCTAATTGTCGTCTAATAATCTTATATAGAGCAATAAAAATGGTGCTTTTATAGCACCATTTTTATTGCTCTATATCCTTAGAATTTAAGGAAAATCGATAGTATAACCACACAATGGTTAATGATTTCGCAAGAGCTTTCCAATAGTTAAAAAACTGCCTTGTAAAGCAAAAGCATTGCCAAGACCGTTATAATTAGCTTCAGAGCAGTCGCACCTATTTTCTCTGGAATCATTTTTTGCAAGTACCCCCCAATATAATTTCCCACCACCGATCCCAAAATCAAGGGAATTAGAATATTTGTGTACGCCGAAAACTGAAACCCGGCAATAAAAAAAGCCGCGACTCTGAAGACATTCAAAACACTCATTTGCATCGCGCTCGTCACAATTACTTGCTTGGTATTTAATTTCCTCTCCATTAACAGTGGGATTGATAATGTAGCGACACTACCAACAAATAAAGAAATAAAGCCCTGAAATGCGGAGACAATGTAATTATTATTGATGAGCGCGCCTATTTTCTTTAAAATTCCGGTCCATACGGATAGAAGAATAAAGATTGCCAGAATAATAGACAGAAGTTTTTCCGGCAAATATCCTATTAATGGGTATCCCAACGCTGTCCCAACAAGGCCACCAATAAAATACGCCGGCAGCCACTTCAATATGGCATGTTTGATGCCAAAAAGAAATCTACTAAAATTACTTGTTAAATTAACAACGCCTTGTATTGGGATGACCGCAGAAACCGGAACAAACATGGGTATCAACCCCAGCATTAATAACCCACCTCCTAAGCCAACGGCTGCCGAGAAAATTCCAGCACTCAGGCTTACGGCAAAAACCGTAATCAATTCATTCATATTCGAACCCAACGTCTATTGCTGTGTCGGTAATTTGCACGCGATTAATTAGTCGATGCGAATTAAATGAATAATTAGTTCTAGAGTGTAAATAAGCAGAATTATCAAGTAGAAGAATTTCATCTTCGCGCAGACCAAATTCTATATAACTTACATCATTATGAATAATTTTTGCTAAAGTGTTGTATGCACTCTCAACCTCTTTTGAAGGGAAAGTGATATCTCCAGCACTGTCCAAACGAAAAGATATTTTCCATTTATCATTTTCTTTTTTGAAAATTTTTCTGAAGGACTTTTGTGATTCTCTCGAGAAGCCGACAGAATTTTCAGAGAGAATCTCAATGATGCTTGTTTGCTTTATCTTTTTGAGATGATTAAAAATATCTGTACCAGACATGATTTTATTTAATCCTCCTCCATCTGGGCATGGCTTCACACAGTGAAGCGCAACAAGATCAATTGAATTACCTTCCTCCAAGTATGTTCCATCGGTATGAAATGGATGTTCTTCATTAGATTGACTCAGATAGGTTTTGTTCTCGCCAGATTTTATTTTAACAATTCCATCGAGACTTGATTTTGGATGCATAACAATTTTACCGAATTTCTTTGAGAATTGAGACAAATTGTAATCACTGGTATTTTTCCGAGTTCGTATCAAGCAAGCGCCACGCGCACTAATTGATTTTGTTACGTCTGAAATTCTAACGTCATCAAGAGTATTTAACTCCATAAACTCCAAATTAATTCCGGCCATGCTTAACACCTCTTTCTCTTTATTTGAATAAGTCATTGCACTGTTCTAATCCAGATAGCTTAACGGGGCTAAAAGAACCATCAAGGAAAACGGATAATCGGATAGGAATTGAGTGAAACATAAATTAACATAATTAAATAGATTTTCATAATAGTGATCTACTCATAAATAGGTTTTCATAATAGTGATCCACTCATATTTTTATTAGCTGAAATATTATTTTTGGCAATTATTTCAAAAAAAATTACATTTCGAATAAGTTGCCACATATACTGACAGCAATGATTACGTGTTACTGTTTCATGTAATTTGTGCCATACGAGTTCTATCTTGTTCAGCCAGAGCGAATAGACCGGAAGAAATAAAAGTTTAATAATGGGATTTTTAGTCGAATTTCAATGAATAATTGCGAATTTTTCTTTATCCCCCCGGTATAGAGAACTCTTTGAGTCTGAATATCCAGTGCCTCTGCCAAATAGTATTTTTGATTTTTTCCGGGCGTGACGATCCGTTTTTGCTGTCCTTTCATATACCAGTCAGCCCCAATTTTAGGATTAAAATGGATATCGACTTCATCTTCATAAACGACAGGATATTTTTCTGATACGTTGGCTAAGGCTTCGGTAATACGTGCCATTTTTTCATCATATTTGGGATCGGGAATATTCAATATTGGTGCGGCTCGCCGCCAGACAATCGAATTTTTTCGGAAGAATCGGTAAAGTGTGCTGATTGATGGCTGGGTATTAAATAATTTTTTGATTTTGAATATAAAAAAGGAAAGACTCCAGCGCGAGCGAGTATACCCAAATTGCTGAGGAGAATGTTTCAATAAATAAATCAGAACAGGTAAAAGTGGAGTGAGATCCCAGCGGGGATGACGTCCTGCCGGGAGGGTACATAGTTCAGGCCATCCATCTGCTTTAAATCGATCAATCCATCGCCATACTGACGAATGCACGGTGCAAAGAATTTTAGCCACCCGAGACACTGATTCGCCATGATGTAACAAGAGAATCGCCATGATTAGACGGGCATAGTTTTTATCGGGCGTTTTCTGAACAACTTTTTTCATCAGACGCCGTTCATTACGTGGAATAGGTGGTACGATACACATAACTCAGTCCTTCCTTTTTGCAGATTTTTGTCTTTTCAAACGAAAAGTTCGCAAAAATAGGACTGAGTGTCTTTGACTCGCCTATCATTTTGACAAGCTATTTACACCCTATTGCTACAGGCAAGTCTGTTCAAAAAATAGGCTTGCCGTACAATAATTCTCTATATCCAAACTGATCCCGTGGAGGGATTTCGGGTTTACCGGTGCGCTTGTGAGAAAAATTTAACCCAAACCGTTAGCTTGCTCAATCACTGGAGTGATACGCGTACTCACCCGGAACTCAGGTACATAGAAACCCGGGAGGCTTCACTGATGTGACCGCTAATCTGCTCAAAGATATTCTCCCGGCGGGAGAACACGTTAATGCTGCCACCGTCAGAAATCATCTTTGCCAGACAGCCAAGAGACCGAATTAGAGGGGTTACCTGATTTTCTCCTCGGAGATCCCAGAGAATGGGAAAACTTACCTAAACCGGGAAAACCGATGACGGTGGGCATTGATGGCGGCTACGTTAGAAATCGGGACGACAGAAAACATCATTTCGAAGTCATCGTCGGAAAATCATTCGCGGCTAATGTTCCGACCAAACGTTTTGGTTTTGTGTAATGTCTGGAAAATCATCCCCGAAGAAAACTCATTGCCCCGTTACCGTAGTATAACATTAGGCCAAATCGCAGTAAGGCATTCTCACTGAAGATTAAAATGTGATTTACCTCTACCACATTGTCAAAATAACTATTTGAATAAAATTTAATTAATTTTTTCAAAGCAGTTTTTTTTTGCTACAAATGTTCTTATTGACTACAGTAAATACTGTATAAAATATCAGGGGTATCAAGTAATGAATTTAAAAAAGACATTTAATAAGCTTCAAGACGAATTGCGAGAGCTGAAAAAATTAATCAGTACCAGTTCGCCTTTGTTTGCTTGTGTTTCCGATATTCCACCAATTTTGCGTGGTGCAGAGAACGAAGTGATAAAAAAAGTTGATCCGATTCAGTTATACGGCCATGAAGCGATACTGAAAGCGACTAATACTTGGCTTGATCTGCATATCAAAGATGCATATTCCCAGAAAGCTGCGCGTCGTGCTGCCGGGGTACTCTGGTTTCCTTCTGATGATAAGACTTTTGTTACCGAGTTAATTAGACTGCTTGAACAAATTAATGTACTAAAAGGGAATATTGAAAATCATATCATTAACAATTATCAAAGTAGGAGTGAAAGGTTTGAAGAGCTTCATAATCAATGTGCAGGTGTAATGACTCTGCATCTGTATCGACAAATCCGCTGGTGGAAAGATAAAAAAATTTCGGCTGTCAGATTCTGTTGGCAGAAAAAGGAGTCTTTGCTGGTGCCGGATAAAGCCGAGCTACTTATCAGGATGGGAAAAGATAGCCGGGACGATAAGAGCCAAACATTACCTATGCATCAGTTAATGCAGAAAGTCATGTCTGTACCAGAAGAGCTATTACGAATTCGCCGCAGTTTAAAAATTCAGCCTGTGGCTAATGTGACTTTTGCCAGTGATCTCAAGCCCTCTGGTTTGCTGAAGACTGTTACAGCGCCGATGCCCTATATAATTATTCAAAACGAAAGACCTGAGATAAAAATGTTGGGTAGCTTTGATGCTTTGGAACGTGAAAAACGTATGCCACGTAATGACCGTTTGAAGACCGAAATACTCGGAAATTTTCACGGTGAAAGAGTCGAAATGGTCATAAAATGAACTATCTTAATAGTGAACTACATAAGATCATACTTTCCTATAATGTGAAGTCGTCTTATGAAAATGATAGTAGTTCCTTGATATAATAAAAATCTTAATTTTTGGATATGGATAAGTAAAAACTGAAAGTTACCAATTATCGGTATTTAATGAAATTTTTCATTCTTCTTGGTTTTTTTGCGCAAAAAAATCAATTTATTCTTCATATTCAATGAAAGTTAACTTTTCTGAAAAACACATTTATTGAGCCTATAATTATATGAATAACGCACGACCTGTATTAACTTTAAAGCGGAAAAGCACATTATCAACTACTGAAGTACCAGATAATTCAGTGCCAAAATCACTACAACATGTATCAGAGCAACAAAAAAAAACAAAAAAACAAAAAAACATAGACCGAATAGCGAAGCATTGGGGGTTATTTAATGAGCCTAAAGCTTATCCACTTATGGTTGGTATTGATAAGCAGATAATAACAGATGCTGTAGTACGCGGATTAGATGTGACAGAATCTAATATTAAAAAAGGTTTATACGCTTATGTGAATCGCAAAATTTATTTAAAAGCGCTCATTGCGGGGGGTAGTCGATTTGATATGAATGGACAACCTAACGGAGAAGTCACGCCAGAGCAACAGGAAGGCGCAAAGCAGAAGCTAGTAGAATGGCAACAAGAAAGACAGTAATTGTTCGAATATAGTTGAGTCATTAAATTTAGTTAGAGAGCATAAAACTGTGATAAATGAGTCTATATATTAAATAGTTAGATTGAGCATTAAAGTTTGCAGGCTTGATAGGAGTGAGTTTGGAGATCGGAAATTTTTGTATGTTAAGCTCATTTTTAAACCAATTTAGGTACGTAATGGATTGATTTGACATCAGTGGCTATCGCTTTTAAGTTATCGCTCTTTCGGTATCGCATTTAAGTTATCCGATTAGACAAAATCCTCTGAAAACGCCGTATAGCGCGAGAGTACATCCTATTGCTATAGGTAAGTCTGTTAAAAAAACAGTTACCGTACAATAATTTTCTATATCCAAACTGACCCCTGATAGGTGTATACCAACTGAAAGACCTTACGGCACACATAACAGCGATAACGGTGATGACCACTGTTTCTTTTTCCATGCCCTTTGACATGTTCTGATTTGTGATAATAACAGCAATAGACGTCAACTTTAGCCATGCTTTATCTTCATCACTAAAAATCGGAAAGTCTGCCATAACTAGCTATTTAATACATGACCCTTTTCTTTTTGATAAATAGTTTATGAAAACATTTCTGATATCTTTTTTTATCCAACCAAAAAATATTTTCATAATTTATTGAAAATAATAAAAGTTATAATTTTTTTGAAAAAATATACCCGCTCAGCGTGATAACTTTTTTTCATTAGTATTTAAGAAATTTATTCATATAGTATCACTATTTGTTATTGGTATTTAAATATTCATTAAACTTTTCTGAAAGTTAATTCATTTGTAATGAAAAAATTAAAAAAATAATTGTCTATTTTTTATAATATGGAAGAAAGAAAGTTTTCTTAAAGAAATTCTATTCATTTTTAGAACCTCTGATGCGAAGTTATTTTTACATTATGTTATTTATTTTATATAAGGTAATTGTTATGAGAAGTTATAATGACGAAATGAAATATAAATTTAAGATAAAAACCGATTTTTTTAAAAGTGATTTTTTTGAGAAACTACAAAACCCGTTAGTTGCACAGAATGAAGTTTTACATGATATTTATGAAATAACTCGTTATGCCAATTTTTGGCAGGAGAATGGGGCTAATCTTTCAACTATCGAAAATATGAAAAAAACTGTCCCTATTTCTTCTTATAATTATTTTGAAGAACCAATTAAAAGAGAAATAATAACAAAAGGAGGAGTGCTAACTAACAGTCCAGTTATTCGTTGGTTAAAAACAAGTGGTACAACAGGAAAACCAAAATACATACCTTATACTTATCATTGGATGCAAAAATATCGCGTTCCAGCTATGTATACTATGTGGGATACTTTTATAAATTCTTGTCCACATATTTTATTACAGAAATATTCTGTGCTTGATACTCAAACAACTAGAGAAACAGTACTACCAAGCGTATACGGACTAACTCACCAATCAATAAGTAATAGACATCCACATATTAGTAATCACGATTGGACTCCGCCTTGGAATGATGAGCCTTGGTATGGTACTGATATACCAAGTGATCATGATGGGAGAAGTTATGTAAGGCTTCGCTATTTCTTAGAAAAGGATTTGCGAGCAATTACATCTATCAATCCCAGTATGATTCTTTCATTATATGATAAACTCCATATGTTTAAGGAATCCCTAGTTAAGGATGTTCATGATGGTACATTTAAAGGAGAAAGGAATAATCATTTTTTACCTAACCCACAAAGGGCAAAAAATATAGAACTCCAACTAGAAAAAAATCATTTTTCATTACGTGATATTTGGCCTAAACTAAGTTTTTACTCATGCTGGACTTCTGCCAGTGCATCTCATTATATATCTAAATTAAATGAAATTATTCCTGATGCTACTATTGTTCCATTCATGACATGTGGGACCGAAGGGGTTGTGACTATTCCTATTTCTCCAAGTATAGAATCTCAACCCTTAGCTATTAACCAAGCCATTTTTGAATTTATTCCAGCTGAAATAGAACCTGAACAGTGGCTAGGTAAATATGAGGAAAATACGCTTTCACCAATGGAGTTAAAACCGGGAAAACGTTATCATATTATTATGTCTCAAGCTCATGGGTTGCTACGTTTATGGACTGGAGATATCTTTGAAGTCACAGAAGTAACTCCCGAAGGAACGCCGTGGGTGTTTTTTGTCGAACGTTATGGCGTCTTCCACTCTTTTACAGGTGAGAAATTAACTCACCATGATCTCTCGACTGCATTTGAATACACGTTCAGGGCATTAGAAGGAAAGAAAATGCCCTATATTATAGCACCTAAATGGGAAACCATTCCTTATTATATTTGCGTTGTTGAATCATCAAAACGAATAGATGCAAATGTTTTTTCAGAGCAATTAGATAAAGAAATATCCGTTGTTAATATTGAGTATGCATCTAAAAGAAGTAGTGGCCGACTTGCTGCTCCTAGAGTATTTGTGTGTCCACCTGATACATTAAGGAAACATTTTGAAAGAGGAAGAAATGAAAAAAATGGAAATCAGCATAAATTCAAACATCATCAAATTGACAGCAAAATAGTTGAAAATTTTTGGGGAAATTCTTATGTATAGTAATATAGAAACTATAAAAAAAATAACTCACTTAAATAATGAGTTAGTAGTTCATAGTTGGATTCCTAATGCAATAGAATCAATCGTTATATATGTACATGGGCTACAGAGTCATGCTGCTTGGTCATGGGAATTTGCTTTAGACTTTACACAAAAAAATGCAGTATTTATTTGCATGGATCGTCCCGGAAGCGGAATCAGTCTCGAAAAACATGATGAATTTCCTTGTGCTGAATATGTTATATCGTCATACAGAAAACTATTTGAACATGTATTTACAATTTATCCTGATATACCTGTAATTGCAGTTGGTCACTGTCTAGGGGGATCTATATTAACTGCCACACTAGCGCAAAGCCCATCCATAGTTAAAAAATTGAAAGCGATATCTATCGTTTCATCATGGTTGGATAAAATGCATACATCTTTAGATATACAACAACAGAGAACAATATTAAATGATAAAAGTGATGATTTATGGGATGTCGGATTATTCCCAGAAGACTTTTCTTCCTTAAAGAAATATCAAGATTTTATATATCAAGATCCATTAACTATTCGCGCTATAAAATTAAAAACACGTAAAAATATTTTTATGTTAGAAGATAAATACATTTCTCTTCATGCTCCATTTTCTACCATAAGATCACAATATATTTCTTCCTATGGTGATCGTGTTATTGATGTTAAATCAGCAATCACAGCATACATGAAATATTATGGAGAAGAATGGACAATACATTTATTTGGTTCTAAAGATCATTACATACCTTTTACAAAGTATCGCCAACAGTTAGCTAACATAATTCTAAGTATGATTCATGATGTTGAGACTATAGTATGAGTAATGCAAAGGCTTATATTCATAAAGTAAAAGAAAAAATGGCAGTTCCATTTAAACATGCGAAATTTTCTCGTTGGTCAAGCGAATCTATTATTTTGGAGTTAAATGTTGATGGAGTAACAGGTTATGGTGAATGTGCACCACGCCTTTATGTTACTGGAGAATCAATTGATATAGTTCAAAAAAAATTGTCTTCTTGGATCAATGAACGGTTAATTAGTGTTGCAAATTCTTTGTTATCAGGAATTTCTTTTAATGAATTATTGGTTCATGAATTCAATATACTAAAAGGTGCTGGACCTAATACATTTTGCGCCATTGAACTTGCCATTATGGATTGGTTTGAAAAGCGAACAGAGATGTCTTTAAGCCCACCACCGATAGTAGATAGCGCTCCTTTTATTCCCGTACTCGATAGTTATGGGCGCTGGAATGTTTCTAGTAGTGTAATCTCTAGATCCCGGCTAGTTAAATTGAAATTAGCGGATACATTAGAAGAAACTTGTAAACGAATTATTGAAATTCGTCAGAATACATCTGCTGTCATTCTTCTTGATGTCAATAATGCTTGGTCGAAAAAAGAAATACCTACAGCTATACCATATTGTATGGATGCTGGTGCAGAATGGTTTGAAGAACCCTGTGGGGTACGAGACTATCAAACATTAAGAAACATTCGTGCTTATGGCGCAAAGATATTATTAGATGAATCCATACAAAACGAAAATGATGTAATAACAGCTTTTGAAGAGGAATCTGTTGATGGTGTCAATATTCGTATTGCGAAATGCGGAGGTATTTTTAGTGCCAGAAAACTCGCAAAATTAGCTAAGGAAAAAAATATATCTCGTTATTATGGTGTTCAAGTTGCTGAAATAGGTACATTGATCACTGCCGGACGGCTGCTTGCATTATCTGATCCTTATCCTTTAGGAATAGAAGCAGGGCAATCCGATATTTTTTTTAACTCAAATATTCTTTGGGTAACATCTTCCGCCTTATTACGTAATGAGGGAATAATTACCCGCACATTTAATGATCAACTAAACGGCAGGAATCCGGCATATGATTGATGATTTTACAGTACCTTCAACTTACATCAGTTTAGATTCGAATAAGAATGACTACTATTTTTCCGATTGGTTAAAAAAATATCTTAAGCAACATGGAATAAATACATTTATTTTTAATCCGGGTGCCTCATTTAGAGGATTGCATGATTCTCTTGTTAATGATGATGAGATAACAATAATAATGGCGTGTCATGAAGAAATAGCTGTCGCTTTTGCGCATGGTTATTACAAAGCCAGTGGGCGTTTAATCTGTGTCTTGATTCACGCGAATGTTGGTGTCTTGCATAGTGCAATGGCTCTATTCAATGCTTGGTGTGACCGAGTTCCTTTACTGTGTTTAGTTGGTAATGGACCGTTAGCTGCGGGGAAACGTCGTCCTTGGATAGACTGGATACATACAGCACATGATATTTTTGCTCCAGTTCGTGGTTATACCACATTGGCTGCTGTATCCGCCGATCAGTGGGGAACTGCGCATGATATAAGACGTGCTATCCGAACAGTGATGACAGAATCTCATCTTGGGCCTGCGGTGGTTGCTATAGATGCAGACCACCAAGAATCAATCGCAGAAAATAGGGTTTTGCGCCTTGGCCCGATAGATACAGAAAAATGTGTGCAACGAGTTGACCCATTTCATATAAAATGTGCGGCTAAATTTCTTTCTGTAGCACAGCGCCCACTTATCATTGTAGAAAGAACAGGGCGGCAGAAAGGGTTCATGCAGGCTTTAAGTAACTTATCTGATGCCTTAAATGTTAAGATACCAGTATTAGAATGCGGCTATTATGAAAATTCAATTACTCGAAATTTAGAAAATAATTGGCTGAGGTTAGAATCCGCAACACTAGATGTCGCTCCCGACATGATATTAGCGTTGGATACGATAGACCCTCTTGGCTACTTAGAAACATTAGTTGATACAGATGATCTGAAAGAATCAGTTTTTATTAGTGTAAATACACCGGGGGTTGCCCTGTCTGGGTGGTCTTCTGATACGGGGATCGAATCCCCGGGTGTTGTTTACAATGGGGATATTGTTGAATTTCTATTATCGACCGCTAAATATGTAGAGCCTCATAAGGCTCCCCTCCCTGTGTATATAAAAAGTAAAAATCTTCCTGAATCGGTATTAAAAAACGCAATGAAAACGATTTCGGATACATTTGATACAGCATCCATCAACATTCGGATAGTCAATGGCGGCAGTACTCAAATTGATCAGAGTATTCGTTCTGTATTTGTATTTAAACATGAAGCTAATTTTTTAGGGATGAATGGTGGTGGTGGACTTGGATATGGATTACCTGCATCACTCGGTGCGGCAATGGCTATGCGGGAAGACAATACGGGGGAGTTAGCAGTTTCTTTTCTCGGTGATGGAGATTTTCTCTATACACCCAGTAGCTTATGGACAGCAGCAGCTAAAAACATCCCTATCTTATTAATAATAATTAATAATGGACAATATTTTAATTCAGTAGAACACGCAAAAATAGTTTCCGAAGATCGTCAGCGTTCAACATCTCCTCGTATTGCGACAACATTTGATGAGTCTCCCATAGACTTTATCAGCCTAGCTCATGGATTTGATATTCAAGCTGCAAGCGTATCAATAGAAGATAATTATTTATTATCACAAACAATACTTGATGCCGTTTCATACATTAGTGGAAAATCACGTCCATTTATTATCAATATACAGGCTTAAATATAACTATGAATATCAAAAATATTCCATCATTTAGTGTTAGTGAAATAAAAGGTCGTATTGGTGTATATGGTTTTGCAAAAAGCTATATTAGTAATGGAGTAAACGATAATATATTACCCCCTTATTTTTTTAGAGGAGAGATTAATGATTTAGCTCTAGCTAATGAAAAATTAAATGTATCAATGAAATCTAAAATATTAAGTGAGGAAATGGAGTTAATTTGGTTAATTGATACTGACAAGGGGGAGAAATGTCGATTTAGTGGTTTCATGTTCGGAAATGATCTTACCGATTTAGGGGAATTCCGGTTGGATTCTGCTAGAATACTGCACGCAAAATTACCTCAAGCAAGTATCTCTGAAAATTATTGGCTAAGTTCGCAGCCCCCATCTTCGTTTGATATTACAGTCACTCGATATCGCAGTAATAATGTAAAAAATTACACATCTTCAATAGGAATGAACTACCTTTCAATACCATTAGATATGGCCTTAAAAGCTGTTTCTAATATGGTTGGATGGAAACACTTTGATAAGATTTTGCTTTTCACTGGAGCACCACGAGGCTTTGCTTGGAAAGATGATCCTGCATTACACAATGATCGATTTGAACTATTTGTTGAAGGAATAGGTAGTGTTCTTAACAATAAAATTCATTATTCTGACGAATAGGATTTTTAATTTCATATTAAATAAATAAATTTTTTATGATAAATAAAATATTTACGTTAAATTATTTTATTGTTATTTCAACAAAAATAACATGAATAATTTGATATTTTTTTATTGTTAATAGAAAATTGAATAGTATCATTGGATTAATTTTTATTAAAGTAATTTATTATTTAGGAGTAATTATGGAACGAGTTCTAGTTGTTGGCGGACTGTCAGGTATTGGGAAATCAGTGGTAGAGTATTTAAAAATGGATTTTATAGTTGAAACACTTTCTCGGAGTGAAAAAATTTCTGATTTAAATCAGATAAAGCATCACTCTATTGATGCAACAATTCCTCATGCTTTAAAAAATTATTTTTATTCGCTTCATCCATATGAACATGTAGTTGTCACTGCGGGCGATACCCCAATGGGTAGCCTACATTTATTATCTGATGAGGAAGCTAGGTATGCCATAACTAATAAATTTTGGCTTTCTTATGTGGTAGCGAGAGATATTCCTTGGAGAAAATCGCTAACATTTATAAGTGGATCTTTATCTGTACGTCCGGGAGAAAATTCGGCTTTACAATCAGCAATTAATGCAGGTATTGAAGGAATGACTAGAAGCATTGCTTTGGAATGTGCACCGGCTCGTGTAAATTGCATATCTCCGGGAGTTATTAATGCAGGACGATGGGATAGAGTAGCGCAGGATATTAGACAAAAATCAATGGAAAGTGCGTCAAGGCGCACATTAGTAGGCCATGTTGGGAATCCTCTACATATTGCACAAGCAGTTAAATTTATTATTGAATGTGATTATCTGACTGCCGAAATTATTTATGTTGATGGTGGTTCCCGTTTTGGTCAGACGTGAATTATTTAGTGCTTTATTTTTATTCAAGAAAGAGTATTTGATATAGGCATGGAAGCCTCTTATTCAGTCATTTTTAGGTGAATTAATAGTATATTATTTTTTTTAAAAAATTATGATGTGATTTATCACTTTAATAGATTATCTCGGTTACGCAAATCGAACTAGAATTAAGCACAACGTCATCATTAAACGATAATAACATTAAACTCATCCTTTTTATGTAAAAAGTATGTTTCAATTATTTATGATGACGTAATTGTTTGTTTTAAAGAAAAAAATAATTTACCTCAATCAATATGTCCATTATCGGAGATAAAATTTTCATGCAAAATAGCCAGATCAATACAGCGAGTTGGGGTGCTATGATGTTAATGGTTGTAACTGCTCTGCTAGTTATGACTCAACTCTATCTGGCGATCCCGTTACTGACATATGTTGATCATTATTTCAGCCCTACGAATTCAAAAACGGTTACGTTTGCCCTTGCAACCAGTTTTAGTCTGGCTTATGCGGGAGGCTTTCTGATTTGGGGGCCAATATCAGACCAGTATGGGCGACGTCCAGTGATGTTAATAGGAGTGACTGTATTATCACTTACTACATACGCCTGTGCGTTTGCACCATCATTGTCGTGGTTAATTGTATTACGGATGGTACAGGGAATGACAGCATCTAGTTTTGCGCCGACAGCACTGGCTTATCTTGCTGAAGCCGTTCCAGTACGCCATCGTGCAACAGCGATTGGTGCGATGTCTACCTCATTTCTTGTAGCCGGTATTTTTGGGCAGGTTCTAGCAGCTTCAGTAGCATTGAGATGGGACTGGTACTGGGTATTTCTGATAACAGGCACAATGTTGATCGTTACAGTTCCATTCATCGTATGGATGGTGAAAGAGCCTGTAAAAGCGGGTGTTGAAGGGCATCTTGGACATCGATTTATTGCGTTGGGCAAAACAGTTATGCGCCCTTCGGTATTATTACTATCCTGTGCGCACATCACATTATTGTTATCATTCGTTGCAATGTATACCGCACTGGGTCCACATCTGGGTTCTTTGGGACTGGACCCTACTAACGTTATCCTCTTACGTTTGGTTGGTTTGCCCGGCATGTTTGCGTCATTGCTGGTTGGAAAGCTTGCTGCTCGAATAAGAATATCCGGTGTAGCAATTGTTGGCTATGTAACCGCCGCTATAGGTTTAGTTCTAGAGGCTATATTTTCACAATTCCTTGCTGGAATTATCATCGGTAGTCTTTTTTTTGTAATTGGAGTTGCTCTCGCAATCCCTGCAATGATCACACAATTTGGAGAAGTGTCTATGCCAAACCGCGCTGGAGGTATGGCGCTTAACGGCTTTATCTTATTTATTGGTGCTAGTGTGGGACCACTCATTGTTTCCGATATAACTAATTTTTCCGTGCTGTTGATAAGTATTGCAAGTGTACTTTTTTTAGCGTCTGGCTTTGTTGCAGGAAGTGTGTCATTAGCTAAATGTGTAACAAGGCGATGAAGTTCATATCTTTTAATTGTCTGGAGTGATGACAAAATCTTGGACGATATGTAAAGTTCAGGAATATTTGGACTAGTGGGAGGATTATCCTCCCATTTTTCATTGAGGATAAAAAATATTAAAATTACGGCAATGTAGCGTATGAAAGATGAGTAAAATTGTTATGATTCATGGGTGATTACTTAAGTCGGGAGGATAACATCTTTGATGTTCCCGATTATATTTTTTTCAATCTTCTTCTTTTAAGAAGAAAAAACACTCTCACAAAACTACGAAGAACAATAATTCCTATTGCTGCTGATATAACAATTGTACTAAAAGACCAATCAATTGAATCTATTATTCGACTCAAATCACTTAAATTTACGAAAAATGGGCTAATAAACAAAATGATAAAACACAAAACAAAATCAAAAGTAAACTCCATTAATTTCATGCTGTTATATGACATTTCTATACTCCATTCTATCTACTTAGTGCATTATAACGGATTTTAACTGCGGAAAAAATAATTTACTGTATTTTTGCCATTACTTCGCAAACAAACTTATTGTAACCATATATGCATGATAAGAAATCGTGATCAACCTATGATGAGCGACTTTGAAAGGGAAAAATTCTCATGTGATGCTAAATTGTAGTCAACATAACTTCCGGCACATTTAACTGAGAAAAAGATAAAAAATATTCGTCCAACTATTCGGTTCTCTATATCTGCGTGAGATTATCTTTTCGTAATCAAAAATAACCATGCGGAACAAAATATGAAAATTTTTTCTGATATCACTTCTTACTTAAGTATTTCCAATCGCAAACCAATAATGGGTCGGGTACACAGCAATGTTAGTCGCTGGTGGGATAAAAAGACTCGTTCTTCACGTATTCGCGTCAAAATTGTTTTATGGCTTGATAGTGATCATAAAAATGACAGAGTGATTATTTCAAGTGAGGTTGTTTTGAATAGTGAAAAAACAGCTCCTGAACAAAATGTGGATATGGACCTCCAGATTCTTCACTACGTTTATGATCCCATTCAACGTTGCATGGTGGAAAGCCACCCAGAAGAGTCTAAATGCATCGACGGGCAATTAAGAGGCAATGGAGGTGAATCCATGTATGTGTCACTGTGTGAGCCAATTACGGCAATGAAACTGTATGTACGAGGTCCAATCACTGGTATCAAAGGTTATCTCAGATACTGATTTTTATGGGGTTACATCCACTTTTTTCTCTTACATTTTAGCCGGAGCCATAATGATGGCTATAACGACAATTCTCCGTGACGCTTCTTTACAGCATGAAATAGATCGCAATTTGAAAATCAGTTCACAGAAGATAACAATTCCAAAAATGGATATTATTCTGAAAGAGATCAACCACTATCCGCTTGTTGATAAAGAAAATTTTGAGTTTGATATTTCTTCTCATGGACTTAAAACAGACAAAGATGAATTCGGGAATTACATTTCTGAATTAACTCAGTCAGCTTGGCTGGGATTTTCATTATGCTATGACTATTTTTTGAATGGAAAAGAGAACGCTTCACTCATCAATACTGAAGAATCACCTGTTGTAGTAGATGAGGAGTCAGTATGTAAAGATATTGAACTTAATACCCAAACTCAAAATACAGAGCAAATACTTATTTTTTCTGAAGAAAATAACATTGATTATGAAGGTACTCTTGCTGATATAGAACCAATTAAACGCACTTTTAATAAATGCCTTTATGAAAATAAAAGTGATGCAACTAAAAGAGCGAAGTGTGTCAGTAAAAATAAAGGGATGCCTATGTGGATTCATCCGGGAAACGATGAGCATGGCTGGCATATCTCCAGCCACGGTTTTTCTGTCACTAAGCGACCTGATATACCGTTGACAATCCGCATGATTGACGAAAAACAAATCTTCTGCGGCTTTCCTCTGTCTCATGCAGCAGAGAAAATTCATCCGTCTGTTGTTGCTCGTATTGCCTATAGCGGCTCTGTGTTTACTCAGAACGGTGAATATTTTAACGAAAATGTGCTAATGGAATGGGTGGCTGCACAGGCAGATCCGGCGCTTGTTATCAGCATTAATCGCCGAAATAAATATGAGGGTTCAGAAAAGTTATCATATATTCAGGACGTGATCCGAAGGGTTCTAGGTTATACGTCTTACTACCGTTGGATAACACCTGATACTGTGGTTATCGCTATATCACGAGAACAGTACGATTATAGTGAAGCAAGAATGAGAGTTCAAAATCCTCACTGGATACTGAAAACGGTAAGCTGGCCGAACAGTTTTATCCTGAAAGAAAAAAACAAATGATGGAAATAATTTGAGTAAGGATTCCGTTCTAAAAAATGACGTATTATCCGGTTAAAAAAGATGATGGAGGTGCGGTTATGTTTTATGGGAAAGGAGGATTGCAAGTTGGTTCTGAGTTGTATTAGTTCAGATGAGATCTGACACTTCGATTTGAAAAGAAGAGAGTTACCCGCTTTGATTAAAGGTGCTGAATCTTAAATCAAAGAAACTAAGAGGTAACTCTCATGCTACATACTAGCAATCCCATCATTAAACACAAAGCAGGTCTTCTCAATCTTGCTAGGGAGCTGGGCAATGTTTCCCAAGCTTGCAAAGTCATGGGCGTATCACGAGACACGTTTTACCGTTATCAAGAATTGGTTGAAGCCGGTGGTATTGATGCCCTTATCAACCAGAGTAGAAGATCACCCAATCTCAAAAACAGGGTCGATCCAGAAACAGAGCAAGCGGTGGTCAAATATGCGATTGATTACCCAGCATACGGACAAGTGAGAACCAGTAACGAGCTGCGTAAAGTCGGGATATTTGTCTCTCCCAGCGGGGTGCGTTCTATTTGGCTCAGGCACGATCTTGAAAACTTTAAAAAGCGCTTACGGGCGCTCGAAAAGCACGTGGCTGAGACGGGGATTATCTTGACAGAAGCCCAAGTGGTGGCTCTGGAGAGAAAGAAACAGGATGATGAGGCCTGCGGTGAAATCGATACTGTCCATCCTGGCTATTTGGGGTCTCAAGATACGTTCTATGTGGGGACGTTGAAAGGCGTAGGTCGAATTTACCAGCAGACGTTTGTCGATACCTACAGTAAGGTGGCATTTGCCAAACTCTATACGACCAAGACACCGATTACGGCGGCAGATATACTGAATGACAAAGTGCTGCCGTTCTTTGAATCGCATCAATTACCGATGCTAAGAATTTTGACAGATAGGGGTACAGAATATTGCGGGCGTGTCGAATATCACGACTATCAGCTTTATTTAGCCGTCAATGATATCGACCACACAAAAACAAAGGCCCGCTCCCCCCAAACAAACGGCATCTGTGAACGTTTCCATAAGAGCATTTTGAACGAGTTTTACCAAATCACCTTCAGAAAGAAACTGTACATGTCACTCAATGAGTTGCAAACGGATCTGGATGAATGGATAGATAACTACAATTATCATCGCACTCATCAAGGGAAAATATGTTGTGGTCGCACACCAATAGAGACATTATTGGAAGGAAAAACAATTTGGGCTGAAAAAAATCTAACCCGAATTTAATCTGACAGGCACTAAATCAAAATGGGTGACTGTCAGATCAAGTTTGGACTACTACATCTGAGTATCACGAGTCCCTGATTTCTTTCATTAAGAAAGAAAATGAATTAGGACATATTTCCTTGAAAAAACACGAATATTTATATTTTTCAAATGGTATCTTTTGGCTCTCATTTTTCTCAATATATCCGCTTTTCCTGTCTTTTTTTACCTGTTTGATAGAGAACCCTATCTTTTCGATCTTTTTGGCATGATAGGGTTCAGTTTTATCATTACTCTGGTTCTATCAACCGTTAGTATCCTGCGCTTTGACTTGCAAAGTAAGATAGAAAGTATAAATGACCGTTTTGATGATAACAGTTTACTACGTCTCTATATTCTCGGTGTTTCCGATGACGTTATTGGCAGTATCATTCATGCACTCAGACGCACTGGTGACCTAAGTTACGTAGAAATTTACGATATCTTCTGGATGTGCAGTCGCATTAATGCTGGTATTAATGGTAAAAATCTTTTGGGGGAACGTTACAAACTAATTAAAAAGAGAATTCGAAGCCGTCACTTAATAAGAAGATCATGAATATTAAAGTGAGTACGTTCGAAAAAGTGTTTACCGAGAGGAATAATCTGATACCAGATAATGAGTTGGTTTTACTTTGACCTAATTTTTATTGATTAAGTCTATCTGTTATTGTGCTAGCGTAATTTAACCAACGTGTACAGATGACGTAAGGAATTATCAATTGATTATCTTTCAGGAATAAAGATGAAACTCCACCAGCAACTGTTATAAACCAATTGAGCGTGTAAGATTTAATTTGAGGAATGCAATGAATCGTACCTTTTCGGATAAAAGCGTCGTAAGAACATCTATCGCTGAAAAAGCGGATGTTGCACACAAAAAATGGTTCCAAACCACGCCCGACGGAAAAGGACTCCCAGAAGTTCCCGGCGTGTACCGCTTCCGTGTTCCAATGGAACACTCACCTGATGAAAAAATTGAATTTCTATCACTATTACGCTGGCGTAGGCATGGTATGAAAAACATTCTACTTCCGGTGTTCGAATATTTCGTTGATGACGAATTTATCACCATCCCTGAAGGTACTGAGTGGGCGCATCCTGAGCTGGATGATCCTCAGATACTATCGAATGATAGTTTTCCTATTGTCCAGCCGATTTCTAATATCATTTTGCCTTGCCCGTTCTGTAAAACGAAGCCAATACTAAGGGGTCGAAAAATAGATTTGGAAACCGGCGATAAGTTTACAACATCGCTTCCGTATCGTTTCAATCAGTTTTGGTTCGTCTGCTGCGAATGGATTGCTCCCGCACCGCGCCATACGATTAAACGTCTTATTGACGACTGGAATAACCGTTAAAGAATAAGATTATCGTTATATCTATGACTGGTATTTTTTTTGTCATTTTATAGTTTGGAAATTACGTAAAAGTGCTGTTGTTATAGTTGATCATTAAACAAACCATTTCTTATTAGGGGATTTACCGGCACCAACGGCAACTGATCTTAGATTTAATTATGACGGAAAATATCATTATGTTCATTTTTGATGAAAATACGTTCCGAATAGAACTGGGACTCACCTGTCCTGATAATGAATTTAACAGTGAATGCATTGAATTTATTATGAAAATAAGGCGGCATTACCCAGAGTTGGCTCATTGGAGTAATGCAGGTGTGTATTTTGCGTGGGGAGCATACTCACAGGATATCTACGCCATCAGCTGGGTAGACTGGATAACCGAACGCGACAATGGTTTTATCGCCTATTGCTATATTTCCCAGCTACGACCAACGTTTGATTTTGGCGGTACAGGGCTATATGACACAGACATTTGGGAACTAGGTGAACAGGAACCGTGGAAACATAAACAGTTACCAGTGCTACCCAATTGGGTGTCGTGACTGCTCCCCGCCCTATCGGGCGAGGGTTTACGGCAGATTTTGCTAAAATCCCCGTAAACTATGATAGTGAACTTATCAAGAAAGTGGGCGCAAATCCCCTATCAGGTTCACATGCAAAGTTTTCATGATTATTCATTCTCAGTGAAAAATCATAAAATCATCAGGATCACCTGCTGGAAGAATAAATGGAGAATGGATGAATAAATTAGCCATTATACCGCTACTGCTCCTGCTGGCATCCTGCTCAATGGGGCTTAGCTTTGATGAACGATATCAGCGAGCATATGACGATGTTGTTCAGGAACCAACCGCAGAGAACGTTGAGAGTTATATGGAGCTAAGTCAACAGCTCGCTGACCGGGATATGCGCAGGGCCAGCAGTGAGGCGGAAAAGGCCACAAGAGAGAGTGATAAAGGTTTCACTGAATATTTTAAAAAATATGGCAGTGAGGAATTCAAAAAGAGTAACCGGTAAAACCCGGGCGTGAGGTGTGATTAATGTACAGTAATGAAAAAGAGTTTTTCGCTGGGGCTATTTGGGCAGCTTCAGCTATGTATCGTATGCATACTGATAGCGTAGTTGTTAAGGATCTGCTTAATGAACTACCGAACGTTCACGAGGTAGCTAAGAACAGTGCTGAATATGATATTCAGCCACTGCGCCTGTTCGTGATGAACTCATTGCCGCTGGGCTACGACGCGACCTATCAGGCTATCAGTTATGGGCCTATCAATTCTCATGGTGAGTTAATTTGCGATCATAGTGATGCTAATCACCTGACAGAAAGTGATTATGAGTCTTACGGTGTTTTTGCTATCGAAGAAAACGACAGCAAAATAATGCTGGTGGTTGATATGGCTACCGGAGAAGAAGCTGAAGGACTGGCTGAAATCTTGAGCGCCCAATTGAGAGAAATTGCTGAGGTACGTGGCGAGGAAAAAATTTATCCATCATACGATAGTAAATTAGGTGATGCTTTATTTCCTAAAAAAGAAGACGAAAATTATTTTGAGTTGGAAGCTCGCAACTTTGCTTCTGAACTGCTGCATAAATACGATGGTAATATTAATTCAGCTAAAGAGTTCCTTGAATTACTTGAATGTTTCACCCCTGAGAGAATACAAGATGTAATAGATAACCCCATATGGTCTACTGAATCAGAAGTCAATCGTTGGAACAACATAATAAAACCAATGATTATAAATAAGGTAAAACAATTCTTTGATTCAGAATTAAAAAATAATATTCTATAATTATAACCCCAGTTTGTTATGAAAGAATCAGGTAATTTTTTCTTTATGGCATGTTTGATTGTTCAATAGCTCGGGACAAAAGCACTCTGTCTAGCTTGATGATGGTGAAGAGCTAATTATAAAGGCCATCACTATAAAAACTAAAGCTGTAGATTGGGCTGCTATCTATATATTGCAGCCTTTTTCTTTTGGTGTATCAGGCTAATTCTTTCTTTTTTGTTAAAAAGACTTTGGCATCAATTTGTGAATGGTAAAATTGGCATCATAAAACATCATTAATCACCATCAACGAAAAGGTACATATTATGGCTTCTAGAGGTGTAAATAAGGTTATTCTCATAGGTAATCTGGGACAAGACCCAGAAATTCGTTACTCACCTAATGGTGGGGCTGTCGCAAATATCACGCTGGCTACTTCCCAGTCATGGCGCGACAAGCAAACTGGTGACATGAGAGAGAAAACCGAATGGCATCGTGTAGTTATATTCGGCAAATTGGCAGAAGTTGCAGGTGAGTACCTGCGTAAAGGTTCTCAGGTTTATATTGAAGGTGCTTTACAGACACGAAAATGGCAAGACCAGACTGGTCAGGATCGTTACACGACAGAAGTAGCTGTTACGCCTATTGGTGGCACAATGCAGATGCTGGGTGGTCGCAGTAATGCAGCACAGGATGTACCTGCACAAAGCGGTTGGGGAAAACCACAACCACCACAGGCGTCTCAACAATTCAGTGGAAATGGCACTCAATCATCTCGTCCGGCACAGTCTCCGACTCCGCAAAGCAATGAGCCACCAATGGATTTTGATGATGATATCCCGTTTGCACCGATTGGAAAACAATATAAAAAACATGCCATTACGGTTATTTAGATAGTGAAATCCCTTCGGATATCCAGATAAAACGGCAAAGATAAATTTGAGCAAATGAGAGCGTTCAGAAATTAGGAACGCCCAAACGTTTACCGATGGTTAGCCTAGAAGAATAACTGATAGGAATAAACGTAATGGATGAGTTACAGACTGCTTTACAGTCATTGTCTAACAACGGTAGTTGGGTGGATGCCATAATTTATAGCGGAGCTGCTTTTATCGGGTTTTTAGTACTCTCAGCGTTGATGAGAAGTATGTTTTTAGTCATCCTTGGTGCGGTGGCTGCATTCTATGTTTTTTCATTGCAAGCACCGGACTATAAAACAGATCAACAGGGAATTGCTCCTGATAACGTGGTTTCAATGATGATCAAGAAAAGCAACTGTGCTGCTGACAGTGTGGATGAGATAAAGAATATTGGTCAAATTATCAGAAACGGAAATGTGCTTGATATCGCGAAGGAGTGCAAGTTAATACCATGATTCATATGGTATAAAAGGGTTTATTTCCATTGATTGAACGATACTGATATTCTCCGATTAAATAAAGTGCAGGTGGAGTAATTATATTAATGAGTGGCATAAGTAAAACAATTATCCATTTTTTTCGTAATTTCTTTTGTACTAAAAAAGAAAAACAAATTAATTCACGGCGCGAACATAATGACACTTTGTATTTTTTACGTCATGGGCGAGCACCAGTGTTTACCCATCCAGATGATTTACTGGAGCGAAATAAATGAATAAGTCACACTTTGACTTGTTAATTGAAGCAGAGCAAATGCGGACGATACTCTCGTCCGTAAAAGATTTATCGACGCAATCTGATGGTGTGATGATTAATGGAGAAGTTGTGTCTTGGGAGAAAGCTTTTCCACTGATAAGTGCCTTTCCTGATTTTCAGTCAACCCGGCAGCAAACTGATGAATGGATGGGGATCGCTGCGTCCACTTGGGAAGTGGACTTTCATAACCGCATTCAAAAGTTGGTGACACGAAAAATCTCAGAGAAAAGCACACTGGAAAATGACAATCTCTACCTGTGGAGTTTGCTTCATGTTACAGATAAAATTATCCGCCGTTTACTGAAATATACGGATCATAAAAGGCTACAGAACGCCGAACCTGAAACTTTGAGTGTAGCAAAAGACCTTTTGACCGCACTAAGCTCTGTTACCAGTGGAACCCAATCCACAGCCAGAATCCGAAATGAGTTATTTTTATCCGGAATAGACAACGTTTTCATGGAATTTCAGATGCTTTATACAAAAGCTAAGCAGGACGGTAGAAATGCAGACTCTGTTATGTACGCTGATATTTTGATAGTCATAAGGGAACTGAAAGAGCAGATTACTACAAAAATTAGATCTACAACTGAACCTTCATAATATGAATTAAAGGATAATGGAAAAACAAAACTTAGATAACAATGAAATATCAAATAAAATTAAAAGTATTTGTAAGTTAATTCAAGAAAATAAAGAATAAAAATACTGGGATTATCCCAGCATTTTTATGTAATTGTATTCATTCTCTTAACGTATTCCTTTTCTCCTTCCTCCATCCCTTTTTCGGTCAGCCGGTACGCCACGCGCAGTGTTATTTTGTCTCTGTATTTGAGCAGGTAACCCCTGTCTTTCAAAGTCTTGCATGACACTGAAAAATTGCTGATTTGCAAATCTACAGCGCGAGTTTTATTTAAAATTTTACGTAGGTCACTGACAGCTACAGGACTGTTCATTTTTTTATCCAGAAGAAATAACGAAAAAAGGATATCCCTTTGTATAGCTGACATTCGATGCTTCGATTTTATTTCTGACATATCACACACTCTTAATCATATTGTATATGAATAGCATACATTCAGCAGTAAACTGTGTCACGCATAAGTAATGGGGGGGATTTTGGACTTGAGATCAGGCGATGTATGATACATGTTATTTATTTCTGTTAGTTCTCCGCACATATTTTCAAAGTGAAAAGGTGATTTCATGAATAAATTAAAGTACCTCCGTTCTGGGATTGTTCTCGGCGGTGTTATAGCCATGTTTGTTAGTTCTGGAACAATGGCATCAATGTTTAACACTCAGGCAAAAACGGATAATTATTCTAAAGTACAGCCGACTCGAATTGCTGGTGAAACACCTGAAACACTGAGGGCCTATAAAGAAAGTTGTCCTGAGTGCGTGCTGGTGGCTAAAGACATCGCTAATATGCGTCAGCAATTCTGTGACGACCGTAATGCAAACATTGATACTGCCATTGCAGGTGATCCCGTGTATGCGTACCTGAATGGCGTGCGCATGGTGCTTTCTTCTCGCGGAGGTTATTACAGCTCAATGTATACATCGGCCCGCCAGATTGTCGAAGCTAACGTTGATTGCAACAATGCTCAGGATTGGATTGATCGCAGTCAGCATGTTCTCTCTCAGACATTTAATAACGGTCAGCCGCTAAATTAATTTCTTACTTTAAAAGGGTTATGCAATAGTTGCATTTTTTTCTTTTCAGCTGTTTGACCTAAAAAAATTATGATTAAATTTAATTAACGTAAAAAAGGAGTCAAAAGTATGATTGATTTGAAAGCACTTTTTGAAGCAGATGTGGCTGAACGTTACAAAGTTCCGCTCCTTGTAGTTCAAGAGCAGAGGGACGGTGAAAGTTATAACATTGACAGTAGATCTATATTCTCGCACCTTCATTGGGAATGGCAGGCATGGAAACGTTGTCATGAAAGTCTTACTCACGCTTCTATGGTAGAAGGGGAGTTGAATGCTGAACAGCAAAAAATTATCAAAAACATACGTGAATTGACTGATAAATTATTACCTCCAACAGAGTCATAGCTATAAAAAAGCAATATTTCAGCGCATTCATAACGATATTATCTACTGTTGGCAAAGGAAGGCCAGCTTTGGTTAGGTGATTGTGAAAAATGCGGTATGAAAAGCGCATTAGTTGAGACAGAAAAAGGGTACGAAGACTGGCTGTATGAAGGGGATAAAGTGATATGTAATGGTTGTTGGCGCATGGGCCATATTGTGATTTTACCTTGTGAACCCGTGCCTATGCTGAATGGGACGCATGATTGGAGGAAAAATGACAGACAAAATCGTTACTCTCAAATTTAATAACGATAATAAAATTAGCGCTAGCACCACAATCACTCATAAAACACCCGAACAATCCCGCTGTAAACATCCTGCGATAACAATCAATGAACAATATCGCATCGTCAAATGTAATCAGTGTGGCTGTAATATCGATGCATTTGATTATCTACTGGAATGTGCGCGTGAAGCTGAACACACAGTGAGGGAAATTAAAAAATTATTCAAACAACGAGATGATCTGAGAGCTTCGTGTGACAACCTGCAACGGGAAGAAAAAAACACAAAGGTTCGCCTGCGAGGCGCAAAAACACAATTGCAGTTCTTGGAAAACGATATCAAGAAAATTCAGGAGGCAGAAAGAAATACCTAATTCCAGCCACTATCACCCAAATTAGTAGGTTACCTATTAACTGGACTGGACTGCAAGTATTTATTTGCGGTTTTTTGTCACTCTTAGACCTTGTTTAGTATTTTGTGTAATCGCCATTTCCAATTAAACATGACCGTCTAAACGGTCACCAAATTCAATCATAAAACGACTCATCGCAAGACGCCAATCTTGGATAGGCATAGTCCATTTTTTAGACGCCGCTTGAATCGCCAACCAGATCACCTTTTTCACCGAATCATCCGACGGGAAGATTTTGCGTTTCTTGATAGCATGCCGAATGACACTGTTTAGCGATTCGATGGCATTCGTCGTATAAATCACCTTCCGGATTTCAGTTGGATAGGCAAAAAACGTGGACAAATTATCCCAGTTTTCTCGCCAGCTACGGCTAATTTGTGGATAACGCCCATCCCATTGTTCAGCAAAAGCGTCCAAAGCTTGTAACGCTATTTCTTCTGTCGGGGCCTGATAAATCTGCTTGAGATCTTTGACAACCGCTTTGGCATCTTTCCAGGATACATAGCGCAGGTTATTACGTATCATGTGGACAATACACAACTGCACCCGAGTCTGTGGATAAACGGTATTAATCGCTTCCGGAAACCCTTTTAACCCGTCCACACACGCGATAAAAATATCTTTCAGTCCCCGGTTATAGAGGTCTGTCAGTACGCCAAGCCAGAACTTCGCTCCTTCATTCTCGGCCAGCCATAAGCCCAGCAGTTCCTTGTGACCTTCGGTATTAATGCCTAACGCGATGAAGACCGATTTATTGATAATCCGGTTATCCTGACGCACTTTAACCACCAGGCAGTCCAGATAAACAATCGGATACAAGCTGTCCAGGGGGCGGCTTTGCCACTCAATGACCTGCTCTTTGACCGCATCGGTCACTTTGGCAATCAGTGACGGTGAAACTTCAGCATCATAGAGTTCTTTGAACGCGCTGGCGATATCGCGAGTGGTCATTCCTCTGGCGTACAGGGCCAGTATCTGGCTGTCCATGCCCGTAATCCGCGTTTGATTTTTCCTGATGATTTGGGGTTCAAAGGTACTTTCACGATCGCGGGGAATTTGCAGCGCCAGTTCGCCTTCTTCAGTCATTAGCGTTTTAGCAGAGTAGCCATTTCGGGTATTAGAACCCGTTTTGGGTTGGTGTTTTTCATGGCCCAGATGTGCGGCCAGTTCGGCTTGAAGGGCCGTTTCCACGGTCAGTTTTTTGAGGAAACGGGAGAGCTGACTTAAATCTTCGGGCGTTTTGAGATTTTTAGCCAGCTCAGTAGCCAGGGCTTGTAACTGTTTCTCGTCCATCTTTTCACCTGTTTTAGTTGATAAATTAAACATATCAAAAACAGGCAATTACACAAATTTAGAAACAGGGTCCACTCTTACGGTGATACTAAGAGTGACAAATCGCGTTCATTTCACAAATTTTTCCTTATGTGATTAGGCAGGAAAAGATTGTGTTACTTGACTTTTTTGGTGAATAATTTTCATTGCATCTTGAACCGTTCTAGGTCTAGCTGAGGTGCGCATAATGTCACAAAATTCCTCGTGCATATTATGATTGATGGCTTTCTCCATTAAGACATCAATATTCTTGATACTAATCGTTTCAGAAAGGATAATTTCTACCTTTTTTTTACGCATATTACGTGCCATAAATGTCATAAAACCCCCGAATGCGAATAAAGAGATACTGATAGCTAATTTCGTTCCGAGTAATGTTTGCTTATCTGTAATCAATAGCACCAGAGATACACCACCTAATAAAAAAGCAATCGTACTGATGAATTTGATAAATTTTATAGCTTTCATAGACAAAAAATAGATAAATTTGTCCCAATCTGATTCTCTTTTATTTTCAATTTGGTAGGCTTGGGCTAAAGCATGTCCAAGTCCGAAATTTGCTTGACGGATCGTGATGGGATTAGTTTGTTGGGCCACCCATTCGTTGAATTCAGTAGTGATACCGTTGTTCTTGACTATTACTGTGAATTTGTCATTTCCCGGCCATTTGAATACCTCATCGAGATATTTTTCATGTAATCTAGCCTGATTAATTACGCGACAGGTATAATGGAAAATAATTCCGGCGATCATACAGTTGATGCTTATAACTATTTGATTAATAGTCAGTTCATCGGTTACAAAAAAATTTATTATTATATTGAATAAAACGACAATACAGATGATTAATGAACCTAGAGAAAAAATAAATATTGTTTTTAATTTGTTATTCAAAGATCACTCCAATTATTAATGAGATATACATAGCCAGTTCAGTTCAATGCGGTATTGTTATTTTTTTAACCAAAATACGTCTTTTGTGACTTTTTAACACCTATTACCTCAAAAATATATTCTTTCATCGGTCAAAAAATTTTCCATAACGTGCCGCAAACGTTGAAACTAGCATCTTTTGATATTTTCACAGGATATGGCAGTATTAACAACATTATGATTTCTCTTCATATGTGACACAATGGTCACAAGATAATTCTCTATACCCAATGGATTTCAAGCTGCATCGCGGCGGTAAGGGAGCTAATCCCCGGGAGCATAAATAACTATGTGACCGGGGCGAGTGAGTGCAGCCAACAAAGAGGCAACTTGAAAGACGAAGGGTATATAACGACAAGATACGTCGTAAATCTTCGCCCAGCGCGTGCGGGAATATAATACTTTCTTTATCTTAAAAATAAGGACGCCAATGAAATCATCAGCGACTATCTCTAAGTGTGGTAAGTACAGGTATGATCTATGTAGAATTTGGGATAGTAGTAAGCCCTATCTCATGTTTATCGGACTAAACCCATCAACAGCAGACCATGAAACAGATGATCCGACGATAAAGAGATGCATAAGTTTCGCCAAAAAACTAGGTTTCGGTGGAATGTATATGTGCAATCTGTTTGCTTTCAGAGCTACACGACCTAGCGATCTATTTGCCGAAGATAATCCAATAGGGCCAGATAACGATCTATATATTAAAAAACATTCAGATGAAGCCGGTATGGTCATAGTTGCATGGGGCAATCAGGGTATCCATTTGGGTAGGTATAAGAATGTGTTGGATTTGATAGACAAAGAGTTGTTTGTCTTAGAAATAAATAAATCAGGACAACCAAAACATCCACTCTACATACACAACGAAAAAGAGCCTCAGCCATTCCATTTACCATAATATTCTTACAATTACTCGTCATTAGCGAGGGTTCCTATGTTAGCCCTTCAATAGTTAGTCAATCCCTTCGGCCCCCAGTCGGCAATGATAAAATCATTCTATCTTAACCATCGGGGCCAACTGAAATGACTGCTAAGCCAACGCAGACCACCAGCGAAATTATCGCAACCGCCTATGAGTCCTTTTTGAAGCACAAGGGGGTAACTGCTCGGATAGGGCAAAAGCGAATGATGAACTTATGCTATGACATCGTGAACAGTATTGAAGTGAACAATGAAGGCCAGCGTACTGGCGATCCCGCTGTGTGTGTCATTGAAGCTGGCACTGGCACTGGTAAAACGTTGGGTTATTCTATCCCGTTAATCCCTCTTGCAAAGGCCAAAAAGAAAACATTAATTTTGTCTACCGCGACTGTCGCATTACAGGAACAAGTTGTGTTCAAAGATTTGCCTGATATTCGTACCAATGCAGGTTTAGATTTTACGTTTGCAATGGTGAAAGGTCGTGGTCGCTATTTTTGTAAACTCCGTGCTGAACGTGAGTCTGATAAAAGAATGAGTATTTTTGGCTATGAAGATCAGAGCATTAAAATACTCAAAGACAAATTCGCCGATGGGCTGTGGGATGGTGATCGCGATACTTATTCCGTCGAGGTACGCGATGAAGTCTGGCAAAAAGTTAATGCTGTTGTGGGCCAATGTCCATCACACCTCTGCCCGTATTACGCAATCTGCCCATTCTTCAAGGCTCGTAAAGAGTTAGATAGTGTTGACGTTGTTATAGCAAACCACGATATCGTTTTGGCTGATTTGTCTCTGGGGGGAGGTGTAGTGCTGCCTGACCCAAAACAAAGCATTTTTGTCTTCGATGAAGGTCATCACCTGACCAGTAAAGCAATAAATCACTTCGCTTCTTCATGCTCCATCGATGCAACAGTGAAGTGGGTTGATGAGATTTTCGATATGATTATCCCGCTGGTGGATAATTACAATAATGAAATGGAGCAACTAGCAACTGAGCTACACTCTAAAACAACCAAACTGAAAAAAGAACTGGTGGAAACAAAAGACTTCTTGTTGAGAACACTACCTTTCAAATCTGAGTATGACAAACGTGAAACCTGTATTTTTCCTTCCGGAGAAACGCCAAAAGAGGTTATTAATTATGCCAAAATTGTCGGGAAGATCTTAGGCGATATGAACAAAATTAATGGCAAGATGTCATTAATAATTGATGGCAACTTGAAGAACAATCCTGATGCCGGAGAGCACAAAATGATTGTGGGGGAGCTGACTAATCGTTTCGAAACCCTAATAACGGCATGGAGTGATTTTGTTAACGTTAAACATCGCGACAAAAACGGTATTCCTTTTGCCCGCTGGGTTGACGTTAATCGTGAAAAGAAAAACGAAATAGTCATCAATAGCAGCCCTGTACATGCCGGGGATATGCTGATGAAAGATGTGTGGAGTGTGGTTTTTTCAGCTATAGTCACCTCTGCAACTATCCGTACTCTGGGTAAATTTGATGCCTATCTAGATCAAGCTGGCTTACCACCAACAACGCCTACCTTACTGGCTCAAAGTCCGTTCAATTACGAAGAAAATGGCGTTCTGTTTATTCCTAATATGAAGTTTTCCCCGAAGGACATTGAAGGGCATACACTGGAGGTCGGTACTATGTTACCTAAGCTGGTGAATCGCCTAAAAGGCTGTCTTGTTCTTTTCGCTTCTAAACGCCAGATGGCTGATGTTTTTGACATGATGCCTGATGAGCAAAAAGAGAGTATTTTGATGCAGACTACACTGCCTAAAAGCGAGATTGTTGCCCGTCATAAGTTGCGCATTGATCACGGCGAGCCAAGTGTAATTTTTGGTATGGCCAGCTTTTCAGAGGGCGTGGATTTACCGGGGGATTACTGTAATAACGTCATTATTGCTAAACTACCGTTTATGGTGCCAACTGATCCGGTCAGTCTGACGCTTGCTGAATGGATGGATTCAGTTGGGCGTAATACATTTGAAGAAATTTCTGTTCCTGATGCGTGTATTAAGCTGATTCAATCCGTGGGGCGGTTAATCCGCACAGAAAAAGATACCGGTGCAGTTACGATTCTTGATAACCGTCTTGTCACTAAGCGTTACGGAAAGGGTATTCTTGATTCTCTACCACCGTTCCGTCGCTACATTCGATAATGAAAATGAGGTAGTAGGGAAATAGAAATAAATGCAAGCATGATTGTTATTAAATGCTTGCACTTATAGTCAGGTCAATACGACATAGATTCGTTAATTGGACAAGCTATAAGGAGAATGAAATCAAGATGAACGAATCTAAATTATGCTGACATAAAACCCCCGTGAGGAATTTCAGCATATATCCATTATCCCATCCTGTTTTCTGAATCTTAGTTTTCACCTCTACCTTAACAGTTACCTCACATTATAATGTTTATTATTTATACTATTTTAGTAAAATAAAGATTAATATCAATTATTTATTATCACTTTACTGAAATTGTTAAATTTATTATTATCCTATTTCTAAGTGAAAAAACTACTACAAAATTATTATTCTACTTTTGTATTGAATATATCAATTATTGAAGTGGTTTCACTGGTTTCTAGGTTAAATTTAAAGTGTTACCGGGCTTTTGCCCGGTTTTTTTTCATTTATATACAATATTCTATTTTAGCTTTCAGCGATGGCTTGACGGATGATCATTTTTGCTGCCCAAGTAGTTAAATTTATAATTTCCTCGTTCTCTAAGTTAAAAGTATCTTTCAGTACAACCATAGCCTCTGTACCGTATAACACTGAAAGTAACATAACAATTTTATGTACAGTGTCATCACTAAGCTGATTTTTAAGAGGTTCTAGAGCAAGTGAAAGTGACTCTCTGCGGTTACTTTTTTTTATAAATGATAGCTGATTACAATTTTCTTCTTTAGATACCGTTTCTTGCCAACGAAGCTGTGCTATACGTAAAGCATCTCTCATCAATGCTTCATGCTCTTCTATTTGCCCATACCCCCATTTGAACAGTTTTTCAACATTTTCTTCCGCGTCAGAGCCTATTTTGGGTGCAACAAAAGAACCGATAACTTGTTTCACAACATATTCCACAAATTCATTATGGGTTTGAAAATAGCTGCGCAATGTAATCTTTGCATACTCTGCCTCATTGCTAATCTCTTTAGGGGATGGAAACATTTTTTTACTATATAGCTTCAAAGCTGCGTTAGTCATCCTTTCAAGAGTACGGCGTCGGATTGGAGATAGATTTTTTTCATCAAATAGCATTATTCAAATACCTTAAAAGGGTTGGTTGAACATCGATTAAAGCCAAAAATATCATTAATAATAAAAAATATCCTTAAGGATAAAAAATATCTTGCATGGTAGAAAATATTAGCATAGCTTTACATTCGATTTTTCAAAATTTTTCCATGTACACGGAGTTAGTGATATGAGTCGGTTTGTAGGGATCATTGGAACAGCAGACACAAAACTGGAAGAACTTCTTTGGTTGAAATCTTGTTTATGCCTTGCTGGTGTGGATTCAATGATTATAGATGTATCTACCTCAACGCCAGTAGATGATAAACAAAATGAAAAGGTCGATATATCTCCATTCCAGATCACTGGATACAACCCGGAAGGGAGTGACACAGTTTTTTGTGGTGAACGAGGTAAAGCGATCTCGGCAATGTCTGTTGCTTTGACGAATTTTTTACACAATTCAATCGACGATATCGCTGGCGTAATTGGTATAGGTGGTTCAGGTGGAACAGCATTAATTACGCCTGCTATGCAGAGTTTACCCGTTGGGTTACCAAAAATAATGGTATCAACGATGGCATCAGGAAACGTTGCTGGTTATATCGGTGCCAGTGATATTGCTATGCTCTATACAGTCACTGACCTTTGTGGATTAAACAATATTTCTCGCTCGATATTATCTAATGCTGCAAATATGATGGCTGGTTCTGTCAATTATATGATGCCATTAATCAAAGCAAGCAGACCTAGCTTAGGGTTAACCATGTTTGGTGTTACTACATCATGTATTAATCAGCTTACCGCAGAGCTAGATACCGAATATGACTGTCTGGCTTTCCATGCTACTGGTAACGGTGGAACAAGTATGGAGAAATTAGCCAGTGATGGTGAGTTACTTGGTGTCTTAGATATTACGCTAACAGAAATTGCGGATCTGCTATTTGATGGTGTTTTGAGTTGTCCTGATACTCGCTTAGATATCATTGCAGAAAAAAATATTCCGTGGGTAGGTAGTGCTGGTGCACTGGATATGATTAATTTTGGTTCAAAAGAAACAATACCAGAACGTTACAGAAATCGGACGTTTATCGAGCATAATGCGCAGGTAACGTTGATGCGAACCACACCTGAAGAAAACTATCAACTTGGAGTCTGGATAGGAAATAAGCTCAACAAATGTAATGGGCCAATTCGTTTCATTATTCCAGAAGGTGGATTTTCTGCGCTGGATTGCCCTGAACAGCCTTTCTATTTACCGGCTGCAACGCAGGCGTTCAGTGATGGGTTAGAAAAAACGGTGAATCAAACTGAACAGAGGAAAATCATAAAAACACCTTCCCATATTAATTCACCGCAGTTTTGCTCTCTTGTTAAACAGCATTTTGAAGAAGTAATGCAACATCAGGGAATTTTTAATGATGCAGTATGATCATATTATTAAAACAATTAAGAAAAAAATTGAATGTAGTGAACTTATTATCGGAGCAGGAGCAGGTACTGGTCTTTCTGCCCGTAGTGAGGAAATAGGAGGTGTAGACCTTATCATTGTTTATAATTCAGGGCGTTACAGAATGGCGGGCAGAGGCTCATTAGCCGGATTAATGCCATACGGTAATGCTAACCAAATTGTCAAAGAAATGGGAAACGAAATATTACCTGTAGTTAAAAAAACTCCTGTATTGGCTGGGGTTTGTGGAACTGACCCATTTTGTAATATTTCTCTTTTTCTTGATGAACTTAAAGCTCTGGGGTTTTCAGGTATTCAGAATTTTCCAACAGTGGGGCTTATTGACGGAAAATTTAGACAGCACTTGGAAGAAACAGATATGGGCTATGGACTGGAAGTTGAACTTATTCGTCTGGCACATGAAAAAGGGATGTTAACTACTCCTTATGTTTTTGGCCCGGACGATGCAGTTGCAATGACAAAAGCAGGTGCTGATATTATCGTTGTGCATTTGGGACTAACAATTGGTGGTGATATTGGTGCTTGTACTTCATGTGATTTAGAAACCAGTATATCTCTGATCAACACTTGTGCTTCGGCGGCTAAGGCTATCCGAGATGACATAATAGTTCTGTGTCATGGAGGGCCTATTTCGGAACCTAAAGATGTTGCCTATGTTTTGGACTCATGTCCTGACTGCCACGGATTTTATGGAGCTAGCTCTATAGAGCGATTGCCAACAGAAATGGCTATTAAAGATAGGGTGCAAAATCTTAAAAAGTTAAACAGAAGTAATAGAATTTCTGTTCAACAAAACCAAGAATATTGATGTTTTTTTGAACATTAAGAAATGATGTTCTGGGGAGAATATCATTATCTAATAGCTGCTATGTGGTGTGGGGAATTAAAATAATAGGCCGGACGTTAAGTCCGATCTATTGTTTTATCTCTATTAAATTAATAATTAGGAGTTTTTTAATTTAGATTCATCATATGAAATTAAAATATACTTATAAAGTATATGTTTTATTATTTAAATAATATCGATTGTTATAATTTTTGTGATACTTTAAAGCTATAACTATATGTCTTTAGACCATATACAATCTAGATTTATAAAGACTTTGAACGCCATCTGGTTAATAAAAAAATATTAGTTTTTAATATGGTTAATTATTTATCATAGTAGGATTTTATCGCCAAAGTTGATGATAATTTATCTTTTCTAAAGAATGGGATATGACAAATAGCCTCAAAAATGTTTTGAGTGGAAGGGGCATTTAGCTACTACATAAGTAGAAAGGACAATATGAAAATTAAAACATCAGAACTTACAGGTCGTGCATTGGACTGGGCTGTGGCTGTCGCAATTGGTGCTACAGAAAAAACTCTACCTAGTGGAAGGAAATGGATGAAATTATCTGATAGTGATTATTATGTTTCCAATCACGGCTTGTATAATTTTGATCCATCTACAGATTGGGCGCAATGTGGTCAATTGATTGAAAAATATGACATATATCCATCTAGATTCTACGAGTGTTCGGAAAACAATCTCAAAAAATATCAGGCAGGAACAGGCTTAGCTTGTATGCGTGGCGAAACCCAAAAAATCGCAGTTTGCCGTGCTGTGGTTGCCACTGAATTAGGTCGTGAGATTGATATTCCTGATGAACTGATAGAAAAAGATATAGCTAACTATGCAATAAATTAGCCGAATGCTGACTTGTAATCGGTGTGGGTATAATATTTTCGATATGGGTTTAAAAAACACTGTGATTACTTTATAAAAAAATAAAAAATATTTCAGGATGATTCTGAAGCCTTAGATATGAGAATTAGGATGGCTAGAAGATTTTTTCATTTTCATCAAAAGTTCGTTCAAAGGTATTCGGCTATTTAAATGTCATGATAGAATTTAAGTACATTTAAATAACCTGTGTTTTTGGATTAACACCATTTAAACGGCATGTACTAACTAAGGCGTAGGTATGATAGAAAATAATATTCTTCTAGATGAAAGAATGATTAACCTTGCTTTAAATGAAAATCACATAGAAAAATTCGTTTTGTTTAGTAATAAACAAAATAATTACTATGATGGTTTTTCAATGGATAAAAAAGGTGAATTTTATCCTTTCGTTTACATCGGAAATGGAAAAAGATTGATTTTATCAAATCAGTATCGCTGCCCATATGGTCAAATAGGTGATTTGTTGTGGGTTCGTGAAAATTGGAGTCCAGTTATTTCGCGTAATTGCATATTGAATGTACATGACTACAAAAAAATCCATATTGAATACCAAGCTGGTGGGGGGGAATATTATCCCAATTCTAAAGATATTCCTGAAAATTGGACATTTGATGAGTCATCTCACAGTGAGTATCTTTCTGCCAGTGATATGCCATACTGGGCATCTCGTATAACATTAGAGATTATAAGTATTAAACTTATACGATTAAAAGATATCATGACTATAAAAGAGGCTTTTTATCGTGGGCTAATTAACAACGAAACTTTGTGCCTTATTAAAGAAAAGTATAAATCATGTGATTTAAATAACTTATCTGAATTTTGGAAGGTAGTGATTGAAAATATAAATCCATTTGTTTGGCATGTTAAATTTCAGAGGGTTAGGTAATAATTTTAACACATAGATTATCTTTGAGTAAGTTTAGCTAAAAATAAAATTATTTATATGTGTGCTTTATAAAAATCCAAATTGTGATTTTTTTACATTTATGTAATCAACTTTAAAAAGGTAAAATCATGGATACATCAGTTAATATAGTAATGAACAGAGAAAAAGCACTGGAAATTGAGTTAAAAGAACTGCCAGATGGCACATCACCAGAAGAGATCACTAATGATTTATTAGAAGGATGGCTTACTGATCGAGTAGTAAAATCTCTTGAACTAGTCGGATTCGACGAGGCCACTGTAACAGTTAGCTTAATTTAGTAAACTATAAATAAAGTCAAGGGCAACAAGGAAGTTGCCTTTTAGTTATTGAATAAATATATATTGATTCTGTTTAAAAAACTCAATTATTTTCCCCTTACTGACTTCGGGCCACCTTATCTCGATCTTAAAATTTTTATATTAGTAGTTAAGGTGTTCTGGTTATGGGTATCCGTTGAAGTAAACCATAACATAAAACAAGAAAACTCGGAGGCGATAATAATCATGAAAAACGACACATATTTTAAACGACAGAGGGCTTTATATAAAAAACATAGTTTGATGGCAACGGTTTGTTTACCGCTGATTATATTGGCTGCTTTATTCCCTTGTACCAAGAATATTGCATATTTAACCTCACCGGGGTTTTCTACTGCTCTTTTTATGGCCTCTACTCTGGGTATATTTTACCTTGCCATTTTATTTAGAACGGTTAAGACCGATGATATTAAGAAAATATTTATTAATTATCATGATGATGAGAATATTTTTGATTATATCAGCAGTAATATCACCAGACTAGCTACTCGATACCCAGATAAATTTACAACATATAGGGACTAATCATGAGAACACATTTCTCCGTAAAAAACCTGATCGTCTTCCGTTTATCTCGGAATATTGATCTCTCTAAACTGGATGAACAGGCAGGGCATTTTAAATTTACTTCATGCGGAGCACAGGATATAGCGAAAAGTGGGTGGATTTCACCTATGGGAGATGAGTTCGAAAGTCTGACTCATCGGGCTGCTGGTACAATCCTGCTTTGTATGAAAAGCGAGAAAAAAAATATCCCGTCATCAATTATCAAAGAAAAGTTGAATGAAAAAGTTGTCAAACTGGAGGCAGAACAACTACGCAAACTAAAGCGCACTGAAATAGCAACTCTAAAAGACGACATTTTGTATGAGCTTCTGCCAATTACCCTGCCGAAAGCGAACCGAACCTATATTTGGATCGATACGCAGGCCAGCCTCATCATCATTGATGCCAGCAGCACCCGTAAGGCTGAAGACGTTACTGCATTACTGCGTAAAACCATCGGCTCTTTACCTATCGTTCCACTGACAATGAAAAAACCGGTTGAACTGACACTTACTGAGTGGGTCCGCTCCGGAAACCTACCAGCCAATTTTATGTTCGGTAATGATGTTACTCTGAAAACGCTTCTTGAAGAAGGTGGTACAGTGTCAGTTCGCAATCAAGAATTAATTTGTGATGAGATTGTGGGTCATATTGAAACAGGTAAAGTCGTGACAAAATTGGCGTTGAATTGGCAGGAGCGTATCAGTTTCATACTTAATGATGACGTCACCATTGGGCGTATTCGCTTCAGTGAGACTCTGAAAGAGCAAAACGACGATATTGATAACGACGATTTTCCGCAGCGTTTCGATGCAGATTTTGTTCTCTATACCGGCGAGTTAATGGCTCTTATCAATACGATGATTATGGATCTCGGTGGCGAAGCTGAACTCAAGTCAGACCATGACGGAGAGGGGACAGGAGAAGCAAAAGCATAAATATGATGGTCACCGGGCGGATACGATTGCTGAAGATATAGACCGTATTAGCCCATTATTAATTAATGGCAGCATTTGATCTGATGTCATTATTACGGTGCTGAGCGGACAATAATACAAAAATTATTTTATTGTCTGCTTTGTTTTTTTATTGGTAGTGCTACCGCAAAACAAAATTTCCGAGATTGAACGATAGTCACCGAAAACAGTTTCTTTATTCACTATCCATATACTATATGAATAAATTTAGAGGTATTTTAAATTGAGAGGGCCATACCTATGCTCAGATGGACACCTGAACAGGCTGAAGAATATGCAAAACATATCGGTATTTCCGTAGTAGTTGATCCTGTTGTATCTAATCTTGTGCCCAAAACCGTATTCCAAGAGCAACCTGCTAAGTTAACACCTCAACAGCGTGCGCAGGCACTTGGACGTATGAAAGATGGCATGATGAATTTTAGGATGTCTGGAAAAAAAAGGTATATGTTGCCCAGCTGGTTACATATGATGGTGTTGCTTTATGACATAGCAAGCAGACACAAGAAGTGCATCAAATATTACTTTGGCATTTACGGACTGACAGGCTATGGGGTCTTCTCATTTTCATGCAGATAATCAACGAAGCTATATCAATGAGGTAGGTATGCCATTAAAGTTAATAGCTTTTGTGACTTTGATAATAGGGGTTTTATTGCTAGTGTTTTTTTTTTGTTTACGAGGGTAAGAAGCGGGACAAAGAAAAGAATAATGGCATAGTACCCGAGCCAGATAAGCCAAAAGATAAAGGAAACGCTGAAGTTCACCAACCCTCTATTCATGATCTATTCAACGATGATAGGGATGGTTTGTCTATGGAATCTGAACTTTCGCAGAGCCACTATGAGGGATATGTAGCAGATAAGTACCTCATTAACCGAAAACAAAACGAGATATATAAGAGGCTTGAAAATATCCTTTCAGGAGATTTTCGTATTTCACCGAAGATTCGCATTACCGACCTTATCCGGCCTGACAAAGAAATTATTGAATTTGATCCCGAACGGGCCAAACACCTTAACCACAAGCTCAACAATGCACGTTTCGATTTTGTGGTGACAGATCTGAACAGCGGAAAAATTCGTGGTGTGATTATGTCACGAAGCACACTGACTGATATCAGAGCGGGAGACTTCATTGTTGAACTTCTAAATAAAATAAAGATACCTTTATTTCAATATGATGAAGACAGTAAAATAAGTGATGATAAGTTATCGAGCTTGCTTTATGAGAAATTTGAAAAGAGTAACTTTGAGTGATGGAAGAACTAAGGTAGATGAGATGAATAGTACAAATGCGCATAAAAAAGCTCAAGAAAGACTTGAAAAAAAATATCAAATTTACATGAAAAATAGTTCTAGAAAAAATGAAATTGCTCTGATCGCTGCTGAGTTTTCATTGTTTTTCACACAGAGCGTCTATAAAGACAGCAAGTATTATGAAATAAAAAGACGATCGAAATATGCGATCACAGGAGGGAGCGCCCATTGGAAAAAGAAGAAACTATCCATACTTATAAGATTGTTTTTTTTGGGAGAATTATTGTTAAGGAAAAAACTTTATTACGCCCGTTTTTTTGTAAACAATGAGAAAAGCCTTGATTTACACGACAGGCCGGATGGGATTTTGAGCGCAAGATTCATTATTAGAAATTATAAAACTCTAAAAAAATCAGAAAATAGAAAGCAAACTGCTTTTTATCTTTATATTATAAGTATAATACCTTTGTTTTTAATGGAAATGGACAGTGTAAGTAGCGATATTCAATTGTATATAAAAATAATCAGTTTTTTTTCATTAACCATATGTTATATAGCATATGTTTTCTCTGAAAATAAATTGGTTGAGATTAATAAGGTTGTTAATGAGCAAAATGAAAAAGCAAGCAAAGAAGGTATTGGTTATTTAATAAAAAATGCAATTGATGATAAAAAAGAAAATTTAATACGTGATTATATTAGAGAGATAAAATTTCAACATGGTGTTGAAAATGTGAAAGTGGGTCACGTTATTCTTGGGTATAAAATATTGAATGGCAGTTTTGATTATAAAAAAGGTGATAAAATTGTCAGTTTTTCAGGAAAAGATTAAATTTGGAAATCTCAAGGTTTCGGGAACAATGGCACCATCAAAAATGGTTGGTGGCGTTCAGAAAAAATTTGGTCGTGGCTGAACATTCTAAATAGCTTTTCAAAATGATAGGAGTACTCCTTATCCCGAGTGATACGCGGGGTAAGGAACACCGCATGTTGATACTCTCACTATTATGAAAAGGTATATAGAAATGTGGAACTTGGTAGATTTTGGAGTGCTATTCTATACAAAAGTTTATATTTTTACCATCTTAAATCTGGCTGAAAAATCAAAATGAGTATATTGAAATGAAAACCACGCGGCAGTATGTAATGACAAATAAGAACAAACCGTCTGGAACGCACACAATAAAACAATCTTCCTCTGTTTCTCGGAAGTCGATCAAATATTTTCGTAGTATGGACTATCTTTATGCCGCAATTTTTTTTAGTTTCATCTTTTTTTCAGTCATACGTTTTAATTACAAACAAAAAGAGATTGAAGAAACCTATAACATAGGCACCATTCAGTCGATTTCAGTTAGTAACAGGGCTTTTGGTGAAATATCTGTGAAAACAGACAAAACGTCTTTTTTGATCAGCCGAAGGGCAGGGTTAGTTGAGGGAAATGAAGTGAAAATTCTGAAATTAGTGTCCGGGAAATATTTAATCTGTGCTGATAGCGAAGAAAAATGCTTCGAGATTGATAAAAACTCAGCTTTAACTATTCGACCCCATATCTGACCAGATTAAGATCATCTTTCAAACTACATCGGCATTAAGACAACAGAGGTGACAATCTCTCTTGTTTTTTCGCCGGGTGATACTCTCTTGAGTTATTGAAGGATGTTACCGTGACTAAATCAGTAGCTTCAATTTTAGCAATTCATAAAAAAGAACCCAACGTACATACCATCACCCAAAAAATTGAAGATGAATGTTTATCGTCTGGCTTCGATGCTGCCCCCGATTACATCATGATGGATTTCATTGAAAACAACAAAACAGATTGCACAACTTATTCAGGTTTTGGTTGCATCAATGACGTTCATAAGCTGCTTGAAGAATACACAATAATTAAAAAGCAGATGATCGAACTTAACTGTAAGGTTATGGGTAATCGTTACGGTGATGCATTTTCATATTTTGTTACCGCTGCGGGCCAGAACAGCTTACATGCCACGCTACGTATTGAACGATTCTTCGATTTAGAGCGAGCGATATGCGCTCTTGATCAGGATTTTTGGAACCGATTGATAGGTGTCATCAATGTCAAAAATTTCATGCCCACAGAGAAGCGCGAAAAATGGTTTGATGACCTTGATCGCTGGAGAAAAGCCGATCGTTTTTCTCTTCCATCAGTAAGACCGCAGCCGTTTGAAATAGAAACCGTACTGATTACAGCTAAAACTCTTTGTGATGAACGAAAAGATTTTTTCAGTGAAATGGTAGATGGTGTTTTTAAAAAATTATCGCCTACACATTTCACCAATAAATCAGAAGGTTTTTCGGTCAGGATGATTGTGGCTAACGCTATGCCTTCGGCAAACCGTCACTATGATAATCAGAAATACATTAACGATCTGCGTAAGGTTATCGGTCTGATGTTTAACCGTGAAGGTGCAGAAACAATTAACAGCTACAACTTGTTTCATGATCTAACAAAATATTACGGAGAATGGGTCGCTATTGATGGTGACACTATATTACTTAAACCGCACAAGAACGGTACTGTACACGTACAGATAAGTCAAAAGATAGCTGATGCTTTGAATGTCGTTCTTGCCTACCGTTATCCTAATGTTATTCCGTTGAAGAAAAAGCGCGGAATGAAGCATAAAAACAATAATTTCATCAATGACAAAAGATACTCTCTTTACTCAGACATTTTGGCAATCAATGTGACTGAGCATTTTGGAGAGTTAGCTCGTGAGGGCTATGGAAGATCCAGCGTGATTGTAGATGGAGAGGCAGTATACGACTATTCATTGCCTAGTTTGTACAATAACTCGCAATCGAGTATCAATATGGTTGAAAAAATATACATCATGATCGGTGGTCAGAAGGATGAAAAACAAAATGGATACTACCGTTTTGCTTTCGACCCAAAGCCTGTTTTTGAATACTTGTTCATTAATGGCACATTACCAGATCAGGACTCTCACCAATTCTATCCAACAAAAGGTGAAGTGCGCCGGCGTGCCGTTGACTTTGCTGAAGTACGTGAAGGACATTCTGTCCTTGAACCCAGTGCCGGATTTGGAGATCTTCTTTATACGCTGCCTGACGGGGTTGATATTCTAGCAGTAGAAATTCACCCGGTTGCAGCGGCAACGCTTAGATTTAAGGGCTATGACGCTGTTCAGGGCGATTTCCTGACATTGAAGCTAACTGAACTAGGCCTGTTTGACCGCATACTGATGAACCCTCCATATTCCAACTATCGTTGGGTTTACCACGTATTACATGCGCTTAGCTTTCTTAAACCGGGCGGAAAGCTGGTGGCTATTTTACCTGCTTCTGCACCGACTCATCAGAAAATACAGGCTATTGGAGATGGCTATGATGTTTCTTTCTCTAATGAATACTCACGAGCTTTTGAAGGGATAATGACAAATGTCATCATTATGACGGTAGACCGCCACGAGTAACAATTTCTAGGGAATTAACTGAACATTATATTCTTAAACAGAAAACCAATCTCGATTACCGGGGAAATAAGATGAACACTGCGATTTACGCAGCGACCAATAACGGTATACAGTCTCATATTATTATAGGAGAAAAAGCCTACTATTTCTTTACATTGCACGATAGTGAAGCTGCTTCTGATTATGGAGGATATGTATTCCCGCCTCTGTGTACCTACATTTTCACAGACAAAAATCGCCAGCCAATTGCCACTATCATAATCCATTCGTGCAAAGAGCCGGAAATGATGGATGTTGACTGGAACGGAAAGAGCAAAACACCGATCATTAAACCAATGTTCACCCGTGAATCGTTACTGGGAGTCCCTCCGGCAATCTCTATGCGTGAGCTGACGCTGAGTTATTAAAGTCGTGTAAGCAGGCCCACCAGCTTTGGTCAGCCAGTTTTGCTGAAATTCAGCCATTCTTCGATAATATAAGGCGTTATGTAACCCTTTTTAATAAAACATATTTCGTTACTAAAGGAAGGAAGATCCCAAAAGACATGGATGGGCTGGTTTATCATGACCCGATTGAAGGATTCATTTTTATCAATTAAAAACACGCGCCACCCTTTGCTCTGATTAGGTTTGCTAATCAGCATTACTTTTGCTCTATCGCAGTGCTTGAGAACCGTGTGATCTCTATGTTTACCCTGAACGATTCAGACATTGATAAACTGGGTGGTAAAGTGTTCTATGACCTTCATTGCTCAACGGTGGCCCCGCGTCTTTTCTCTATCCTTAGCGATGAACTAAGTGAACAATATGATACCTACATAAACTACCAAATCTAATCACTCTGGCTTAATACTTTTTTATTACAATAGATTCTCCATGAGCCAATTTTTATTCATTATGTCAGAGTGGTCAATATTCTTTGGTGCACTAATCAGTTATCAAGAAAAATTAATTGCAACTTTATCGCTATAATCATCCTGTAAAGGATCAGCTCATACTCCATTTTATCCTAAATCAAAATGATAAAACGTTGCGTCTGGCAAGCATGAAAAATTCTGTTATTCGCGTTCGAATATTCCGGTGTGGGTGATTGAAAGCAAGTTGTTACAGTGTAATTCGTTCAGATTCAGAAAAAGTGTTATCTACGATTTCATAAAAACAGGAGAAAAATCTGGTTTTAGTTTTATCGATTATAGCAATAATATAATTAATTAAAGGATATTGTTTTTTTATAGACATAAATTCCACAACAAGGAAAATAAAAATAATTCGTTACTGTATTAATATTAACTTAATGAATTGACATACCTTTCCCCAAACTCCTAAGAGATATTATTTTAAGGGGTATCTTTATAAACCTCAGCCAGAAGTGCATGATAAACTTCCTGATTGATATCACAGGCCAACGAAATCAAATCATGTAATTCCACTGAGCAGTTATTACTGGTTTTATCGAGAATAACTTCAAATAAAGAAGTTCCTAAACCCGCTAAATACATCGCTTGATCTAATGGAATAGAGTGTCGATGTTTTACGTAACTCAGTAGTTTTTGTGTCAATGGTTGTGGTGAATGTTTCAAAAGGGAGTGGTGAACGTCCCGATTAATATCACACACCAGTGCAAGCAGATTATTTAAATCTACTGAACATTCCTTTTTCGCTTTTTCGAAAATGAATGCAAATAGAGACGTTGCTAAACCTGCACGATACACTGCTTGTTTGAGTGGGATAGGGTTATTACACACAACTCACCTCTACGATTACTACTGAGCTTGGATAATTTTATTCTTGAGAATTGCTGCGAGGCTTACGCTCAATCAGTTGACCATCCATATCAGTGTATCGGCTAGGCCAGATTTCTGAGGGATGTAATTTGAGGTAATTAGCTATAATCCATTCGCCTTTAGGCCAAGGTCGGGCCAGAGTATTTGCTAGTGTAGATGAACTAAGTCCTGCTTCACGGGAAATTGCTGCTAAGGTTGTACCGCGTTTACGTAATGCAGCAATAATATCGGCTGGATGCCAGTCATTTTTGGTATTGAACATTCCTGCAACCCCTTCCATTAATTAATATTGATGGTGGCGATTCAAGACAGGGTTCGCAGTACCGGAGTTCCCACCCGGCGAGACCGAAGCCTCCCCTATCTGAACCGCCATTGAAAGGGCGAGCGCAGACACACTGGTAGAAACATCCTACCAGTGGGGAACTTACAAGGCTGCGAAACCTTGACCACTGGATTTTGCCAATGGCAGGGCTACTTTAACTGATTGGTTTATCTGACTCAATAAGCGAATCAGTATAATCCTGATATTTTTATATGTAGCCGGTTAAACACATTATCCGTTCCAGTAGATCTGGACACAATGTCTCTCATTGTAGAAACTAGCAGAAGAAATGTATTCCAATTCATTTCCGTTGGTTGATGTGACCGTGATTGATGATAACGAACTGGTCAACCATCGTAAAATCGCCGTAACTCGGCTTTTTGGATTGGAATGTATAAGCAATAAGCCCTGATTCAATCCCCAGTAAAAAACCGACTACACACCGGTGTCTTGACTGTTCTATCTGAGAAATATTTTTTAATTGGTCATTGACTGTCTCTATAACAACCGCTTTCTTAGCATAATTTTGTCCCAAAGTGATAAAAATTTGTCTTTCATATTACGACGAACATGGGTGATCAGCCTGATCTCCTCAGTTTTCAGCTCATCGCATAATGCTTGCGATAAGTACCCTTTGATGCTCCATCTCCATAGAGAGGCCCAATTAAGTCTTTTACCCATTCCTTAACCGGTTGGAGACCGTCAATATTTTCTAGTGTAGAAATTCTGCTCAGGTTAATGGAGTTGAATATAAGACTACCTACTATCTATATTTTCATTATGAAATAAAAAATCCAAAAAACACTTTTAAAAAAACAAATATTGCGATCATAATAAAATCTACATATGGTAGGTTTGATATATTTATTCGGGAAAATATTTTTCATAAGATATAAGTAAATTATTAAACCAATTCTCTGTTTAAATAATCTTGCAACGATCACCATTTTAATTGAAAAACAATTTTTGATACAAATAAACCGTGATGTTGACGACATATGAAAATAGTTCACAGATGACTTAAGAATATTTTTATCACGTTATATTGACCCTCTTGTTATTCTGCATTATTCTCGATTAAATTTTGATCAACAAAATTTGATATAACAATGAAAAATAAAAAAGTGATTGATATAGTTACATACCTTTCTTTAATGTTTTCAGGTGGAGCATTTGCATTAAACTCGACTCCTGAAAATATTAGCCCATTAGATCAAGAGATTATAAATCAAAAGCAAAAAACAATATTGGAAGAAGCTCAAAGAAAAGAAAATATGGGGGAAAAGATTATTATCCCTCAAGCTACTAGAAACAAAGAAATGTCTGATGGTGAATCTACCTGTCAGTTAATTAATCATATTGATATTGAGGGTGCAGAAAACATACCTTTTAAAAAACAGGCATCTTTAATTCAGCCTTATCTCTCAAAATGCTTAACCATTAACGACCTGAATGCTTTAACTAAAGACATCACCAATTATTATCTTAAAAAAGGATATATTACTTCTGCGGCATTAATTAAACCACAGAGTGTGATTCAGGGCGATCTCACTATCAGTGTTGTGGAAGGAAAAATTAACAGTATTACGATTGATGACGAACATTTATTAGCCCTGAAATTAGCCTTTCCCAATATGACAGGAAAAATACTTAACCTGCGGGATATCGAACAGGGTTTCGATCAGATAAATCGCTTATCTTCATATCAGGTGAATATTGATATTCAACCAACACAAAAAGTGGGCTATTTTGATGTGGTGTTAAAACGGATATCATCCCAAAATCCACTCCGTGCCAGTTTATCACTGGATAATAATGGTCAGAAAAACTATGGCACAAATCAACTGAGCACGACGGTAGATATCGATAACCCCTTACGCTTAGCCGACCTATGGACTTTTTCAGTTAACAGGAACAGTGATTTCCGCAATGGACATAAAACGTGGTATGTCACATCCGGGGTCAGTATACCTTATGGTTATTGGTTGTTCGGTTATCAGTATTCATGGAATAAATCCTTTCAGGACATGTTAATAGACAATGCTAAATTTCGTTATGAGGGAAAAGGGCAATCACATAATCTCAAAGCTGTCAGGACATTATACCGGGATGGAAAACAAAAACTGGCTTTAAATATGAACTTTACCCGACGGAATACTGAAAATGGGATCGGTGATGTGAAGTTTTCCATTAACAGCCCGACATTAAGTACGATGAACATAGGACTGAATTACAGTTCAACACTGTTTGGGGGCTATTTCACTTTTAATCCCACCATAACAAAAGGTTTAAAAATATTAGGAGCAACGGAAGATAATTCCTTCCCGGACACCCCAAAAAGTCGTTTTCACAAAGTGAGTATGAGTGCTAATTATTTCAAACCTCTCAAGTCTGACATTTATTATTTAACGTCTGTGTATGGTCAGTACAGCCCGGACCATCTTTATGCCAGTGAAAAAATTTCATTAGGCGGGCAATATTCTGTCAGAGGATTTAAAGAGCAGAATATTATTGGGAATAAGGGCGGATACTGGCGAAATGAGATTAACTGGAAAATAAAAAGACTCCCTGTATTGGGTGAGATTTCTGTAACAGGATCACTGGATACGGGCTGGATAAAAAATGAAAAAAACCGCGCTTCAGAAGGAGGCAATATCACCGGAACATCACTTGGCATTTTTTTAAATAGCGGTAACAGTCACCATTCATTCGTTGTCGGAAAACCATTAAATCATCCTAAACACCTCAAACCGGATAATTGGGTGATTTATTGGTCCACTTCACTCAATTTTTAAATGAACGTTGCTTTATCTTAAAAATTGAGATTATAAGATGAAGGAAAATAAAAACATGAATGTATCTCATAATCCGGGCCTTTTTATAAGATTGACATCCTATTCATTGATTTATTTAGTCGGAATATATCCAGTCAGTACTTCTTTTGCCAATGCCTTAGTACCTGATAACAACCAAACTCAAGTGCACTCATCCAATGGCGTACCGGTGATTAATATTGCCACGCCAAACGGAGCTGGCGTGTCCCATAATACCTACCATGATTTTAATATCGGTGAGAAAGGTGCCGTATTAAACAATGCGACAGCTGCGGCACAGTCCCAGTTGGCCGGGCAATTGCAAAAAAACAGTAATTTCACCGACAAGGCGGCAAACCTCATTGTCAATGAAGTGACCGGAAATAACGCATCCCATTTACAGGGCATGTTGGAAGTGGCAGGCAATAAGGCTAGTGTGATAGTAGCCAACCCAAATGGCATAACGTGTGCTGATTGTGGGTTTATTAATATGGCCGATGCCACGCTGACGACCGGTAAACCGGTATTTGATACCCAAGGGGCATTAGATGCGTTACAGGTGACGACAGATAAAATATTAAAAATAGAAAATTTAAAAGGGAAAGGGGCCGATGCGCTTAAGCTCGTCAGTAGGGGATCGAGCGAGATGAATAACCTTGAAGCCAATGATCTTTCAATTATTTTGGGTGCGAATAAAATTTCGTATAAAGATGGTTCTATCGTTGCCATACCGGGCATGGATATCCCTGATAGGAACATCAGGGAGGCGTTCAATATCGGCGGCAACGTTTACCAAGGCATGTATGCTAACCGAATTCGTATCGTTTCAACTGAAATACCGGGATTACAATTAGAAAATTTAGAAAGTACGACAGATGATATTTCGATAGATTCAATCGGAAAAATTGCTCTTATAAAGAGTATTAAAGCCAAAAGAGATTTAAATGTGAAATCATCTTGGATTAGGACGCAGCATATGTTTGGAGGAAGTTATCCAAATCTTACCAATTTAGAGGCAGGCAGGGATATTAACTTAAACGGAGATGTACAAAACCATGCTAAAACAATCATAGCGAATAGAAACATAAATATTACAGGTTCCTTTAGGGGGGTTGTTTATGGTAAACATGACGTTAATCCATTAATGCAAGCAGGTGATAATATTACTATACAAAAAAACCCACAAGGAGATAAAGTTAACTTCGTATCTAATAGAGGAATAAATATAAAAACCCTAAAAGGGGATGTCACCATTAACGCTGAAAAGTTTTCTAATAGCAGTAATCTTGACAATCCTTACCCTTTTAATATTAAAATAGATATGTATGGAAATATAGAGTCTGGTAAAAGCATTTACATTAACAGTGATGAAATAGTAAATAACTTTGCCAGAATAAAGGCAATGAATGATTTAATCTTGACGGGTGACACATTAGATTTCATTTGGAGTGTACCTGAACCATTTTTAACTGAAGCAAAATCTGATGTCAATTTAATACGCCCCGCTTTGATCGCCGGAAATAATCTGGTTGCTAATCTTAATGATCGAATTAACATCAACATCGATAAGGATTTAAAATTAACACCGAAGGTCAGTGAAGATCCCATCGTAAGTGGTAATACTGTTTTACTATCTGCTGGTGATATTAGCCTTTCCAATAAAATAATTGCCAATAAAGATCTTGTCGTCACGGCAAAGCATAATATTAATTTGATGGATGAAGATTTAAAGTCACAACAAGGAAATGTCTTAATAAAAAAAGAGCATGACACACTTATTGTGTCAGACAGCGCTAAAACGAAAATAAAAACCATTAATAACATCCCTGTTGTTAATATCGCTACTCCTAATTCATCGGGAATTTCTCATAACACATATAAGAATTTTTATGTCAGCAGTGAAGGAGCCGTATTAAATAATGCATTAAACGATACTCATTCCCAGTTAGTTGGGAAATTAGAGAAAAACCCCAATCTCAGTGATCGGTCTTCACGTTTAATTATTAATGAAGTAACAAGTGGAAACGAGTCTAAACTCACGGGACAGTTGGAAATTGCAGGAGGGAAAGCCAGTGTTATGATTGCGAATCCCAATGGGATTACGTGTGATGGATGTGGATTTATTAATGCCGACCAAGCGGTTATTACTACCGGAAAACCAATTTTTGATGAAAAAGGTGCACTGGAATCTTTAAGTGTTACCACGGGTATTGTTAATGTTTTGTTGAAAGGATTGAGCGGTCGGGAAACGAATACTCTTGATATTATAAGTCGTTCATTATCATCAGGTGGAAACATAACAGCCAATAATATTTCTTTAATACAAGGTAATAATAAAATAAGTTATAAAGATAGTTCTATTACGATGCAAGAGCCTTCCTTTTCACACAATGACAATAACAATGATAGGAAGATTAATGTTTACAATGGTGGTATACAGGCCAATAAAATACGAGTACTCTCGACAGGAAAAGGTAAAGTAGCATTAAAAGATTTAGAAAGTACTAAAGAAGATATTGCAATAAATGTAAATGACTCTATATATCTTGACGGTGAAATTAAATCCAATGGAGATATTAATATAACCTCTGATATAGGCATTCAAAACGGAGGTAATATTTACAGTGTGAATGGTGATGTGAATTTATCTGCAAAAGAAGAAAAAATATGGAACTCTGGTGGTAAAATAAAGTCTGAAGGAAATATGCGAATATTTACTTCTGAGCTTAATAATACTGGTATCATTCAAGCAAAAAATAACATGTGGATTCAGAAAAACGATAAAGGAGATAAAACAAATGAATTTATTAATACAGGAAATAAAATAAAAACGCTTCTGGGTGATTTGATCATCCGCACGAAAAAATTGACTAATGGATATATATTGACATCAAACTCAACTGAATTATCGCACGGTAATATTGAATCTGGTAGTAATTTATATATTGACAGTGATAAGTTGATCAATCAAAAATCTCATATAAAAGCGAATAACAATGCGATTCTGTCTGGACAAAAATTAGAACATCATCAACAACTCATAGTGGAAAATGGTTGGCACCTTCCCCATAAAGAAAAGGTAGGTTCTATCACGGCAGGAAATACATTAGAAGCGGATTTTATAAACACCATCAATATTAAGACTGGAAAACCAGAAAACAATACATCCGGGATTAGTGCAGAGAAAATAATATTAAAATCCAATAAAATAAATATATCTGATTTTAATGGAATTAAGGCAAAAAAAGAATCGACATTTATTGAAAATGGCATTGTTAAGTTACCAAAGGATTTAGTTAACGAAGATGATGATAATGCACCTATTTTGCCTGATAACACTCAAACGAAAGTGAAAGTAATTAATAATATTCCTGTCATTAATATTTCCCCACCAACTCCATTAGGTATTTCCCATAACACGTATAAAAACTTCAATATTAATAGTGAAGGTGTTGTATTAAATAACGCATTAATGGATACAAACTCCCTGTTAGTTGGGAGGCTCGAAAAAAATCCTAATTTTAGTAACCAATCTTCACGACTGATTATTAATGAAGTAACAAGCAGAAATCGTTCCCATCTGATGGGGCAACTGGAAGTTGCCGGAGATAAAGCGAGTATCCTTATTGCTAACCCAAATGGAATTACATGTGATGGATGTGGATTTATTAATACAGAGCAAGGGATTATTGCTACGGGCAAACCAACTTTTGACGAAAAAGGTGCTTTGGAATCTTTAAAGGTTAATGTAGGTGATATTGATATATTGTCAGGCGGTTTAAACGGCAAAGAAGTCAGCACTCTTGATATTATCAGCGCATCATTATTACTTAACGGAATGATTATAGCTAAGGATATTTCGTTGATACAAGGTTCCAATGATATCAATTACAAAAATGGCACTATAGAAAAAACAAAATCCCCCTATAATGTGTTTTTCGGACGTATACTCAGTGATAAGGCAGGGGGAATACATGCAGATAAAATCAGCATACTTTCCAATGGAAGCCATGATATTACTCTAGGGAGCTTAGAAGCGACTAAAGGAGGTATTGAAATAAAATCAAGTGATTCGATAAAAATAAATAACAACATTAAATCAAACGGTAATGTTAATGTAGTAGCCAATGGTTCTATTTCTATTGGTGATAACACAACCATTCACAGTGTTAATGGTGATGTCAATTTATTTAGCACAATGCTTGGAATGGTTGAAACATATATCGATGGAAAAAAATTGTTCAAAGAGGGTGGGATACATAATAAGGGAAGTATAAAATCAGAAGGCGACGTTCGATTATTTTCACAGGATTTCATTAACGCCGAAAAAGGAACAGTTCAAGCCAAAAATAACATGTGGATTCAGAAAAATATCAAAGATGATGAGAGTGATAAAATAAAAAATGAAGGGGGGGAGATTAAAACATTATTAGGTAATTTAATTATTCGTGCTAAAAGCCTACATAATATGATTGTTTTAGATAAAATTAATGAAAAACTCACGACCAGAGAAAACCTCAACATCAGCAGTGAAGAAATTAAAACTACCGCCAAAAGCAATATTCAGGCAGGAAAAGATATAACATTGGCGGCTGATACACTCAGTAATAGCGGTAAAATTAGCGCAGAAAAAGATATGAATTTGTTCGTTGTTAATCGTTTGGATAATCTGAACAATGCACTCATTCAGGCAGGGAAATCTGTGACGTTAGCGACTGATATACTCAATAATATCGGTAACATTAGCGCAGAAGAGGATATGCATCTGTTCGTTAATCGTTTGTATAATCATAACAATGCACTCATTCAGGCAAACAATAACTTATGGCTGCAAAAAGACGCTCAGGGAAATGTGGCTGAGTACCTTGAAAACCTATCAGCCACCTTGAAAACCCATCATGGTGATATATTTATTCGCACTAAAGTATTAAATAATAACGAAAACGCCATTCTTAGCTCAGGTGTACATGCTTATATTAATGCAACTGACTTAAATAATATTAATGGTAAACTCACGGCCAGAGAAAATCTCAACATCAGCAGTGAAGAAATTAAAATTTCCCCCAAAAGTAATATTCAGGCAGGAGAAGATATGACGTTGGCGGCTGATAAACTCTTTAATCGAGGTAACATTAGCGCAGAAAAGGATATGCGTTTGTTCGTTAATCGGTTATATAATCAGCCCAATGCACTCATTCAGGCAAACAATAACTTATGGCTGCAAAAAGACGCTCAGGGAAATGCGACCGAGTACATTGATAACCATTCAGCTGATTTGAAAACCCATCATGGTGATATGTTTATTCGCACTAAGGTGTTAGATAATAAGCAAAACGCCATTCTTAGCTCAGGTGCACATGCTTATATTAATGCAACTGACTTAAATCATTTTATTGCGAAAATCACTTCGGGAAAAAATCTTATTTTGACAGGGGAAAATTATGAGAGTACCGGCGGAATGCATTCTGCCGGGTTGAATATTCTCGCTGATTTCGGGAAGCACTTCAATTTAGTGGATCATGTCAATTTAAATATGCGATCTGGAAATGCATCAATATCGGCACAGAATATTTTATTAAAATCTCCAAAGATCTTGATCAAGCATTATGATTCCAATCAAAAAGGTGAGCGTCTCCTCTTAAATGCAGAAAAGGATTTTTCAGCCATTTCGGATGAAGAACTTATAATAAAGCGCGGTGAGTTATCAGTAAAAGGCAATGTCATGCTGGCAGGAAAAAAGACCTTACACCTTGAGGAAACAACCATTTCAGGTGAAAATGTTGATTTGACCACAAACCAGTTTTTTAGTGGGTCGAGCAATAATATCCAAGCAAGAAATCATTTGGGAGCAATAGCACTCAATGGAATTGACATAGACTCAAAAACAGTACTAAAAGGGAAGGATATAACACTTTTTTCACCGAATAGTTTTATTTCAATATCTAACAATCAATCGATTATTGCAGATAACAATTTACAACTTAGAGCAAAAGATGAAATAAATTCTCCTAATGGAGAATTAAAGGGAAATAACATTGAACTTTTTTCCAAAGAAAACTTAATTTCTTTTCATGGTGCCAATATCTTTGCTAAAAACAATCTAAAAATGTTTGCAAATAAAGGGATGGTTGCCCGTACGCTTCAAGCTAATAATATTAGCTTAAATACAGATAGTTTCATTAATATTATCAGGGCAGATGCAACAAAAAATTTATCTGTAACCGCAGATGAATTGTATACCGGCAGTCAATGGAAGGGAGAAAATGTTGAGTTTTATTTTCCAAAAAATGATTTTGTTTTACGGCCTTCTAGCATACCCATTTCGGCCAAAAACCTGACTATTTCTGCGGGAAATAATCTCACGGTACCAGAAAAATTACCTAATGATTATCATAATATTACGTTAATCGCGGGCAGATCTATTTATGCTGAACCTAGCAAATACTCTGTTTTCCTTGCTTATGGTGAACCACTTTTGGTGACCTCTGGCAATATTAAGCTATTGGCAGGACAGGATATTTTTGCAAGCAATCTAAATCTTAATGCGGGTCAAGAAATCACATTGAGCGCTGGCCGCGATATTGTCATGGATGCCTATGTGGACAACGAATTTAATATCCTCAGAGACGAAGAAGGCGCTTATATTAGAGCCGGCGCTGCAAAATTTATTGCCGGTGACCATCTGCAACTCAGTGCAGGAGGAGATATCCTTGCCAGAAGTGCCTCACTCACATCGAAAGCAGGAAATATATTAATTAATACCGGCCGTAATTTGGAGTTAACAGCTTTTGGTTATGGCGATAAGAATGGAGATCGAGACAGTATACATCATTTACACCTGCCCAGCCGACTCAATGCTGCCCAGAACCTGACATTAGTTGCCAATGGTGATTTATCAACATCTGGCGTAAATCTGACTTCGGGTCGTGATATGACAATTACCACTGGTGGAAATATTCGTTTTGAATCAACACAAGAGTTTTATAAAGCGGGAAAAGTGGAGAATGTGACACAACATCCCAGCCAGCTAAAAAGTGGCGGTACGCTAACAATGAATTCTCAGGGTAGTATTTTATTCCAAGCTACCTCATTAATCGCCAAAGGCGTGATGGATATTGCAGCAAAAGGGGGATTCCTTTATGCACAAGCCATGAATGAATCTTACCGATGGGAAGAAACAAAGAAAGAATGTAAACGGGTGTTAGGCATTAAATCCTGCCGGATTTTTGGCTCTAAAACAGAAACCCGGAGAAAAGAGAGTTCTACCCATAAACCCACGGAATTTATCGCTGGAGGTGAGATTAATCTGATGGCGAAAGATGATGTGACATTGGAAGCCAGCCGGATTGAAACCAACAAAAACGCCAAAATTACTAGTCAGACAGGGCGTGTGAACTTTAAAGCCATGCCCAATACCTTTTTTGAACAAACCCTCTCAACGTCAAAAGGTTTTTTTATTACTCATCGTGATAAAGGTAACGATGAAAAAATCTGGGTTATTCCCTCGGTACGGGTCGGCGGCACCCTGACGATAGATGCCGCAAAAGGCATCAGTGCGGATGCCAAAATAAAAGAAGGGCAGACACTGGAAAACGTGTTGGTCACGCTGGGCAGCACACCCGGAACGGAATGGCTGAAGGATTTGAATCAGCGTCAAGATGTCCAATGGAATCTGGTGAAAGATGCCTACAGTCACTGGGACAAGACAAGTGAGCAGTTAAATCCTGTGGCTGGCGCAGTCATTGCCATCGCGGTGGCCGCAGTGACCGCAGGCTCAGGTCTGGCTGCGTGGGCAGGAAATGCCGCCGCAGGCGCAACAGGGGCCACCGGAGCCACGGCCAGTGCAGTGTATGGGGCCGCTTATGGCGGTATGATAGGCTTGACAAGTCAGGCAGCAGTGGCGCTGGTCGAAAATAAAGGTAACCTGAGTAATACACTGAAAGCGCTGGCAAAAAGTGATTCGGTGAAATCACTGGTGACCAGAATGGCAGTAGGGGGTGCTTTGGGAGGCTTAGACCATGTGATGGGATGGGGTAAAGTCGTGGAAGAGACGGGATTTGTGGACCCCGTAGAAGTCCAGCTTCCCTTACTGAATCATGGCTGGGGAGAAGCGGCTAGGCGTGTCGCCGCGCACTCTATCGTCAGTTCAACACTGGGCACCACGATTAATGGTGGCAGTTTTGCCGATAATCTGAGGGCTGAATTATTGAACAATCTAGGCAGCCAAGTCCACGCTTATGGTGCCGGGCTGATTGGTGATAATGGCCAAATTCTCACGCATACAGGTAAGGCCGTCAGTCATGCGGTGCTCAGTGGGCTGGTCGCCGAAATTACGGGCGGGGATGCGAAAGGGGCTGCCGCTGGCGCACTGGCGGCTGAACTGGCCGCCATTTCGCTGGGTGAAAACACCATCAAAGCGGAAGAATGGGGGCGAGCGGCCAATACGCAGGCCCAAATTGCCCGCGTTTTAGGCGGCGTTGCCGGTGCGGTATTTACCGGAGAAGCGGGCGGCGTCTATAGCGGGGCTACCGCAGCGGAGAATACTTTCCGCTATAATTATTTAGCCCATCACCAGAAGGCACTGCGGGATAAAGAACTGGCGGCAGAATCTGATGCGTTGAAGAAAGGCCTGATACACATCAAGTGGGGATTAACCAGTGCCAATCAGGATGGTGCCGCTCTGGCGGGATTTGTGGCCGGTGTTCCGGTTGAACTTTATGACACCGCAGTTGCCATTGTGGGGGCGGCAGTCAATTATCAAGAAACCCTTCAGGCGTTAAAACACCTGATTAGCAGCGACAGCATCCTGAATACGGTCTATCAGGCAGAAAAAGCCGATATTATTAAACGGCTGGATCTCATTGAACGCGATTATGAAAAAGCCGGTGTGGATGGTGCGTTTAATGCGGGGGTAGAAGCCGGAAAATTAACCACGAAAGTGATTGGTTATCTGGCCGTGGCGAAAGGCGGGGCCTCCGTGGTCGGCAATGTTGGCAGCAAATTTAAGGGACTGAAAAATACGCAGGGTATAGTGGATATCAGGAATGTTGTCCGTCTTGAGAAAGACGGCAGTAAGACCGCGATGTCATGGACTGAAGGAAATTACAGACAGGGTTACCCGTTTGAGGATTTTGTGGGGAAAGAGTTAAAACTGCCCGAAAGTGCACGCTTGCCTTATGGTTCTGAGACATTTGATTATTTTAACCGAGCAACAGGGCAGGCAATCAGTGTCAAAACGTTAAATACGACGACTGTTTCCAGATTACAAAATCCTTCGCAGATAAGCAACCAACTAAACGGCTATATCAATGAGGTGGCTAAATTTGAAAGAACAACTAAAGGAGCAGACGAATTGAGAATCACCAATAATATGATTCAGCAAAAAACCATTCATCTCGCTGTACCTGAGAAAACTACACCCACGCAATGGGCTGAAATCAACAAATCCATTAGTTATGCTGCCGATAATAACATTGATATCAAAGTAACAGTCGTAAGGGGAGATGTTCCATGATTGATAACTTCGGACAAGGTTTAAATGCATCTATTAGTTTTAATGGGGATTTTTATTATGTAAGAACATTGTCAGGTTATCGCTTATTGGTGGCAGACCACGAGGCAGACACTCTTTACTTGGCTAAAGATGCTTCTGATAAAGACTTAGGTTTTACTGTTCGACAGGCATTATCTAAAAGTCGATTGGTTGATCCTGAAGATGATGATTTTTTTCATCGTGATAGAATTGAAATTCGCTCTAAAAAATGGATTGCAGAGGTAATGGAAAAATGGGGATACAAGACTAAACGAGCACTGTTTAAGAAAATGAATAAGTGCTTTGTTAAACGGTTAGAGGATGAAATAACAATTACGCCAGAGGCTCATGAAAAACTTGATACGTGGGGAGCAAAAGGTATGTCTGCTGATTGTAATATCACCCTCCCGGATAATGTCACGGATGAAGAATTGGGTAAAGCAATAAAAGAAGCCTTTACCCGTTGCAAAAGCTTTGTCTATTTACCCTAAAATACATTGCGTTACTAAAGTGGTGCGATTTGCACCACTTTTCTGCTCAGTCCTATCAACGGGTCATTTGAGGGTTTGGAGAGTTGTCCCTTTGCAGTAATTTTTCTATGCCAACATTTTACACATATTATGAACAGACCCGTAGTTTGAAAGTAACCGCCCAATTAACCCCACATACCCCGCTAATTAATCTTATGTGACAAATTTCATCAACAATATTGGAAAAAATCCTGATAAAATTGTTCCCGTATATTTAGTGGACAAGATCCGGGAGGTAGTCGAGGGCCTATATTCTTCAGAATAAAAGGAAACTATGTCGTTGTTGTGAAGCCCGATGGTACTTTCGTTTCTATCCTTAAAGATGGTATAAACAATCCATCAGTACAAAATGCTTTAAAAGGAAATCCAAAATGATATCACTTTCAGATGCAGACAAAGAGCTACTAAAAAAGTGTATTGGAGAAAAGCTATTAAAAATAAATGGATTAATCCATTATTTTGACAAGGAACCAAGATTCGATAGTCCTCAAAAATTAGAGTTGTTTTTTTCCGGCTTGAAAAGGAGTATTATTTTTCGGTGCAGTAGTGATGGGGAATCTATTACTATTTCAGAAAATCCGATGGAAGAAATAGACCTTGGTGAATATGGTGAAGATAAAATAGTGGATTTATCTTTTCTTTCATCAATTAATGATTGTTACAATAATATTGTATCAGATGTGTTTTTAATTTATTCTGATTTAGAAAAAACTTATATCGGCGTTAAATTTAGTTTTATCGAAGACTCGAATTTAATTATTGCTAATGTCGGAGATGATTTATACATGTTTGAAACAGCTACATTACCTCATGAAAAAGAGGAATGTATTAGCCATATTAGCATGAAAAATAATTAATTTTTCTTTAAGTGAAAAGCCATCTGCATAGCAGATGGCTTTGACACGTAAACCTAAAGGTCAAGATTGCTCATTAAAGCCGAGCTGTTTTTCAGGTTAATCAGGCGTGGAACTCATCGAGGAGCAGGCATCTTTGCCTATAGAGACGTCGGAGAGATTTAAGCAAGCCCAAAATTCATCAGAAATGAGTGTTGCAAAAAGGAGAGGAACCATAGATTTAACCTTTAATATGAAAAAATAAAATTAACTCATCATAACTATTATGAACATTCATTTTCCATAAGCTCAAAAACAACTCCTTGAACCGATGCATGATACGTCCCCGGATATTAACAGTGTGCTTATAAGCGAGAAATTAAATATATTTTATGGGCAGTACCTGTAACCGATGACATTGTTAGTGGAGAAGATCGCTATGAATTTTATCATTTATTTTGCGAGAAAATCCGGACAATTGTCCTTAACGCGATTGTTATCTAGCTTCGGCCTCAGTTTTTACATGAGATAATGAATGAAACTAGATTAACGGAGTTGTATTTATGGGAAAGTTTCGTTTATGGCTAGAATTGCTTGTTTATCGTTTTACGGTAAGTAACAAAGAACTAAGTATGGTTCGTAATGACCGAAAATTAATGGGTAGTGTACGGCGTAAATTTAATGAAATCGAACGATGTATGCGCGTGTATGAGTCGGAGGGCGGGAACTGCTCAGAAGTCGGTGGTAGTGGTGTATCACTGATGTTCATGGGCTTCAAAATTTATGCTTTCCGTCCTTTAGACAAAAAGAATAAAGATAAAACGGATCACTCTGGGGGGAGTACCGTTGTTCAGTTTGATAAGTATCGCACGAAATAGTTGCCATCAATGGGGGGGATTATGAGCAACAACAGTCTGAGTCGGAGCCGTATCTATGTTATGGTTGACTATGAGAATGTTCAACCATCGATTAATAGTTTCACTAAACAACCTGAAACATACTTCATCATCTTTTTAGGACATCAGCAGGTTCGCGTGAATTTCAACCTTGCTTCAATCTTACAACCTCTGGGTTCACGCGCTGAATACGTAAAAATTAACGGAACAGGCGCAAACGCTTTGGATTTTCATATCGTGTTATTCGTCGGAAAAATTACTGAACGTGACCCTAGTGCGACCTTTGTCATTATATCGAATGATAAGGGGTACGATCCTGTTATTGACTACCTTAATCGCAATGGCACCAAAATTAAGCGTCAGTGCGTCTCTGAAAGATGCAAATCACACTCTTCACAATTTTCCGTCAAAAAGCGTATAAATAAACGTGAAAAACATATTAAACGTATCATCCGTGTGCTCAAAGTAATGCCAGAACACGCTCTTAAAGATCGCACCGCGCTAGAAAGGCTAGTTCGGACAACAAGCGCAGGTGAAAGTGTTATTAGCAATAAGGAAGTAAAACGAGTCATTCATCAACTGACCACCCTTGGGTTGGTCAATACACAGGGAAAACGGTTCATTTGTCACACCGGAAACACTAAAATTTAAAAAGTCGGCCTAAGAGGGGCTATGCAAAGTTATCCACGTAGATTGATAATGCTAGTGGTGGCCGTTGTGTTTGGTGGGGGGATATGGGGCAGGTAACAATACAGAGTAGGATATTTCATCGCTCAACCGGCGATATTCACTATCTACTTTGTATGTCTGCTGGCCCGATACCATTCTGGTAAGCCCCTAAGCAAAGAGATCCGTAATACCATCATCAATAGCCTGATGGGTATCGCTGCTACTGTGCTGCTGCTCTTTATCCTTTGGTCAATCCGTATCTACATCCCCTTAGCAAATGCAGCTGAGGGGCAATCGGTGATGAACAATCCATCAGTAGGGTTATCACCGCAACCTTTCCAACTAGAATATGTAAGTTTTATGGATATATTTCCGGTGATATTCAACATATTTAGTATCGAGATTTTTACTATTTTCATTATTATCCTGTTTGTTGGTGTAGTAATCGGTGCTTTTCTCTATAGTTTTGATGATTCTCTGGTCATTTGGTGCGCTTAAACATGAGTCAATTATCTTCCTGTCTGCGATCCCACTGGTCTTTTTATCAGTATTCTCCTATGTACTCGCTGAACAAATCTACATACCTGAAAAGTGTTTATTTAGATGTGGTAGTTTTCATGGCGACTTTTTGAGGAATAATAAATGAAAATAATTCGATTAACTGGAGTCTTAATGCTGTTATCCATATCTGCTATAACCCGTGCTGAGCCTCTTACGAAAGAAGATACGCATCCGGTTATCAAGGCCCATACCTCTGCAATCGTCGCAACTTATGCCTGCCGGACAACGTTAGAGGGAGGCAACGATCAATATCATCAGACCAGAAATACCGCAGAAGAAGCCTTCACGAAAGTCACTAACGACAGTGATAAGGCAAAAATGATGATTAAGGTGTTGGAATATCGTATTGAAAATGAAGATCCTGCCGCCCAACTGATGCGCCAGTTCGACGAGGTAAGTGCCAGTCCAGAACTACGCAAACAGTCCTGCGATCAAATGGTCAGTGGCAGCGTACAACGGGCAAACTATGCCAGTGAGCAATACAAGCTATAGTGTTAAAAACAGGGCCACTTCAGTAGTGGCTTTTTTCCCTACACTACCTTGGAAGGTCCGAAATTTTTTATGTGGTTTTTTCTTGATGTCAAGTAAAAAAACAAACTGTAATCGATTTGGATAAATTTGAAATGAAATATATTATTTGGGTTTATAAAAAAACACTTCCTATTATCTATTTGATTAGGCTGAAAGATTTTTTATTACTTATTGTTACTTTTGCTTTAGTAAACAATGGAGAAATACCAAAAAATGAATTAGGTAAGATGGTTTATGATTTGTTTCATTTTTCAGGTCAGATTGCTATTGTGTTAAGTATATTAAATATATTTTATAAGGGGGGGGTATCATTAATATTTAGTAAGGCAAATCCTATTTTTTATGGGATTTGTAATTATTATATATTTCTTTCTCTCATAGGTATAATGGCGGATAGTGCCATAGATAATTATAAAGAAACGTTATCTTATTTGGTTGCTATTTCTCTAAGTTATTATATTTATAAAGTTTGTGTTAAAGAACCAAATCACTTATCATCTATGGAATCACCATTTACCAAAATTCCAAAAATTGGAGATTTCTTTAGACCAAAAAAAATTACTGAGCAAGATAAAAAATATATTTCTGCACATGAGGCTGGTCACGCACTTATATATGCTTCACTTGATTTTTTGCCAGAAAATTTCCATATCATAATAAAACAACAGCAAGATAACACGCATTCACTAGGTTATGTTACTGGTATTGAAGATAATAACCTTATAATGGATAAAAACTTCAGTGAGTGGCGTATGCTTGTTTTATTGGCAGGAAAAAAAGGAGAGCTAGTTCATTTAAACAAAGAATCATTAGGAGGAGCAGATGATATGAACAAATGGATGTTTATTGCTAAAATTTATCTACAAAATCATAACAATGGTGTTTTTTATTGTAATCCTAGTACAAAATTGGAATTGGACAGCAATATATCTGCTTTAAATGAACTAAAAAGTCAATTAAATCTAATTTTAGATGATTTTTTCTCTTTGAATAAAGATGTGCATGAAGAGTTAACTTTTTACCTGTTAGATAATAATAAAATAAATAAAGATGAAATAATCCCATTTTTAAATCGTGTGGTATTCCCTGAAAAATTCCCCAAAATATCTAATTTATATAACCATTAGTTCATAGTTTGAGCCACCCGCATAGCGGGTGGTTTTTTACAATTATCCACAACCAGTTGCCCTCAAGAGGGTTTGTTACTTCCACTTGCTAAACCACTTATTAGTGGTCTAGCTATACTGTCTGTTTTTTACATGGGTTTATGGATAATTGCGACCTTTACAACTCGTATTCAATGCTCAATTATAAGAGGGTACGAGGATACTGATAGCAGGATACAGTAGTTAGGAATTTCAGTTCTGAGAAGGGTATATTCGATAAAAATATTAAGCTTAAAAATTCATTTCTGATTATGACAAAACTGTAATATTTTTACCCTAAAATTTGTCGTGTAAAAAAATTTTAATGAAATTACATATCCATTAACTTGAGGTTAATCTGACTCAGGAGGGATTTTTCAGTGGGATATACCGAAAGCGATATTGATGATAAAAATCTGAAAGTCGTCCTTGATACTGCCATAGGAATGTTGATGGCAGGGGAGGATCTATTCGTAAACAGGAATGACTACACTCCGCCTAAAATTAATGCTAGGGAAAGCAGTAATTTCTCCAGTGATGATGTTTTGCTTGAGCAGCCGGTTGATCTGAGCTGGATATCAAAGAAAGGGTTTAGAGTAGGTGTCATATTTTACGGTTCAGGTAGAATTATAAAGATGGTTGAGTCGTTCCCACTAGATACAAACACCTTCATAGCAAGATTTGATCTTGCCGGGATATACAAATCCATTACAAGCATTCAAGGTATTGTCGAGCCTGATAATATCCGGGCTGTTCTGAGCGCTAAAAATAGTTTTTCTTCATGGCTGTTCTGGCCCAACTTTCCTGCCAAATACGTCCAGCCATTTATACAGGAGACACAAGAACTGGTAGAAACCTATTATGGGCAGCAGATTCAACAAAGTGAGCCTACATGGGGTGAAACCATCATACCATCGAAATCAGAGACAATTGCGGTTAATGCCACATACAAAGGCTGTAAACGCAGCAAAAACACTGGAGATATTTTCTACAGGTTCAGTGTCACATATGATGGTAAAACAGAGCGATACCATTTGATTTACTATGATAACGAATTATATTTGTTCGATTACATATACGATTCAGTACCAGTTAATAACCCTATGTACAAAAACGTGCTTATAGCTTGCAAATCAAAAATACCACATTGATGGTAGCTGTGATTTGGTATAGTTATCGTCAATAATCACATGAGATAATGGGGATAAAAATGTTAGATGATCAGGTTGTATCAGCAATTGATATATTAATACAGTATAAAAACTACTTTATCGTTGGCATAGTCGTTTTCTATCTGATTTTGTTGCGAAACGTGTTCAATTCATTCATGACATATCGCTCAATGAATTTTCTAGAAGTTGCGCATAAAAATGCTCAGTATTATGACCAGTCTCCAGAACTAACCAGATCCGTAAAATTAAAAAGTTTGGTTAATCTGATACTGAATTTTGTAGTGTTTGCACTGTTATCTATATGCGGTTATTTTTTGTTCGAAAACTTGAGCCAATGAGAATAACAAGAAAAATAAAAATCTATGGTATTATGCGTCGAAAAGTAGATATTAACAGCATTCAGGTTGCTAAATATATGTAAATATACTCAATCCACAGTAATAGATTAGAGAAAAATACAATTAAATTTAGTTCTTTTATTTTGGTAATATTACGCAATTGCTTAGAGAAAACGATATTGTTATATGAAGGATAATGTAACTTAATATCGCAATAAAAATGAACAAATTTCGAACAATGTTGGCTATTGCTATTCTAAATACAGGAATACTACTTTGCGGTTAGATTACGTTAATACAGTAATAATACTAAAATATGTTGTCATTGGCCCATCTAACACGTTATTATTGACAAATAAACATAACATATCTTGGTTGACAATAAGTCAAAGTATCACCTGTTGCCCGGTTATCCGGGCTTTTTTATCATTTCGCCAATTCGTTCTGATAACAAACAATCCTTCTGTGAACTCTAAAAAAACTAAACTTATTAGCAATCTCTCTATGATTTTCTACTGTTGCATCTGAATTCGGTCTCTGATTTTTATTCTGGCTTCATAACTGATATGAATATTTATTTCAATATATTTTATTAGAACACCTAATTCATAGAATGTAATATTTGCACAATGTCGATCACATTATTGTGATAAAGTATTAAATATTAACAATATACCCCTATGTCATATCGTACCCATTGATCAACAATCCATTTGTTAACAAAATAACGATAGACAAGGAGTAGCATCATGAAGCAACGCACCCATGCTCACTCATCAGGGAAGTATCTGATGGCGCTTGATGCAGGAACAGGCAGTATTCGTGCAGTTATATTTGATCTGGCAGGTAATCAAATCTCTGTCGGGCAGGCAGAATGGGTTCACCAGTCTGTACCCAATGTCGCAGGTTCAATGGAATTTGATTTGCAAACAAACTGGCAAATGACCTGCCAATGTATCCGGCAGGCACTACAAAAGGCTGAACTACCCGCCAGCGCAATTCAAAGTATTGCTGCTTGTTCCATGCGAGAGGGGATAGTTCTTTACAATAGTAACGGTGATCCTATCTGGGCCTGTGCCAATGTGGATGCCCGCTCCAGTTATGAAGTCAATCAGCTGAAGGAACTGTATAATAATACATTTGAGTATGATGTTTATTGTTATTCCGGTCAGACATTAGCGTTGGGTGCAATGCCCCGCCTGTTATGGCTTGCTCACCACCGCCCCGACATCTATCGTCAGATCAGTACACTCACCATGATAAGTGATTGGCTAGCTTATATGTTGAGCGGTGAACTGTCTGTTGAACCGTCTAATGCAGGAACAACGGGTATGTTGGATTTAGCTAGTCGTGACTGGCACCCAAATCTACTGGAAATGGCCGGATTGCGTTCTGATATCCTCCCTCCTGTTAGAGAAACTGGCTCCTTACTTGGATATATAACGAATAAAGCAGCGGTAGAGTGTGGTTTGAATAGCGGTACACCGGTTATTATGGGCGGAGGTGATGTCCAACTTGGTTGTCTTGGTATTGGTGTTGTCAGACCTGCTCAAACCGCAGTCCTTGGCGGCACATTTTGGCAGCAGGTTGTTAACCTGCCAGAACCGATGACAGATCCCAACATGAATATCCGCATTAACCCTCACGTCATTCCCGGTATGGCACAGGCAGAATCCATCAGCTTCTTCACTGGCCTGACAATGCGTTGGTTCCGTGATGCTTTCTGCGCAGAAGAAAAATTGATGGCAGAGCGGCTAGGAATAGATACCTACAGTCTGCTGGAAGAAATGGCCGCACGAGTTCCTGCCGGGTCACATGGCGTTATGCCGATTTTTTCTGATGTTATGCGCTTTAAATCTTGGTATCACGCAGCACCTTCTTTCCTCAACCTGTCTATTGATCCAGAAAAGTGCAATAAAGCAACATTATTCAGGGCATTGGAAGAAAACGCAGCTATTGTCTCCGCCTGTAACCTTGATATGGTTGCGACATTTTCTGGTATTCAGCTAGACTCGCTGGTTTTTGCTGGCGGAGGTTCAAAGGGTAAACTATGGAGCCAGATTCTCTCTGATGTCACAGGATTACCAGTACGTGTTCCCGTTGTCAAAGAAGCTACAGCATTAGGCTGTGCTATTGCAGCTGGTGTCGGGGTTTCATTGTATGACACTCTGTCAGAAACGGGAGAGAAGCTAGTACGCTGGGAACGAGAATATCAGCCGAACTTAAATCACCAAGAGGTTTACCAGAAAACGAAAAAGAACTGGCAGGCTGTATATAATAGTCAATTGAATCTGGTAGATGATGGCCTGACAACTTCGTTGTGGAAAGCACCGGGGTTGTGAATTTTTTGCGTGACTTCTTATTGACTAAATACCTATGTGGGCACTTACCTGAATTGAGTCGGTGTCCATATGGCATTTAGACATACGTTATTGTCTTTCTATATCGTCCATAAAAAACCCACTCGGCTTTATGCATAATGTGAAACAAGAAAACCACATTAAAAGCATACTGTATATATACTTTATATATAAACGAACTTCACCAACAGGAAATGAGAAATTTTTTAATTGGTTAATGAGCTAGTTTCACTAAATTAAACAAAGATGCTTCATCAGGCACTAAGAGATTTTGCCAAACAACGATTCCGACCTTGATTATAGTCCAGTAATAGATATCCAAACCGAAACTATCCGTAAGCTTTTGACAGTAGTACACCTTGAGGAACATAGGTTCACTTTTATTGGGAGATGTCTGATGGTTTTTCGTTTCAATCTATTGCCAGTGTTGGAGATATTGTATAGTGCTGATATCCATATTAGGTGGACATTCCCGACAAAACACTTTTTCTGAACACATAAGACAGTGATAACGCTATTCTCGTAGTTTAGGCACAACATCGTGTATATCCCGGAGATTGCTGATATTAATGGTTGGGAAATGTCCATTCTTGCGTAGGCAACAAAATTTAATCTTGGTGCAGCAATCAACATACCTTTTGACTTTGACTGGTTCTATGTTGCATCAATTATATTCAAAAATTTCCCTATACCAAAATTTGGTGTTCTTCCTCCCATTCCTACAATGAGTATTTAGAGATATAAATATAAAATGATATAATAAAGAAAAGGCGTTTAAAAATTTGATTGGTGAATAAAAAACGATCATCATGAAAATTAAATAGGTTTTAAAGTCTATATACTTTTAATTTATTAATGGAGGTCAAAATATGTTTTTTGATAAAAATCAAAAAAAACTAACAGAAATAAAAAATATTGTCACCAATAATAATTGTGGGATATATAAACGCATTGATGAAAACAGAGAGCTATTAGAACTGATTTACAGAGAATACCCAAATTTAATAGAAAAAAATCCGTGGGTGATAAACTGGATAAAATCACAAGATGAATTTCTTTTAGCTATTGCAAATAACCTTGAAATTAACAATGAACTCAACATAAATACTGAATTTAAGTACCCTAGAAAATTTCCACAACCAGATCGCTAAAACCATCTTTTTCCTTCGACTGTTAGCTTAAGGTAGCCAAGAGGTTTATTGTCAACGAATAAGTAGAATCCGCCTTCTATGAAGGCGAATTTCACTTAGAATTCATCTACCATGTTAATATCAAGCTATATACAGTAATTGAAATTTAACTACCACTTACTGAAGTAAGTGGGTTAGCGCACTTTGGTGCCGACGACTGAAAGTCGTCGAACCACGCACCTCGTAAACGCGCATAGGTCAAAACATTAAAGTCAAAGTCATCGTCTAAAGACGGTGGTTTTAATCTGTCATATAGAAAAATAAATATATGTACATTACCACAATAATAAAGGTAATTATAACTACGTATTTATATTGAAAAAATTTGATTATTTATTTCAATGAGTTATTAACTAAACCACTCAGGATGATTAATTTCATCTTTAATTTTAATATTAGATGTGTATTCCAAAAAATCAGCAGCAGTAAGCATAAGATCATCAGGCCTACAAATGAATGGGCGAAGTCGTGCTACGTTATCTTTACGCTCATAGTAGATGTTTATTACCATATGCAGTCTTTCATCAAATGATGATTGAGAACGCCACTGAGCGAAACAACCTGAGTTTTTGATGTAGTGAACAAGAATAGGAGCAATTGTTTTGTTTTCCATAGCATTAAGATTTTTCTTCTTGCTTAGCTTTTTCATGATCTGAGTAATAAAGTTTACGCATTCATAAATGGGTATGTGTTTTTCTTGCTTTAGTTCATTAAAATCTTTTTGGGACACAGTGAAAAGCTGCATATGCTTATAGCGAAAATCACGGATGTAGATGAAATTAGAAGTGAAGGGTGTTGAGTGATTGAAATTACCTATTTTCCAGCCAAACGCTGATAAATTATGCTTACTGATTTCTTTGTCTATTTCTTTAGTCATCATAGTTCCTTGTATGTTTTGCCCTAAACCCTGCCATATTGCAGAATGGATTATTGTATTCATTGAAACATGACAACATTATACTCCGTGGGCAAGGGTGGCCGAAGCGTCTAAAATACGGTTTTCCGTTTTGAACGGAAACATCAGAACGTCAGCAGAAACTAGATATTTTTATTAAAAATAATTTCAATTAAATATAATTACAGATATAAAATAAAATCTTTCAATAGATAGCTGAATATCCGGTGTTCGATAAAAATCCCACGATGATTATGAATAACAAAAATGAGTCATGAAATAAATTTATTGAATTGTGTATAGTATTCTTATTTGAAGAATATTCAGATGGTAAATATTGATGTAACTTCCCTATCATATTGTACCATTAAAGATATCTATCGTAATGGACGATCTAAGTCCGGTCATCAACGTTATCTTTGTCAATAAAAGTAGTTCTCGGTTTAAATAATATTTATTTAGCCATATTTATACTTATCGCGCTTTAATGTTTTCAATATTATTGAATATCTATCTACGTCATAAAGAGATATTAAATTATTTGTTTTTCCAACTTAAATTTTAAGTTTATGGAATATATAGTGTTCATTATTCGAGTGAATCCTATAAAAATAGTTTATAGTTATTTTAAAAATTCAAGAGGAAATAATGATAAACCCATCTTTCACTCTCACATATGATGATATTAACAGCTTTAGAAAAACTGGTTTTTTGCATTTAAAGCAATTTTATTCTGATAATTTCATTGAATATATATACAAAACTATTGGTAACTTAATCAGCACACCTACTGATAAATATCAATCAGGATTCAATCGGTTAGCTTTCGATATGTACGATGGTGATCATCAACTTATTGAATTATTGAAAGACCCTCATTTTCACAATATCATGAAAAAACTTACTGGGCGTACAATGTTTTTTGCTCAGGCATTATCCTTTGAACTGCATAAGCTGAAAGATAAAGGTTTTCCATGGCATATAGGAACACAGAGTTTTGGATACCAAAAAGCCACTGACTATGGCTGTACTATTTGGTCTCCTCTAGTACCTATTGATCCTAATAATCAGCGTGGTGGAATGGCCTATGTGCCAAAGGATAAAATTAGCGGTGATTTCATGTATACGCATTATGATCCGTCAGTGTTCCAAGTGCTACAAGACAAGATTAATAATAATGAACTAGTGACGATAGATGATTTTGTTCACTGGCGCGATGGAGGGTTGAACGACTCGGCAATGAAAGCACTACTAGAACACTTTGCTGTTGAGGATGCATTTCAGCCTTGTGATGCACTGATTTTTGATAAATATGTTATTCATCGCAGTGTTATGTTGGAAGAAGGAGAACTGGATGCTCGCGCTGCCTTTGTAATGCGCTTCTTTGATTCTGAAAGTACCTATGATCACCGACGTGCCCAAGATTTGGAAATTCCACGTAAATACTTCGGATATTCTGGCCCTACACTTTTTCATTTAGCTGTTGCAGAAAAAGACGGAGAAAAACTCATCAACAGCTCGTTGTTTAACAATCAAGTTTATCGATTACTCTCTCAATAATCAGAAAATAATCAGAAAATAATCAGAAAATAATCAGAAAATAATCAGAAAATAATCAGAAAATAAAATAGTATTCTTGTTAAGAACAGGTAATGAATGCACAACTTATACCTTTATACGCTTATTTCAGCGCTAACCATAGCAAGTCCGGGACCCGGCGTTATTTTGTCTCTTACGAATAGTCTAAATTATAGTCTTTCGCGGGCTATACCCGGCTTTATAGGGGTTGCTGTTGGAATGGCCACAATATCAGTTATCGCAGCAACATCTCTTGGCCTTTTGTTGACCAGTTCGAATAATTCACTGATCGTAATTCAGCTCGTTGGGGGCATTTATCTGGCTTATTTGGGGCAAAAGCTTTTCCGGTCAATTCCCCGAACTTTCAAGAACCCATCTCTGGAACTTAGATATGCAGGATTCTGGAAAACATTCCGAGAAGGCTATCTGATAACATTGCTTAACCCAAAGCCTATTGTTTTTTTTATGGCGCTATTTCCCCAGTTCACTAATTCAAGAAAACCTTTTTTCTCACAGTTCATTATTCTTTCAGCTGTATTTTGTTGTTTATGCTTTTTGATCCATTTCCTCTATGGGATGTTTGCTCACATTGTTAAGCAAAAAATGAAAACAGGAAAAGCTTTCCTCGTACTAAATCGTACTGGTGGAATAGTATTCTGTTTCTTTGCTACTATTTTGATTTATAATGGTATTAATTTGGTTTTTTGTGGATAGTGAAAAAGTGTCTAACCAAGTTAACAACATCTATTTTATTATTTTTCCGAAAGAGGGTGGACGCTAACACTATACCCATAGTAATTGAAGATGCTTGATTTTTCATTCCTATCAGATCAAAATCGCGCCCATGAAAATTACTCTGACAGATGCCCAAAAAGAAGCGCTCGAATTGATGCATGATAAGACTCGTGATGGGCGTGTACGCGACCGTATCAAGGCCGTGCTTTTGGCCTCAGAAGGCTGGACTGCTCAGATGATTGCTCAGGCTTTGCGTATTCATGAAAGTACGGTGAGTCGCCATCTGAAGGACTACTTAGCTCGGTCCTGAAAATGGCGGTTCTGAAAGCCGTCTGTCTGCTAAGCAAACAACGGAGTGAGTCGCGTATCTGACGGAAAATTTGATGCACACGACCGCACAAATTGTTGCTTGGATTTGGGCACGCTGGCAGGTGCCTTTCTCTGTGGACGGGATGACAAAATGGCTTCACCGTCAGGGGTTCAACTACAAGAAGCCGGTGGGAACGCCTCATAAATTCGATACAGATATGGAAGTACGCGAATGAGCAGGTACGAAACAATGTCTATTTCCCGGATTCCAAAACGTTCCGTAAAACCCTTCATCATTTTTTTCATGCCACCTTACCCGAAAAAGGACAGGAATTAGCTACCCGGCTGACCGATAATTTCCAGACTTTAATTCCTGCATCTTCAAGTTAATTGCGTATACACCTATATTGAAAATAACCGCATTGATGATCCCGAATTACGGTGAAATGTACCGATATGGTGAACCCATTTCCTCTTCATTTGTTGAATCGACGATCAATGAAGTGATTGCCAAACGGATGGTGAAAAAGCAGCAGATGCAGTGGAGCCAACAAGGTGCGCATTACTTACTTCAGACACGCACAGCCGTACTGAATGATGATTTGAAAACCCAATTTGGGCATTGGTACCATCATGAACACTATCGCACTGATTGGCATCGATCTCGGCAAACATTCCTTTCATGTCCATTGTCAGGACCAATCGGGGAAAGCCTTACTGCGTAAAAAATTCACCCGAACTAAATTGATGGAATTCTTAGCTGATTGCTTTCCGGCAACGGTGGTGATGGAAGCCTGTGCTGGCGCCCATTTCATGGCAAGGCGGATCGCTGATTTGGGGCATGAGGCCAAGCTGATTTCACCGCAGTTTGTGCGTCCCTTCGTTAAAAGTAACAAGAATGATTTTATTCATGCTGAAGCTATCTGTGAAGCCGCTTCACGTCCTTCAATGCGGTTTGTTCAGCCCAGAACGGAAGCCCAACAAGCCATGCGAGCGTTGCATCGTGTCCGGGAATCACTGGTCCGGGATAAAGTCAAAACGACCAACCAGATGCAGGCTTTCCTGCTTGAGTTTGGCATCAGTATGCCCAAAGGGATTGCGGGATAAAACGACTCTCCACTGTGTTGGTTGAACATGAACTTCCCCCTTATCTGGTACAGGTATTACTGCGGTTACAGGCGCATTATCACTATTTGGTTGAACAAATCACCGAGATTGAAACCGCCCTGTCACAGGAGATTGCTCAGGATGATACCGGACAACGGCTGATGACGATCCCCGGCATTGGCCCCATCACGGCGAGTGTGCTTTCCTCACAACTGGGCGATGGGAAGTAATACGCACACAGCCGGGATTTTGCAGCCTCGACGGGATTGGTTCCCCGCCAATACAGTACCGGGGAAAAGACAACCTTATTAGGGATCAGTAAACGGGGTAATAAGACACTCCGGCAACTGTTGGTGCTATGTGCCCGAACGTTCATAATGCATATTGAGCATAGAAAGGGCAAACTGGCTGACTGGGTTAAACTGCAACTTGAACGAAAGCATTCTAATATTGTGGCCTGTGCGTTAGCGAATAAACTCGCCCGGATATCAATGCCTATATTCACTGTCCTATAAGAAGTGACAATCAAGGGCTAAATTATAGCGATATGATGAATGCTAATAGATACAGAAACGGCGAAGCCCCAACTACGGCGAGGTAGTTAGGGCTTCTAGTTGTCTAATACCTAATTCGAGGAGTATAGACATGGTAAGTATACCAGCTAATAAAAACTGTAATACAACAGACATATAATTTTATGAAGATACTCAAACTATTGCAAAAAAATAGTCTGAATACTTCCCCTAATGTTTTTAAGTAAATTATTTTTTAGTGGTAACTATAGAAAAGATAATTGTAGGTACAAAGTATCAACTGATGGGCCATTACAATTGATTTTCAAATAAAAGTATCGGAATAAAAACAAATTGATTAAAAAACAACCAATAGAAAAAGAGCAATTAATTCAGGCTATTGATGCAATTATCATAAAATTACCCCCAGAATTTGTGGATAAAACACACAATATTCTTTTTGTGTTCCCACGACTTGCTCGAGTCTGACAAAACTCCGTTCATCACAGAGGTTGAGACTTTGATTGGTGGAGTTGGAAGACTGATTTTTCCTAATGGTACTGAGCAGTTTATTGACGATGAAAAAGAACTGGTACACATTTATTCATCACAGTTAAAACCAAATGAGCTTGAACGATTTTGTGAGATATTAATGCTGAAATCAACCTCGAACGATTACTGCGGTTACCAAGGTCGGGATACGGCATAGGACTATACTGGAAAAAGAAAGTGATGAGTGCACGGTTGAGAAATATTTCGCCGCAGAATAGGAATATGATTTAATATAAAACAATGGGCTGGTGGAGTCCTATTGTGGTAATAATTACTTACTCATACGTTACTATGGTCGTTTATTGATTAAGAGATCTGTTATGACTAATCGCATTCCGTTAGACCCCAAGTTACCCCCCAATTTTTACGAGACGCCAAGCGATGAACGTTCAAAACACGAATTAGATTGCTGGTGGGATCATCCTTACGGGATCACACAGAAAGATGGCTCTATTGCGGTTTTTTGCCTTAATGACGTGGAGGCAATCAGCCCAACTTATTTGGGGACGGGAAGCGACTACTATTCTGCGTGTTTACTAGCGCAAGATAAGCAGGCTGATTGGGTAAAAATAAGAGAAAAACCCGTCAGGACTATACTGAGCACGGCACCAGATCGTCTTTTTTGGGTGCGGAAAAAACAGTGCCCAGACGATGAAATGACCATCGTTTCTGAAGAGGAAATAAAAAGAGAAGCTATCGAGAGCGTAAGGTTAGATCCTCGTTTCTTGATAATGGACTAGGGGAGTACACCTACGACAAGCAGCATTAAATATAAATAATCGATAGAATCGTAGCTATTTCTACTTTTTGAAGTAAATATTCTTTTTGATTTTTTTAGGGTATTCAAAGGAGTTTTTAAATGAACCTTGAATTTGTATCAAGAATATTTCTGCTTCAGAGTTTTACGTTTATGGTGATTGCCGCCGTCAATAGCTTTAGACCAGCATCAACAGGTGCTGAGGCGGTTTCTAGATATTTTACTAGCCGTTATTTTTATTTATTCCTAATATTTTCATCTGTTCCTTGTTTAATAACTCTGTTAGCATATTAGCCACAACTAGACGATAAAATAAAGGAAGGAAACTGTGATTTATTTCAAGCTCATTGGCTTAGAAATTTCTTAGCAAGAAAGGAAATCAATTAATGTACCTGAAAGAATTTACTCTTTATTTATACAAAGAAGAAAAAGCTAAATTTATCGCTATACTCTTCGTGGTAGTAATGCAATCTTTGGGCGGATACCATCAATTTCTAGACTGGAGCTGGTATTTGGGGGCTGTTCTAGGTGGCATATTGGCTTATATGATGGGAAAAATTTCCCCCGTAGTCTATATGGCCTGCACTGGCGTTATCTTCTTTGGTCTTTCATATGGATTTCTAGCTGGGGCTGATTCAGAAGAAAAAACCCCTTATGTTTATGGACTCACTCTGGGTATATTCGTTATTCTGTTAATTAAAGAGTATCAAAAATACAAAAAATAAAATAAAAATAATGGGTTACAAACATCCCCTAATTCAATGATTTTCGTCTTTTATGCTCCCCATAAGCAGCAAGGATGGTATCTAGGGGAGTCAATTTTCCATCCAAATAATAAAATACACGTATAAATTTCGTACCATACGAATTCGTAACCAAATGGGCATTACAGTGAACATTTAGCCCACCAAATATCTCTAACAAACTTATCGCGCGCTCATAAACTTTATTAAGGCGCGCTATTTTTGCAAAGATATGCTCTTTGATAGCCGTAATTTGTTTTTTCTTCCCCTCGGTTTCTTTCATCGGTTTAATCACAGGTGCCGCAGCTATTTCTTTACGTAAATCAAGCAATTCTTCAATGTGAAAAATAATTTCTTCACTTTTTTCATCTGACAAAATAGCACGAATGTTTTGAGAGTGTTTATCCTGCCAACGGATCAAATCCGCAGGCATAGCGTTGTAATAAAGCGCTGTATAGTACTCATCCTGTCCACTATCTTTGCGATAAGTGAGAAAAATACGTTGTAATTCGCGCTTATAACTTCCATAAGCTCGATTAAGATAGGACAAGCATTCCTTTTGCTTAGATTTTGATGTAAGTCCGGCATTAAAGCCCTCTGAAGCGAGTTGCAAAAAAAATTCTGCATTTTCTTTTTCTTTTTTTTTCCATCATAAGAACTCCAAGTTCGCTAATCGTTTTAAGCCATTATCCGGTCAGAATTTTTCGTTTCTCTATTGCTAAAAATTCTGCGTAGTAAAAATCACCAATTATTTCATGCTATTATGATAAAAACCTCATCATCACTTTTATCATTTTTTCTTATTTGAAGGTTAACTTCTTAGCCGCCTCTTTGAGCCGTTTTGTGCCGCGTTTATCATATTGCTGGGTTGTGGTCACACTGGCGTGGCCCAGTGCATCCTTCACCGTGAACATGTCTTCTCCGTTGTCCAGCAACGCTGAAGCATACGTTCTTCTCAGATCGTGTGGCGTAAATTTCTTGATATTCAGGGCGTTCAAAACCCGGTTGACAATAAAACCGATGGCATCCGCAGTCAGCCTGTCCCCAGTAACATCCCCGTGCCGTCTTATACGGTTAAACAGATAACCGGCGTGATCCCCCCGTACCTGATTGACCCATTTCAGCACCTGTTCCTTGGTTTCGTCAGACATATAGTTTTTACGCTCTTTATTCCCTTTACCGCGAATAAGAATTTGCGAAGACCCAAAATCCATGTCCTCATATTTCAGCCCCGCGATCTCAGCCCGCCTTAATCCACATCCCAGCATGACCGCAAACATGGCCGCATCCCGGATTGACATCACACTATCGATACGCTCTAAATATTGAAATATTGCTTGAGTTTCATGTAATTCCAGCATTCTACCTTTACTGACACGGCTCCCTGAAACCCGTTTTACGGACTTGATATCCTGATACGTTTCGCTGTCGATGAGGCGACTTGATCGCGCTTCTTCCGCGATCCCTTTGACTGCACACAACATGAGATTGATGGTTCTCGGTGCTTTATTTTGCTTCAGTAATCCCTGAATAATAATTTGAACCATCGTTTTATCCAACCGTGTCCAATCAAAGGACAGAAAATCCCCCGGGCCGAATATTGCCACGATGCAATTAATGCATGATCGCATGGTCTTTTGGCTTTTCGTTGAGCGTAATCTCAGCAGATAACTCACGGCAGGGTTGATTTGATGTTTTGCGTAAGCTGTGATGTTAAATGAATTTGTTACACTGTCACTTATTATCACGTTGCTCATCATGTGCCTCATTGTTTGTCTGAAGAGAGATCCCCAAAAAATTTAAAAATTGGGTGACTTTACTCTGAGTATAGTACAGATTTTTTCTTACTTTGTTAAACGCCTATTTAACTAAGTATAGACCATGCATGTACATATGCACAGTAATGTGCTGTGCAGGAACAATAAAGTTTGTACAGATACAATAAAGTTTGTACAGATACAATAAAGTTTGTACATAAGAGCCAAAAAGGACAATAAAGTTTGTACATAAGGAATAGCTTATTACACATAACCTTTTGATATTATTAATATAAAACTATCAAAAACTGCTAGATCAATGTTTGAATAAAATGTCTACTATAGCAACTAACTTTAAGATGCTTGGATTTAGAGTATGGAAATTATCGGTCATCCGGGTAATTCTTTTCTGGGTAATATGGCATGAAAAAATAATGGCGTGTTTAGCGTTTAGCCCTAAATTGAAAGAACTCAGCGAGTTTTTCAGGAAGAATTTGAATACGCTAAATACTATTATCAGGGTTATTAGAATATGGATAAATTATCATGGTATATCTGATAACCAGAAACTAGTCGGGCAATTTATCTACAAAATACTCAAATCATCTACAGGTGGTTCAATCGCCAAGATGGGGGACCAACTAACATGGAAAATACTGGGTTATCCATTGCGCTGTAAAACGTATTCAATATTAATTTCTTGCCAAATACGTGGTAGGACACTGATGCGGTAGGTCCACATTTCCGGTTGTGTATATCTGCCCGGATAACTGGGCAGATATACACAACCATTCTAAAGTCGGTTTCAGTGAACCGGACCTAGTCCAGCAGAAAAATATTATGATCTGCTCAAAAGCAGAAATTATCGGAAATAGCGATTACACAAAATAAGATCCTAAATATGATGATTATTCTAACACTGAGCTAAGAAGTGCAAGAAGTGTTCGATGCTTTGGTGACTTGCTAAACTATTTGCCAAGCATTTTTACCTTTGAAATATCTATATTAACAAGTAATTCCACATACTTAGCGTTTACTTTATTTACCTCGTCAAAATATAGTTCTATTGTAACATCAACCACACTATCTAAATATTCAAAACATGACTGCGATGCAGTTGACAGGCTATTTATTGATTCGGAATTTTATTGATAACCAGTTTATTTAAGGGAGTATCTTCGTAGAGGAATAAGATAAGAGGATAGAGAAATAATTTTTATTGTATACCTATCATGTGCCTGTAAGTAATCATCAGTGGTTTTTTTAATTCCCTTTATATCCGGATTAACTTATCAGATTCAATTCTCGCTAAAATTTCAGGGTCATTAAATTTATCATTATTTCTCAAGTGTTATATAGGGTCATTATCCGCATCACTCATTTGTTTTAGGTATTTAGATTGTAGGGCACCACAGATATAAAATCAGAGTGCAAACTTTTAACATCATCGAAAATAAATGTAATAACTTGATTTTTATCGTTATATTTTAGTTCATTTCTCCAACTTGATATAGCTTTATAGGCAACAAGTAAATTTATCAATACCCCACAAGCGGACAGTAATATAGATATCGCATTTAACTCATCTTTTGAGAAATAACTAAGTACATAATTCACAATTTAACTCCAGTGGTGGATTTGTAATTTAGCATATATGTATCACTCATTCACGTTTAGCTTCTTAAATTAGTGCACAGTTTTTATTAAAAATTCTCTAAAATCAACCAGTTCCTGAAATTTGTCCAGTCTTTTTTTTCGATATATCGCGCATATGTATTATTCCGCCACATAGGCGTGCCATCAGGGAAACTAGGCAGTAATCAATTGATTTAACGATAATAATTACCTAATGTAATAGCGAGACGATAACAAAAGCGAGCGGAGGTAGCATGAACTATATATACAGTCACAACTGTGTCCGCTCTTGGCACAGAGCGACCTGTCAGATTAGATTTAGCTCTGTGCCATAGCTGTGTCAGGTAAAATCTGAGCTAATACAATTAACCTTGAGCAACATCCACATTCATGGAAATTATCTTAAGTCTTTCTGTTCTATTTCTAGGCTCTGTGATTCTTGAACTGACAATGATCTCATTAGTAATGACGGGCCTCTTAAAATAGAGTTCATCTTTTACTATTAGAATTCTGTTAATTATTTCATGAAAAGAAATAACTAACATTGCTAAATACACCTAATTAGGACCAACCCATAAAGATTTAATATAATTGTTAGTGTCACATTGAATTAAAACTTTTTGTCCACTAGATGCAGCATAAATTGCCGTTGCAAGCATAGATTTACCCGCTGAAGAATCAACTTGATTAGCACCCCAATACCAAGCTTGAGTACCTTTATCATCTTTGATTGTATAAGTTGTCCAGTTTGTATAACCATTATATCCTATAGATAAAGAAATAAGATAACCTTTATCGACAGTGCAGTCTGTCGCAGCATACACTTTCCTTATAGGATCAACTTTTGTAAAATTCATAGTATCTTTAGGTATAGCAACTGCTATATCGCTAGTTATACCAAAAAACAAAATGAGTATAGAAAATAATTTCATTCTATCTCCCCTCTTTTTTAAATTATTTATTCATATGTGGTATATTCAATTTTCCAGCTAATTGTTTTGTCTGAGTTCCAACAACCCAACCATCTGATTACAATATTATAGTCATTTTTCGTTGTCACGGTAAAAGCACGATCTAAGTTTGGTTTAACTTCAAATGAGCTTGGTCCTGTATCATAATAACAACTAGAAGTAATATATGATATTTTTGCTATTCCGCTGCCTTTATTTTCAAACTTCATATTATCGGTTGATTCTAAATTTATTGAACGAGGAGCCATGTTGGTTTTTTCTGAATTTTGCTCACGTTTACTAGGCTCTTGTTTATAATTTTTTTCATCATCATATATAATTACTTGGAATTTATTTTCTGAGGAATAGTCACCTGTAGAAGGAGAGCACTTATTCTGACTTCCATCACAAAATAATTTAATATTGAGCTGGCATCCACTATTAGTGGTGAAGGTGCTATACCATGAGCTTAAAGCCCAAGTTTTTGTTGTATTTAGTTCAACTTCGCATACTTTAATCTTAGGTTTAGGTGTAGAGTCCATTAGCAATATATTTGTAATGGGAATTAGACTTTGTGCTAGGGGGTAGATAACAGTAAAATCATTAGAAAAATTATTGCATTGTAAATCACTCAAATTGCTATTTGAGTGTAATTCCGAGAGTTGATAATTACGTCTGCAATTAATCATAGCACGAATCCATCGTCTTTCATTATCAGATAAACCGATCATTCTCAAGATAACATTATCAGAACGGGTGTTATTAGCATTAATGTATGTATAAAGATTTTGTAAATATACGCTTGGATCCCGCCTCATAAGAGCTGGTTGAGGCACATTTGTATAAGTTACTCCTATTTCTAGGTTGTCAAAGCTATAGTCTGCATCTTGAACTGGGCCTGTAATATTAGGATCATCTGGATGAGCAAGACCTAGTGCGTGACCAAACTCATGAAGAATAATGGTATATACAAGATTGCCTAATAATACCTCCTCATTATAATCTCCAAAAATATATCTTAGAACAAACAGCTGATCTTCTGGATATTCTGTGCTTGTTCGGAAATAAATTCCAGAAGATGTAATGTAGTTACTGAAAGGTCTATTAGTGCTTAGCCAATTTAAATTTTCACTTCCAGCTGGTAACACCCGTACAAACGTAGTATTACGAAATAAATCATCTGGTATTCGTCTTATAATAAAATTGCTATTTTCTCGGTTTTGAGCTGGTGTAATACTAAAATTTTGGTCGCGCAAAATTGCATTAAAATAATTCACCGCCATTTCGATATGTGGGTTGAGAGCAATATCAATTGACCGTACCCGAACTCCACTTCTTAATATATAAAAGCGGACTGATAGACCTTGAGTACCTTGACTATCTATAACATTTTGATTGTGTATATAATAACGTATCTGACTACCGTAATTATACGAACTAGAATAAGGAAAAGTTTGCTCTGTGCTTGTCTGAAGGAAAAATGAAACACGTTTATTGATTGGATCATTTGCATCAAATGCAGCGTAGCTTTTCACAGCCGAAATAAACAGTATTATGTTTATAATAAATATCATTTTCTGACGTTTAAAAATAAATTCATGCATTTAATTTCCTTTGATTTTTTAAATTTATTAAATGGAATATTTTTTATAATTGGTGATTTATATAGAAATAAAAAATATTTATTTTCAATTTCTATCATCTATCAATACAAGCTTTGGATAGGCATTTCTAAATTACCAAGCGTCTGGTCCGACCCATAAGGACTTTATATTATAATGCCCTCCACCACCTCCTAAAACACATTCAGCCATAATTTTTTGTCCGCTGGAAGCGGCATACATTGCAATAGTTTGGGTCGCTTTACCTGCATCTGTATTTGCCCCATATTGTGCCCAATACCATTCACTATTTTTTCTATTTTTATCTATAACCGTGATAGTTATCCAATTTTGGATATCACCAGTTGTATTATAGCCTCCATTCCCGATAGCAACAGAGCTAACATAGCCCAAATAATTATTCTTATCGGTACAATTTTTACCAATTGAAGAACTGATTAGCTCAGATTTAAGTTGAGTAGGTTCTTCTTTTGTAATAGAATCCAATTTCATTTTATCAGTTTCTGCATGAATAATATTTGCAATACTAAAAGTCAATAAGCTAATAGTTAGTTTTAGAATATTTTTTATCATATTTACCTTATATTTGTTTTCACGCAATAATCAACTTCTATAATATGATATTTTGCATAATGTTACCCATTAATATTTATTACGAAAATGATAAATATTAATCCTAAATTAATTTAATATATAAATTATATTTTTCATATATTATATAACCATATTAATAATACACTATGTCAATTTTCTCTGAAACAGTCGAAAAAACCATAAAGTAATTTGCATTTTTTAACCATAGATTACTCCAAATCAGAAGAGATGCACGATAAATTGATAGGAACATTCATTGAGAGTAACTATTTTATTTCATAAAAAATCTAACTATTGGCATCATGACCATCCCGCTCGTCACTTCTCCATTAATGCGACAGAACCGTATTATGTGAGTTGTCAGGAAACCAATAACGATAAAAAACTGAACTGGCACATTCTGACCTCAGAACCGGTAACATGTAAAGAAGATGCTCATCGTATTCTGGATTACTATGAAAAACGCTGGTTCATTGAAGAGTTTCACAAAGCGTGGGTGGCGGGACACAGGTCGAAGTGCTGCGGATCAGGGTAAACCCATTTTTCTTTTTTTAGACCCGTTTGCGCTGTTCGAATCCTGTCAATCACTTGACTTAATCTTGTTCACTCACTACAGTGTATTACACTACATAAAAACGTATTACAAAAAGGATATCAGTATGAAAGTACCCTCATCATTTCGATTTCCAGAGCGCCTAATGAATAGCTTAAAGGCTCGTGCGGAGTCGAGAAATAAGTCTTTGACTGAACATGTACAGACAGTGTTGGAAGCGAGCCTAGACAATGAGGATTGTGAAAAAAAACATTACTTTGAATTAATGGAACATCCAGATGAAAGTATTTCAGACATTTACGTAAAACTCTTCAGCGCAAGCAACACTCAGGCTACGCGTTTAAGTCTGTCTGAACTAAAGTTCATGATACATTATTGTCATCATGCCTATCTTTATCACCGTCACGCAGTGAGCAATGATTATATTAAAGTGATCATTGATATATCACTGGATCTTGTCGAAGCATCATTAAGTGAAAACATTACCTTTAACAAACATTATGTTTATCGCTGCTTCGATCTGTCTGATGAAAACCTAGATGGAACTATCAGAAGTATAAAAGAAGTCGTTAATAAGTGTATCGACAGCACCTATGCCGAATACTTAACCCGCCCATTAGAAAGTGCTGCGTTTAACTTTTCGCAATACCGAAAAGAAACCATTGATCTGATTTTCACCAAGGAAAGATTGCAAAAATTATTCCCCCTCGTCACCCGCGGAATCCTTAAAAATAATAAAGAAAAACAGAGAATAAAAGAGTTTGCTCAAAGCACCCCTTCACACCGAGTAGAGTTCAATGTCGATGATTTGAATTTCTCCATAGTTTGCTATGGCAGCGAACTAAAATACGATGAACCTGCATCTGTTTTCTTTGTTATCGAAGGAAAACATTTCATCAATCCATACTCATTAAAACGCTTACTCGCGATAATTCGTTTAATAAACCGTGATGAGTTAGATAATTTTTCCACATTATATAATGATTCTGATAAGGTTTCTATCTGGCCACCTAACCTCGCCAATAAATACGGGACTATAGATATAGACTCATTCAGATTGTTGTATGAACCCGAACTTTACAATGAATTTAAAGAGAAGCTCCTGAAGGCTATTGAGGACGAAAAAATGTCTGCTATACTGAGTGCCATGAAGATAATGCACGGGGATATTTAACCAGTATCCAAAATCATTAAAAATTGTGTCGTATTCCCTTAAATCGCATACTGTCATTCTTGCGACGAAGGTGCATCACGTTACCACCACACTACAATAATGTCTCAACACAAAAAATGACGGTCCTCTATATCTTGGTTAACGGTTATGTCCTCCGCGTAACCGCTTTTTTTTACCCATTTTCGGTCATTTCCTGTAGCTGAATTGGAACACTCTTTGATTCGTCAATCACCAGAAAAAAATATTACAATTATAAAACAAAAATGACAATATAAAGGCGTCCAATATCAGGGCAACCGCATGAGTTACAAAAGTGTTAATTTAAACAATTGGTCAACATAAAAATCTTGATCAATTCACTTTAAATGATTAATTATTGAGCGTTAAATTAAGCCCCTATCATGTTACGTCGGCTTAAATATTGAATATTGAATCTATTTTGAAATATTTATTTAACAAATAATCAACCCATGCGGAAGCCCTGCGTCCAATATCAGGCATTAAACACTCTCAATTTTACCAACTTAAAATTAGATTTATGGGTTAAAATTAAATGACAACAAATACACATACATTATTTGATACAGTTACTCATGAGAATATTGGAGAGCCTTCAAAAGAAGTTTGTTTAGTTGAATATGCTGATGAGCGGGCTAAACCCGTATGGCTATGTCGATAACCCGGTCAATTTTGTTGATCCTTTAGGGCTAATAAAATGCTCTACTTTACCTAATGGTCAAACAGTTGCTGAGTTTGAAAAAAGCCTTGTTCGCCTACCTGTACAAGAAAGAGTTCCGGTAGTAAGAGAAATGGCATAAAATGTAGCCAAAGAAAACAACTGGAAAACAGCCAAAACATCGAAAAATTAAATAAAGGAAGAATAATATATCAGGATAATAAATATTATTATTTTGTTGATACACAACATGAACGATTTGAAAAAGTTGCTCCCATTTAGGTGAAGTAGATATGAAATTAAATGATATCCCTAATAGTTTTGATAAAAGTGGCGGACATGATTTAAAGGTAAAATAATTATAATAAAACTTGTTGATTATAAATCCGACAGTATATCTAGAGGATGTGTATTCAGATTCCCTGCTATCTGGCCATATGAATATTTTGTGGATCTTTTAGTGGTGAATATTCCCGATGACTATTCTCGTCATGGACTTGTTGTATCTACAGGACATAAAGCAGGATTATTATTAATTCAATTACCCAACGAGAGCGAACATATAGATAAAGTAGCTTTAAAGAAAGAATGGGTAATGTCTAATTGGAGTAAGTGGATTTATCCAGAATGTGACGTGAATGATGTATATATTATGGATCATTATTCACCACCATTAGCAATTAATTAAATAAATGCCGGAAAGATCCCCGTAATCTTCCGGCTTTCTTCTTTTTAAGAACCGTTCATTCCCTGTCTTTAGTTGCTGTAGTAGTCACCAATCACTTCTCGCATCCTCCGCTTAATTTCGCTGAGTTGGTCTTGCTGGCGCTGGTACTATTGCTTAATTGTGCGTGTGTCGTCACTATTAGGGAACAGCACAATGCAGCCATCCATAATCATGACGGTGAGTGTGCCACCAATATCGAATCTGGCCTTCTTAAGCCACTACATGGCGGTAGCCGGGAAAAAAAGTACTGGAATTAAACAGCCCAAAAGTGCACTTCGGCGTTTTAGGTTCGCGGTGATGGGCAGAATAGGTAAACAAAATAGGTTTGAAATTCTAAGTAAAATTATGAGAAATGGTTATAGATACGCTTTCATAGATTTCAGTGGTAGATCAAGCACGTCTACCATTATAAGCCTGCGGCGAACAAGATAAGGAAGATTAACAGCCAAAATATAGTGGTATTGCAGTCTCTGTGCGATAGTGTGTAGTGCAGCGACCAACCGAAATAACTTTTGTTTTTTATCCCTTGTTCTGTCCTCTTTTAAGTTTTATAGGCGGTTGGCTTTTTGTATATACTCTCGACTACACGCCCATTTCGTTGTCCTAAAAACGTCAAATGTCAACGAACTGAGCAATAACCACACAGTTGTTTAGGTGGATTTCATGGACCAGTTTGATACTACTGATATTTTGTTAATTGCCATCGCACTCGTTGCCTTTGGTGGGCATTTCATCTACTCACAGTACAAAAAGATACGTGAACGTAGCGAAGAGCATCGCCAGCAGAGTGAACAACCACAAGTTTGGGGGAAAATAGAGGACGATTCGGACAAGCGGTAAAATCTCAGCTCTTATTTTTTCGCGCTCATAAAGGCCCCGAATTTCGGGGCACTTTATTATATTTTTACACGGAAGGTAAGGAGAGCAATGAGTCTGATATGAAAGTAGATCAGATTTACTCAAGCTTAAAATTCATCAAAACGAATATTGCGAAAACAACAATTCATAGTCTCTTATGATCTCATTGAAAACAAGATGATGATTTGTAGTAAAGTCAATGCTTACAGCAAGGTGGTGTTTACCAAAATTTATCCACCAGCCATCTATTACAGGAGTAAATATGTTCAGGAAGTCAGCTAAACAAAAACGGCTTGAAACTCTAAGTAAGATCATGGGAAATGGTTATAGATACGCTCTCATAGACTTAAGTGGCGAGATTAAGTCCACCTATCGCTACAAACCTGAAGCGAACAAGGTGAGAAAGATTAACGGCCAAAATATAGTATTGTTGCAGGATCTGTTTGACAATGCGTTGTTAAATAGGTGATGTAAAACATCATCTTATTATCTCACTCACTAATTAATGAAAAAATAAATTATTTATTTCTCCGCAATAAAAGGCTAGCTTGCTCAAAAAAGTTCAGTGATGATGTTTATTCTGTTGTTAAAACATTTATATCCTTTATAAGTATTCGCGAGAGATTAATTACTGTGACAGTAGGGGATTTACTGGATTTGACGAAAAAGGCGCTGCGCTGATTGTTAACCTATTTATTTTTCCATATCACAGATTAAATCTATGGTTATCCGCATTTTTGCAACACTCATTTTGATGAAATTTTGGCTTGCTTAAATCTATCCGGCGTCACTATAGGCAAGGATACCTGCGCCTCGATGAGTTCCGAGCCTGATGTGACTAAAAAACCACTCGCTTTAATAAGCCATCTTAACCTTTAGGTTTTTCATCAGGCCGATAGGCCGTTTATGTCATCAATTATCAGTCTTCGCAAAACCAGTGGGGTACTGTTCAAATGTATTAATTATGGTGCAACATCAGGCGTCAAATATCGTATATTGCGTTGTGATTGCCCAAGCTAATCCGGGCAAATTTATTTGCCAGTGCACAAGTCACCACATTGGAATGTTTTCGTTTAAGTTGCTGCCTGACCCAATGAGCCAGTTTGCCTGAATAATTATCCAATTGCAGCATAAATACTCGAGCACACTGCACCAGTAATCTGAGAAGATTCTTATTTTCTCGTTTACTGATACCCAAAGGGTATTTTTTCCTCCCGTGTTGTATTGCTTGGGAACTAATCCTGTTGATGCGGCAAAATCACGACTTTTAGTATATTGTCGGCCATCTCCTAACTGTGAAGAAAGTAAGCTGGCAGTGATTGGACCAACACCCGGGATGGCCATAAGACGCTGAGCTGTATCATCCGTTATAATTATGTGTTTTAGTTCAGCTTCCAACTCGGTTATTTATTAACAATATAGTGATAATGGGTGTGTAATTGCATCAATAATCGAACCAAATAATCTGGGAGTTCGTGTTCTGCCAGCACTAACGATAAGCGTTTAATAACAGCATCTCCCCTCGGTAAGCTAATTCCAAACTTGAGTAAAAAGCAGGACTTTTCCCGATTGGGCCTGACAATGGGCATGAAAGGAATGCTTGCCGAGATTGATACCAATGAGTCCGATGGTGTTCATGATGGTAGTTTCTAATCAAAGATAATCACGCTGTTAATATACCGTTGCTAAGGTGAGGGCGACCATCTCGCCACCTACTTCAGTAGGTGGTAGTGGGGTCTGAAGTCCAATGGAACGAAAACGTACGTTATTGATATAACTGTCTGATATATAAAATATAATTGACATATAAAAACACCGTCCAAAACGGTGTCTTTTAAATCGAAAGATGGCATTTAATGGACAACGTTGTCTACTAATCGATTTTTCAGACATGTATTTTTATCTTATCGTACGTTTTCGTATGGTTGGCCCTCAAACCCCGTTAACAATTGGATTTTTAACATAACATTATCTTATGTACACTACTTGTGTAACACCAATATAGTAATGTCACTTTTAAGAAATTTAGAATCTTCACTTTTTGGGATTCTTCGGCGGAACCCACAATTGGCGTATGAACAGAATTTTATTGTTTTTCCACATCGCCTATAAACATCGTTCAGCCCTGAACATGTTGCTGAATGAGAAGACCCAAAGCAAAAAAAACAACCCGCCTAAAAATGAAACAATCATCATCGCATTTATCAGAAAAATTTGGATTTTAACCTGTAAATCGATGTCCTTCGTCACTATCTCTGTGTATATATTAGTAGATTTAAAGCTAGGAAAAGACTTCGCTTTATCAAAAATAGCGTAACCTGTGCGACTATTAATCATGGAGTTTTCGGCTTTATCTATAGCCAATAAAACATATCCGGATAAGGCCGCAGAGGCAGAAATGTGTTCAACCCACTCCTTGTCGCCTTTATTCTCGGCATTCGCCATAGTTTGTGCCAGACCAACACTTAGCAGCTGAGCCTCTTTAATAGAGAGTACATCAAGCAGATTTCTGACATCACCCTGACTAACAGAGTTATTTTTATAGGCATTAGTCATGATGTGGTTAACCCGCTCAGAGTATCTTGCTATGCCATCCAGATACCTCTTCACATCACCAGATTTTATGTAATCACCAAGCTCAATCGTCACTGAACGTTCTTCACTGCTCATTGATTTTGTATCAGAGAAACCAATGTTGTCTAAAAACATCATTCCCAAAACTCCACCAGTAACAAGAAACATTATCATGATGTTTCGACTTATTATGAAAACACCCACCACACAGAGTAATATGAATACCGTCATTACATTTCTGATAGGAATTATATTATTTGTTATGCTGCTAAACCCTGTTGAGACTAACGATAATGAAGCATCGGAAGTACTGTTTATGACTAGATCTATTGATACTGGCGCATGTTGTGAGACTGATGCCAAGGTTGGGTAATCGGAAACCAACTGTGTCGATATGAAATACATGACCCCAGCCAGAACGAAGAAAGTCATTGAAGACAGTAGGTAAAAGCGTACCTTTCTTTTAATCTTTTTTATTACTTTGGATGACTCAATTATTTCATTTTGAAACCGTTTCTTTAGCATATGTTATTCGGCTGTTGTAGTTAAGCCGCTTTGACCGGCGTCGTGCTGAAGATTATTTTTCCATACCTGAGATGAGTCGTTGGCGACGTTCTTCCTGCCATTTCTCTGCTCGTCGCTCCAGCATCAGATGATTGCCTGAACTGTTTTTGTGAATGTCTTTTACTTCTGTGATAGTTTCAATCATTAACTTAGATATTCTATCTAGCGTATCAACGTCATAAACAGCTCGGTGGGACTGCATTGGCAATGCGAGTAGAGTTTTCTTTCACCAGCTCAGCCTGACGTACTGCCAGTGCGTTAGTAGTGTTATCAATAGCCTCTGTTAGTTTTACTCCACTGTTTTGTTTTTCCAATGCATCAACGATCAGATGACCACGCTTGGCCGCAGGCAATGTCATTTCTTCGATTGAACGAAATTTATCAATCATGGTTAGGTTGTTCTGCTGGATCATACGCAGCATAGTCAAATCATCATACGATTTCTGCTGACTGGTGATCATATCTGAATGGCGCTTTTTCAGTGCGGAAAGCTGGTATTCTATGCCGTTTATCTCTACAGCTAGCAATGTGTTCGACTTATCTTTTTTGAATTCATCCTGTCGCCTTTTTAGTTCGACTTCAATCGTGTCAATTGCCAACATAGAAGCGACAATGTTAATACCCTGCTGACGTACATCAACGATGACTTCATTGTACATCACGTCAAGTTTGACGTTCTCCGTCAGATAACCTGTCGAAATTGACTCGATACCATTAGTTAATATGTCGATCTGTCCCTTAACGGGATCAAACCGACTAAGCGCCCGGCGCTGTATAATAGTAAGCTGGGAAATAAGGGGACCAACAATAGGTACTTTGCTCACAGCTAATTGGAAACCGGACGGTTGCACTGATTCACTAATCTGACGGATTGGCTCAACTACTTCATTAAGCTTTCTGCCTGCCTCACCCTGATTAATAACCTTCACATTCTCAAGCAACGTATCAAGATAATGTGTATTGCCAGATTGTTGTCGTCCAAAATCATGCACTGACATGGCATCATCCAGACGGATGCAAGAAGCTGATTGTTTCTCATTACTGTTTTCATATTGATGTAAGAACTCAGTACCGGCCTCAATGTATTGGTTAATTACTGCAATATCTTTGCAGTACAGACCCCTTAAACCCTTAATCAAAAGAATGGAGTATTGAATTTGCTCCAGCATCTGAGGAGTCATCTTCACTAACTTTTCTACACGGTGACAATAAAGATTGAATTCGATCAACTTCGAGTCAATGTTTCCGGTTAGACTATTCCATAATCGACCAAAGAAGCCTGCATTTCTGAATCTATACAGAATTTTGGAATTTGCCCTACTAATACCGTCCACCAGCTCAGCTGTTAATATTTTTACCTCTACATCATCAGCACAGCGTTGCATTAGCTCTTAGATAGAAAAAATTTTCCCACCGATTTCCACCATGTCATTGCTCTGAGTTTTAAGTATCGGTCCAAAATTTTAATCTCTCAGAGTTTAATTCCCCGTCGCTTGCGACGAACAAATAAGAATTGAACGATGCGAAGCGGGTGATTTCATATCTAAATACCCCGCTGCTTGCGGCGGGGATGTTTATTTACCGAGCGTATCGTTGACATAGGTTGGTAACTGGTGTTTCAGTAAGCTCACTTTCAGGACTTCATTCATCGATTGTCTCTGCCACGATCTTAGCATGGGGTATTTAAGGGCCGAATAGTGTATATAGGAATTTCCACCCATCAATGGCATTCGCCAGAGGAAATAAATTATGTTATATCCCCATCGTCATTGAAGATGCTTGATTTTTCATTCCTATCAGGCCAAGATCGCTCCCATGAAAATGGCTGTTCTGAAAGCCGTCTGTCTGCTAAGAAAACAACAGAGTGAGTCCCGTATCTGACGGAAAATTTGATGCACACGACCGCACAAATTGTTGTTTGGGTTTGGGCACGCTGGCAGGTGACTTTCTCTGTGGACGGGATGACAAAATGGCTCCACCGTCAGGGGTTCAACTACAAGAAGCCGGTGGGAACGCCTCATAAATTCGATACGGATATGGAAGTACACGAATGAGCAGATACGAAACAATGTCTATTTCCCGGATGCAAAAACATTCCGTGAAACCCTTCATCATTTTTTCATGTCACCTTACCCGAAAAAGGACAGGAATTAGTTACCCGGATGACCGATAACTTACAAACTTTAATTCCTGCATCTTCAAGTTAATTGCATATATATATTTTTTACAATGTGTCAGACTAATTGAAATTATCGACTAGCTTATCAAACATATCCTTAGATTCCACCGCTTGATAAAATCCATTTCCAGTTATTATCGGGGTAATTATGCGAGTGTTTTTAAATACCAAATTCCCATTAAAGAAAACAGTTACTGCTTTACCTATATTTTCTCTCAAAAGATGATCAAACGGATAACTACAATCAGAATTATCTTTAACCTTAATAAAGATAGTTTGATTTTCTTCTTTCGGCACAAAACGCTCTATACAGGATTGGGACAAGTGAAAGACTGTATCATTTATTTTATAATCGAGGGAGGTAGATTTCTGTTTTGAAACACAACCAGAAATGCCAATGATGAACAGTAAAATGATTATTCGCATCATATTAATAATCCATATAGAAAAACACCTATGTAAGATAATATCATAAATACTACAATTGTGATATTTTTAGCCAAATTTTTATCCTTTTTAAAAAAAACATAACGGGGTTATAAGCCGGAATCGTCCAAAATTTTGTAAAGGCGTTTATGAGACTTGATGAAGTGACAAAAAAGACCTTTATAATAAGGTCTTTTTTACTTTTAAGAATAAATCGACTTATGCCCAACTCTAAATATTTTTTAATTTCATTTTACATTGTCCATTTATCTATTATTTACTGACTCATGTCAGAGTCTGTGTTTTCTTTATTATTCGTCTTTATGGCTGATGCAATGCCTATAAATACAGCCAATGATCTTACAGTTTCCTTTATCATTGAAAATTCGTGATATAGAGTCTCACCCATTAGTTCATATACATATCCATCAGTGGATATACCAATATAAAAAAAAGATATCGTCAATAGTGTTGCGTAACCATATGCTAAATTTTTACTTTTGTTTGGTGAAAGGTGATATATTATTGTTCCACCTATAAAGTATACTATGAAATTAATTACATTCCTTAAAAATATTTCACCTATATCTATATTTAGAATAAATCTAGTTAAAATTCCTAGCGCTTCAATTACCAGCATTGGGATTAATAAAAATAACATCCATTTTTTCATTTAAAACGGTTTCCTTTCAATTTGACTTCATTATAATCTAAAAACAATTATTACATTATATATCTCTGAGGTTGGATAAATCTAATTTTAATTTTCGTTACAACAAACAAGGATTGTGCTATACAAAAAGTGACCGCCCTCAACCTCTGCGGATAACGCAGATTTTACATAGCGTCATCAGCCGAAACTGAAATGTATAATGTGTTTGGCCGTTATGTTGAATGGGTGAGCGGCGATAATGACAACAGGCCGCCACCAATTTACACATATGGTGAATATCTACGTACGATATGGGGCAAAGAGTCCCAAATCTAGATGTGATTGCTCTGAGACTCCTAACCAACTAATTACACTTGATGCATGGATTTCAGTTACAGTTGCTGCATGGACTTGTCGCGGACGATCATTATCCCAAGTTATAACGTTCTCTTTCCTTAGATCATAGAGATCAAGCCCTGGAAAATCCTCTTCAGAGTATGTGCTCCACAAGGATATTAATGCTTTGAATGAAATTGTGCCTTCCCTACTAATAATCTCACAGAGCGTCATCATTGGTATCGATTCTACACTATTTTTGTTCATGATAGTTCCTTTTAAAAAATACTGAGAAAATTGTCTTTTCCCAAAAATAGAATCTCATGATTTTTAATCATAGAAGATTTGTGGCAAGTTGCGTAAAATCATCAACCTTTATTTTAAATATTCTTCCATTTTCCGTCGGGTTCGTCCCTTTGGCATACAGTTCATTGCAAATGGTGTGTACTTTCTCTTGGATCGAGTTGGTATCAGATGTAGTCATTATTTTTTTCCTCCGCTCGGTGTGATCAAAGTATAACCACCCCAAAGAACGAACAATGTTCGTTCGCCTAATAGAACATCCCCATTCTGTATTCATCGAGCCAGAGAACCCGATTTTTTGTCGCTATCATCGTGTCAAAAAATATCAATCACATTTGAAAAATTAATCAATAGCGCCGTAAAATAGTGTATAAAATCTCAACACATTGTAATTAGTCATAAATTTTTCCTACTCAATGCCGATTAATTATTCATCGGAACATCAGAGAAAGATGAAGAAATGAAAAACAACAAGGAATCGCTGTATCTGCGAGAACGCGCCTATTTGCGGGATCTGGCACAGCGGGTGGCGAAATACTCGCCGCATCTGGCCGATTTTCTGGTGACATCCCGTGATCCCGATATTGAACGTGTTTTTGAAGCCTTTGCGCTGTTGATTGCCGGTGTGAGGGATAAGCTGGAAGATGAACTGCCCGAAATCACGCACGGTATTTTGTCCCGTATCTGGTCGCTGGCATTGTGTCCCATCCCACCGACCACAATACTCGAGTTTTTTCCGGTCGATGATGAACATCAGGGCAGCGTGGATATCCTCGCGGGCACAGCCGTTTCAGCCCCCAGTAACGGGCAGTTACTCACCTTTAAAACGTGCCGTCCGCTGCATCTTGAGCCGTTACTCGTTCAGCAACGTACGGTGAGAAAAACCGGCACTCACAGTGAAATCATCCTGACCCTGTGTCAAACGGGCACCCCCTCCCCGGTCTGGCAAAGTGGCGCATTAACGTTTTTTCTGGGAACTGATACAGAAAAAGCGGCACAACTCAGCCTATGGCTGGATCAACATTTGTGTGATATCAGCCTGACCACACAGGGAACGCGGCGAAAACTGGGTTGTTCCCCTTATGGCTGGCATAACCTGTTTGATAGCCCGGTGCTACCCGTGCCCAAAAATACGTATTCCGGCCTACAACCGCTGGTGGAGTATTACGCCCTGCCTCAGTTGTATAACTTTGTGACGCTCGATATCCGTAGCCACTGCGTGGAGGTGCCACTGAATGCAGACGGCACCTTTGAGCTGATTTTTCGTTTCGAGGGTGAATTGCCGCTGGATAATGTCGATGAGGCATTTTTGCTGGGGTGTGTCCCGGCCATTCATCTGGAAAACCGCGCCAGCCCCCCCATTGCATTAAACACGGACAATCACCGTTATTCTCTGCCGCTGGGGGGATCAGTGCGATTGTACCGGCTGCATGATATTGCGGTCATACAGCAACCCGGTGACAGTACGCAACGCGGTACGCCTTATCACTGGCTGCCGATTGAACAGTTTACCCCGGCCGGGCACTGGCGGGATGAGGGAAGCCAGCCTGATACATTTTACTACCAGCCTCAGACCGAGCGCGATTTTCTGGGCAGAACCCAGCACCAGTTACATTTTTTTGATGTGACGGGCAAACCGGCAAATGCCTTGCCTGCCCTGTCGGTATCAGGCCATTTCACGGGCTACCATGTGCAGGCGTGTGCGTTGGTGAAAGGCGCGATTAACGTGGCACAGGAAGACGTCCCGTCTCATCTCTGCGTACACAATATCACATCGGTAACAACCGATTACCCACCGCTGTTACAGGATAATAGCGGCTGGCCGTTGCTGTCCTGCCTTTCCAGTCCGCCGATGATGTTGTTTGCCACTGACAGCCTGAAACAGTTTCTTCGGCTGTTTGATCCGTATGCTGACACGCCCCGCCCGCTAAGCCGTCAGTACCACCAGCATATTGACGGCATTGTGCTGGTAGTAGAGCGTCTGACTGATCGCGTACGGCTGGGGCGTCCCATTCGCGGGTATTTACTCTCGCTCACCCTGAACCCGGATTATTACCGTAATCCGGGGGAGATGTACCGTTTTTGCCGGTTAATCAATCAGGCGATGGCGTGTTTTATCAGTCAGTCTTCATTTGTCATGCTGGAAATCTTCACCCCGGACAGCCGAAAAGTGAGGTGGAAGTTCTGGCATGTCGATGGATTACGCCCGGATATGTAATGGATTCAGGAAGTATGACATCAACCCGAAGGAGTAAAAAAACAACATGAAAAGTGGATTACGCTTTGTCTGTCACATTGCCGATCTACCGGCAGACACGTTTGCGGTGGGGGAATTTTCCCTACAGGAGGGGTTATCTGAACTCTTCACTCTGAGCCTGACACTGGTCAGAAACGGCAACCCGAACCCGTTTAAACCCCAGACAGAGATTGATTTGGCCGCCCTGCTCATGCAGGAGGCTGTGTTACAAATCTTTCACGGTGAGACAGAACAGCGCAAAATCACGGGGATTATCTCCCATGCGGATTGGGTAGGCACCGATGGCAATAAGACGCTGTATGCTGTGACCGTGCGCCCGGCCCTCTGGCGGCTGGTGCTCAATCAGGACAGTCGGATCTACCACCAGCAGAATGTCCCCGCTATTTTGGACAGCCTGCTTAAAAAACACCGGGTAAAAGCCGATTCAAAGCTCTACGATGCGCATCAGGACAGGGAATATGTAACCCAGAAACGGGAATCCGATTATGCGTTTTTCGGCCGGTTAGCCGCCGAAGAGGGGATCAGTTTCTGGTTTGAGGATGACACCCTGTTTTTCAGCGACAGTCACCTCGGCATGACGGCCGGACTACCGCTGCAATACCAGCCGCAGCCGGAGACAGCCTATGGAACCGATACGATTTATCAGGTACGGCTGGGTGTCGGTATGAGTCCACAGCGTAGCCTGCATAAAGACTTCAACCCGGAAAACCCACGCTATCACCTCTCGCATATGCACAGCAGTGAAGGCTTCCGCGATTTCGGCAGCCAGACACCTTACACCGTGTTTGAAAGTTACGGCCGTTTTCAGAAAGATGCCGCTGCCATTCCGTTTTTAAAATACCGACAGGACGCACTGGATAACCAGAAACAGACCGGTAGTGGCAGCAGTAACTGCATCAAACTCATGCCGGGCAAAATTTTTGAGATAAAAAATCACCCTCATCAGCCACTCAATGTGCGTTGGCAGGTCGTGGGTATCAGCCATCACGGACGTTGCCCACAGGCATTGGGAGACAGTGGAGGAGAAGGCACCACCCTCAGTAATCATTTCAGCTTTATCGACGGCCTTGCCGACTGGCGTCCGCCTTTCCACTATAAACCGCAAGCAGACGGGGATGAAACCGCCATCGTGGTTGGCCCGAAAGGGGAAGAAATCTTCGTGAATAAAGACGGGGCGATTAAAGTCTATTTCCACTGGAATCGCTACGATCCGCCGGATGATGGGGCGTCGTGTTGGGTACGCGTGGCTCAGGGCTGGAACGGTAATGGCTACGGCTTTATGGCGATCCCGCGCATCGGGCAGGAGGTCATTATCTCTTACCTGAACGGCGATATTGATCGTCCTATTGTCACCGGCTGTGTTTATAACGGCCTGAACCGCCCGCCGCTGGATTTACCGGCCCAAAAAACCCGCACCACGTTTAAAACGAAAACCCACAAGGGCAAGGGCTTCAACGAACTGCGTTTTGACGATGATAAAGGGAGTGAAGAGGTGTTTATTCATGCACAGAAGGACATGAACACGCACATTCTCAATGACGAAACCAGCAATATTGGTCATAACCGGACACATCATATTAAAAATGACGCGCATTTACGTATCGATAATGAATACCGGGTACAGGCCGGTAATGATATTTCGTTGTCTGCCGGCCAAAAACTCCATATTAAGGCCGACGATGCGCTGTTAACGCAAAGTGGCAATGAAATTCATCTGAGTTCGGGGGCGAAAGTGGTGATTGATGCGGGGGCTGAATTGACGATTCAGGCGGCCGGGCATTTCCTGAAAATTGATGCAGGCGGGATCACCAGCAGTGCGGTCGTGAACATGGGGAGTGGCGCACCGGGTAACGGCTCCGGCTGGGGTGGAAAGTTACCGGATATGCTGGACAAGCTCAAACAAATCAACGTCGCCGAGGCTGTGACCGAAGCTGTTCTGACTGCCCCCCTTGAGAAGATTTGTATCAGTTGCTTAATGAAAGCGGCATCAGACGGTTCAGCAATGGTTATCAGAGGGCAATCATGATCTCAGTCTCATCAGAAAAATGGCAGGAATATCAGAAAACACACCCCGATATCAGACGGTATGCGCTGGTGGATGGCCTCCAGTATGAGCGTCTTTTCGACGAGGAATTCACTTACCATGCGGGGCGGAATAATCCGCTGTTCAGGCGATTCCCGGATTCAGCCATCGCGTTTGCCGGGCCGTGGTTGTTTGATCTCACACACCACACTGACTTTCTGGCGCAATTTTTAACACTGGAAAAAGCATATCCGGCGGTGTCATGGCTGTATACCCCGTTGTCACTGGATGCCCTCACCCGTCATTTTGAACCTTATCTGAATGTTCAGCTGGAAAGTGGGGAAACCGCGCTGTTGCGTTTTTACGATCCGCGTGTTCTGCATCAAATCCCGGCTATTTTCGACCAGACGCAGTTAACCGCCTTCACCCAACCGATAGATGAATGGCATTACTGGCTGGCGGGCCAGTTTTATACTGTGAAAGGAGCGCAATGATGATCACACTCAGTCAGGAACAGGTCGGCAAATTCATTGATGCGGAAGATGAAACCTATATCACTCAAATCCGGCAGCAGATCCAGACAGAACAGCCTGAACTGGTCAGGAACGAAAGCGAGCACAGTTTGCATCAGCGGCTCAAAGGCGCGTATCTGGATTTGATCGCGATGGGGTTCAAAGAGGAAAAGCTCATACGTTCCTATCTCTATCTTGTTGCCTTTAACCGTGATTATCACGATTCACCGGAAATTAAAAATATGCTGAACGCGGGGGATAACCCTGAACAACAATACCGGGATTACCTGCGGGTAGTGGATAATTTAATGAAAAGGAGACATTAAGATGCCAGCTCCCTTAGTTTTTGCTGGCCCTGCTATTCTGGCAGCGGCTGAATATACCTTCACGGCCCTTGCCGGGATAGTTCTCGGCGTTGGTGTGGGTGTCGGAATCAATGAAGTGACAAAAGAGAAAGAAGAAGCGGACGAAAAAGACAAAGCTGAATCCCGAACCGATGCAATCAGTACAACGAGAGAGAAATGTGATGAGTGCCCGGCCATTGATCAGGTTGTGATGATTTGGGAAAAGTGCCCATCGTATTCAGATATCACTATCGAGTATCAAACACGGATTGCAGGAACAAAATACGATCCTACATTGGTTTCCATTCAAACATGGCAATGCCAAGACGCTAATTTTGATGGTTGGAAACCAGAGAAATGTTTATTTCTTGAAGCTAAAGCTAAATATGATCAGTTTTTTGAAAATGGAAAACCTAAATGGTTTTATGAACATTTCAAGAAAAAAGAAACAGATAAGACCGGGCTTGAAAGTATGCTTTATCAGGCTGAAAGGCAAAACGGGGTTTGTACCAAATTGAGCAATATTCCAAAATCTCACTGGCATTTTCTACAACCAGTATCTTATGCCTATTTTTCAAGAGCATTTACTTCTTTAGGGTTCATTAATATTAGTACATTTAATACACCATAATTTAGTAACGAATCATGCGTGAAATTTTAAAAAAAACAAATGGAAATTCAGCTATGACTATTTTAAATCTAGATATAACACTATTCTATGACTTGAAAGAAGAAGTAAATCCTGAGTTGGTGCTTGTTGATACTTATCAAATAATGCAGGGGATTAACAAATTAAATGCTAGTTCAAGTGGTTGGTATTTGCCCGGATATTCACTGAAGGAAATTAAAGAAAATAATGTTTTTCATGAGAACGGATTTACCGATTACGCGAAGAATTGGTATGAAAAAGATTTTGACAAAGAAAATAAATCCACGATTAAAACACTATTTGATAAACCCGGTAATGCGAAACTAAAAAATACCATTCGATATATGACAAGGGATGTCACTAATACCGATGTTAATCAATTAGGGCATACTAATGTAACGCTTGATCTCAATTTTGAAAGAGAAAGTTTCGATAAATTAAAGTTCATTGACTTTATTAAGGAGTTAATATCGTTTAGGCATTATCCATTTGTTACGATAGAAGTTTATGGTTATACATTAAACCAAAAACAAGTTTTCCCCGACCGATTAAGTGCAGGTTGGATGCTCTACTTACCAATTGAAATAGATCCTGCCTTAGTTCCAATAGCAGAGGAAATCATACCGGTTGCCGATAAAGGTGATGAAAAAGGGTCATTAATTATCACAACAAAAGAAATTTTTGATATCGAAAACCAAAGCCATATCAACAAGGCCAATGATATTGAAATCTGTTTGCGGGATTTAGGATTATTACCATTGTACGCTGAGGTATAACTATGCCCGGTAAAGCCGTTATTCGGTTAAACGATACAACTGATCATGGCGGTAAAGTCATTACCGCTATTGACGGGTATGTTTATCTGGGGGTTCCGATCGCCGCTAAAGGTGATTTAGTGACTTGTCCGCAGTGCAAAGGGATTTTTCCTATTATAGAAGGCAGTAGTGACTTAAAACATCAGGGAAAGCCCATCGCATTAAATGGAATGCGCACGGCCTGTGGTGCAAAATTGATTGCCAGTCAGGGCGGATTTTGCGCTTGATGTCGTATTTTAATGAAATAATCAGCTTTGAGAATATCATCTTTTAGCTGATTATTCTTATATTGATCATTACAAAGAGAAGTGATATGAGTGATTCCTCCTTGCTATTTGTACCTAAAGATCCTTGTTTTATTCCGGAGCAGTCAGCCATCAATAAAGCTGAGGGTTTTCTTCGGACAATAAAGAAGTCAGATAAAAAACAAAAAATAAAATATAAAAAAATGTATGCCCGACTATGGGCTATAATCCCACCTGTTCTTGCTGTTGAACATTATATCTCTGAAGATGTAGAACTATTTGACGGGATGCAAAACTTTACTATTCCTTCCTGTTCACACTGTAAAAGTGATATTACAAAGTGGTGGGATGAAAAAATGGATTATATTTGGGAAAATTCACCGAGAACAGAGACAATTTATACCAAATGGTCAACGCCATGCTGTGGACAAAAAGTGTCAATGCTTGAATTAGATTATCAGAACTGGGGGGCATTTGGTCGCTTTGCATTGATGATTGATACCCGAAAAACAGATGTTATTCATACAGATGATGGATTATCTTTGGTGATCGAAAAGATTGAAACCCTACTAAAAACTCCCGTGAATATCGTTTGGAAACATATATAGTGATTTCAGGCCGCTATTCCTTTTAGATAGTATCTGCGATTAGACACCTGACTGGGAGAGGTATTGGCACTGGCTACACCAGACAACTTATTTAGTTAGCTGCGAGGAAAGAGTGATAAGCCCGGATTAATCAAAAACACCTTTTTAGACACCGTTAAGAGAGCCAAACAATGAAAACAGAATGGACATACGAAGAATTAACGCAAGCAGTTAAAAAGTTTATTACGCCTGACTCATCATGCAACAGCGTAGAGATAGCCGAATTCCGCCAAATTAGCTCTTTTGGCGTGTTTAACTTCTGGGACATGTTAACTGAGGATATACAGAAAGAGGACGACAATATCCAAATACGGGCCATGTTGAACACACTGATTGACAACACTCTAATCCTGCGCAGTTCTCGTTCTGATGATGATGAGCGTGATTAACCGTGTAACGAAAAGCACTGAACCTGCAATAAACAGATGCGTTTTTCATTAATAATGAAATTTACACTAACCAATTGAATAATAGTGTTTAATTTTAAATGAAATCGCGTTTTTTTGTTGCTGATTATCATAGCGTTCAGCTACGATCCTCTCCGCTTTAGGGCGGTTCTGGAAGGTGAGGTTAGCTTTTTCGACGATTGCTTAACTTTGATATCAGCGCGAAACCAGATACCTGAAAGCCAAGAGGCCGCCTAGTGCGGTCTTTTTACTTTCGGGAGGACTATGATCCAGCGAATCGCAGTTATCAGCACCATGAAAAAACCAGTCATGCTCCGCACGGTTTTTAACGACGGGGATTTGATTTTAGAAGACAGGAAACTGCTTCCGCCAAAACGCAGGGCAATGCTGGCCGAATTATCAAAAGATATCCCTAAAATGGTCAGGGCAGGCTTTAAGGTGCTGGTGGATGAGGTCAGCGGCGACATCGCGCAGCAGATTGGCGCGCTCAGCGTCCGGCTGAGTGACCGGCATCATGACGGCCGTCCCGTGATTGTAGTGGCCGTGAGCCGCTATGAGGAGCTGAAACGGCAAGGGAGCATCATCTATCCCCCGAAAGGAAAAAACCTCTATGAGATCTCGTCCTCCCTTATAGATGTTGAATTTAATCCCGCCGGTGAACCTAACCACCACGCAAAATCAGCTTGTCACCCGCCTCAAAACTGAGGATATCAAGACGCATTGGATGAGATTAATGCCGTTTTAGCAAAAAACAGGGGGGCGGGTGGTGTAGCGTCACGGCTGACGGACAAGCAAATTTTACAGCTCAATAACGCCGCTGAAGCATTAACAGGCTCACTCAGCGATCTGGATAGAGCCACGGAAGCCGTGAATCGTTTAGCAACGCAGGCGAATGATTCCGCCCATCGCGCGCAAAAATCATTCAGTGATGCGGTCAGCATTTCGATCATCTCAGGCTTGCTTGAAAGCCCGATTATGGCCGACGTACTCAAAGCCATTACCCCGACGTCAGTCATGTCATCGTTGTCCTAGGAGAATCCATATTACTTGGTGGGATGATCCCCCTGCCTATCGGTAATGCCTTCAAATTCGCCGCTATTGGCGCTGTGATGGGCGTTATCTTTTTGGGGGGCTTTGTTGCATCACCAATACAAAAGCCTCACAGAGCGCATTACCGCGCTCAATACGGCGAATTCGGCATTATCCGGTAACTGAAAACAGCGATCAGTGTTCAGGGCGAGAATATCCGCCTTTTGCATCATGACGTCGCTGAACGTGATAACCGGCTAATTGTATTAGCCGAATCGCAGAACAAATTAGAAAAAGAAATAAAGCAACAACGTGAGGAAAGTGACAGTGCTATCGGACAATTTAAAGACATGCTGGCTCATGCCCAGTGTGCTAACCAGCGTATGCCTGATGACATTATCCGGTTGCAACACCAGCGCACCGCTGAATTCAACCGGAGTTATGGTGGTTGAAAAGCGGATAGAAACGAAACGCCCACCCACCATTAAAGCGATGATGTGTCTTCTTCCCGACGACAATACAACGCGCTGGGGAGATAACGTGCTCTATAAAGAAAAAGTGAGGCAATCGCTGGCGGAGTGCAATAATAAGAATCAGCGGGTAAATGAGATGAATGCGAAGATATAACTATCTTTCATGAATACAGTTTATTAATTCATCACAAAATAATTCAAATAAATCACTACGTGGCCTAGTAGCCTAGAGGGATCTCACCCCCATCGGGAGTACCCATACCCATGAAAGGCTCCAACTTCTGTCATGTCAACGATGCGTGCAAATAATGGTGATAATCCTTTTTAATATTCTCTCGGCAATAGGATACTACCGGAAACAGTTTATTAAGGTGATCATAAGCATCCTGATAAGTAAAAAATTTTTTTTCTTCAACACACCATATGATTTGCTCAATAATATCGCAAACAAGGATATCAGAAAGATCACTGATTAACTGTTCAGGGAAAGTGTCAGAAAGGATATAATTATAATTTTCAAGTGCATGTAATAATGAATAATAATATACTAACTCTTCAACCTCCTTGTTTGCGATATCAATAATATTTTTCCTATCCGTTTTTGGTACACCTTTATTTTTATAAACACTGTTACTATCGTAAATAGAGTGAATAAGCCCTGCCGAAATAACATTTTTACGGCAGCCATATTTTCTTAATAACCCTGCTGTTTGAATAAGATGGGCTGAATGATGCCTGCCATAAAGTTTATTCTTATCAATTTCATAATAAAGCGCAATCTGTGATAATAGATTCATAAATCACCATATTTTATTTCATACAAATTAACGACGTCTTCTGGATTGTTTGCTAATAGCTCATGAAAAAGGGGAATAAATCTAATAAAAATCGCAACAAGTACACTGATGATTGAATAAGCTACTAATGCAATAGTGTACCCGTAGTTTGTTATCAAAAATGGTGTAATTAATAAACCAAGTGGATTGCCAATCACAATACAGGTGTTGTGCATAGTTTGAACTTTGACCCGGTGTTTCTCTGGGATAGCGATAGCACGAGAAGATTCGATACAAACATTGTTCATGATGATAAATACACCCATTAAAAATGCCAAAACACACCAACAAAAAACATGATTAACAACAGACAGTAATAAGAACACCCCACCTAAAGTACCAAAAGAAAGTATGACGCTTCGAGCTTTACCAATTAGCAATTCGGTTTTTTTTTGAAAAAAGTAAGATGAAAAAATCGCACCTGCCGCAGCACATCCTTCAATGACACCAATCATAACTGGTTTCTCTCCAGACACATTGATGACAAAATAGGGAATGATAAGAGAAGAAAATGGAGCGAGTGACATATTGATAAGGAGGGAAGCCAGTGCCCAGTAAGGTTCAAAACGATAACCTATAAATAATTTTATTGTTTTCTTGATGTTATTATGGTGGTTATCTTCCCCAAAATAAACATAACTCCCTTTATTTTTCAATAAAGAAAGAATAAATATTACAATGAAAGAAACACCAGTGATAATCCACATCATATTGGTAATGCCAATGAATTCATACCCTACCATTCCAATGGCAATGCCAAATAAATTATTTGATGCTTGAATCAAAAAAGTTTGTCTAAAAGACGTTTCTATCATTTTGATATCAATAATAGACGGAATAAAGGCATTAACCACAGGAATAAATAATGAATCAACAAAACCTATAATAATAGCAATTAAAATAAAGGTGGCAGAGTTAATATTCGTCAGATTAATTAAAACAGCCAATAGTGATGCACTAATAAACAATACCATTAGACCCATAAGAGTTTTCTTTTTTTCCTTTTTTTCAAATCGATGTGCGAGAAAAACTCCAAATACACTCTTTGACATAAAATAAGAAAAAAGAAAATAAGATGATAACCATACACCACTATAACTCAAAAAATATAATGTAACGATAGAAATAAGAATTCGTGATGATAAAATATAGAGAGATTCAGAATAACGCACTTTCAAAAAATCACTAACCATTGTTTTTTATTCCTGACATCGAATTTTTGATATCTTCTAAAAGCTCATTTCCTATTGGAGTTAATTTGGCATAATCTTCAACTATACTCAATGCATCATGATACTTATTGATTGATGTGGTTAGCCGATTGGAAAATTCTACATTGTATTCCCCATCATAATGTCGGACAAATTTGTATAATGATTGGGAAATACGAGATAAGACAAAAAGCGCATGGAATATACCTATCATTGGTCGAGCATCTTCCCTGAAAGGGGCTTTAAATCTTTCATCCGGGTCATTTTCCACAATAAAATCATCAGCATTAATAACATTTAACGCATGATGAGCGCACTCATGAACAATATGTTCAATATAATAAGGAACGGTATTTTTAGATTCAGCATAAAGAAATACCAATCCCCATAAGTTAAAACTACACCCAGAGCGAATGTAATACCCTTTTGTACTACCAGTAAGGTAGATTGTATCAATGAATGTTAAGCACTCATGATAAGAAATATTATCAAAAATCTCTAATAAACTCAGTGCATTGTTAACTTTTTCCTTTTCTTCAATGACATTATCCATATTTTGGAACCCTACTCCGACACCCTTATCATCTGCACTTAGCGTAAGTAGGATCATGTTGATATCAAATTCAGATTGAAGTTGATAATCTAGTGCTGTTACTTCAATGCCGTCATGATACTTTCCACCGTGGTACTTAGACTGTCTTTCAGCATACTTTAAATAATTAATGCATAACTCTCGATTTTCTTTTTCTGCTGCACACACAGCTAAGTAGTGTGCTCCACAAATATTCCAACGAAGTTGAAAGTCTTCCGGAATAAGTAAATCTGAGCCGCTGCACTTAATAAGATATAATAATGAATCTCTTATTTTATCCTGAAAATATTTCCTAAATCCAGAATGATCATAATCAACATTAGCTATTTTCATGTTATTAATCCTATAATTATCCCTCCTCAATATTTTGAGAAGGGATAATGAGTTAACTAATCGTCTTTCTTATCATTAACTGACCAAGACCCCAAAGGAGATTTAACTTTTACGACTTTATTGATATCAAAATTTTCCATGATATTTCCTTTTTCTGAAAAAAATAATATAGCAAAAACTATGATGATCGCTATGGTATTTTTAAGTTCAAAATAATTGAACACTTTTTAAATAACACCGTAAAATTTCAAACTCAATAACTTCGAGCCATTCGTTTATCTTTGGTTTATTAATTTATTTAATAATAAATAAACACTAAATTAATAAAATCAACGGAAGAAAAAATAAAAAAATTTCATTTAAATGAAAACAAAACATATCACCATAATAAACAATGGATTTATTTTAATTATAGATTAATTTGATCCAAATAAAAAACTCATTAATCAATGAACATATAAAAGTAATTTATTAAATAAAAATTACATGTGAGAAATTTTTTTTCACCTATATAAGTAATAACCCAATGCAATGTTATAGATTTTTCCAAACCGCATTAGAATAATTGGTAATAATTTACGTAAAATAGCGCGACAGTCCATGTAGTCAGTTGTTAAACCAATCAAAAAATAGATTAATCTGAAATTAAATCTGTCGCGAAATTCTATAAAACTTTCAGGTCAATAAAATCATAACTGTGGCCTAACCTACAATGAATTACTGCGCTAATCGTAAAACATGGCCTCCATCGGGGCGATATTGCCCATTTTTTCGAGACACATCGCCTGAATACCCTTGCTGGCACTCCCGCCCCCCACGGACTGTAAGAACTCATACATCTGGACAGGCATCGACAGTGACGCGATTTTCGGCGTTTTCAAGGTGCGTTTCTTGCCCACTTTCGGCCACGGGATCAGGGTTATCGTTTTTTCGTTCACCTCCCCCATACGACAAAGAAATAACTGGGCGTTATTGTATTCCAGCACCATCTCTTTGGTCGTTTCACGCAGATCCGCATCCACCAACAAGGACAAGGATTCGATATGCTGGTGGATCGCTTTTCTGTCACGGGTAAAGCACACATGACTCTGGCGACCGTTTTCATAGGTCAGGTAAGCGCGATAACTCATAATTCCCTTATTTATTAATTAATAAACTGGCGTAATTACGCAAATTCTAAATGATTTTTTTTAGAAAAAACATCAAAAACACCGCGTCAGGGTTAGGGAGGGATATTGTAGTTAACCCCGAACAACAATACCGGGATTACCTACAGGTAGTAGACAATTTAATGAAAAGGAGACATTAAGATGCCAGCCCCCTTAGTTCTTGGCGCACCCGCCGCAGGCGCGGCTCTCGTAGCCGCTGCGGAATGGACGCTTGCTGCCTGCGTTGCGGGATTAGTTGCTGTGGGTATTATGGAAGGAACAAAAGATAAAGAAGAAACGGCTGAAAAAGACAAAGCCGAATCCCGGACAGATGCAATTAGTACGACGCGAGAGAAATGTGATAAGTGCCCGGCCATTGGTCAGGTTGTCATGTTTTGGGAAAAGTGCCCATCGTATTCGGATATCACTATCGAGTATCAAACACGGATTGCAGGAACAACATACGATCCTACATTGATTTCCATTCAGACATGGAAATGCCAAACAGTAAATTTTGATGGCTGGAAACCCCAAAATTGTTTATTTCTTGAGGCTAAGGCTCTGTACGATCAATTTTTCAAAAATGGAGTACCGATGGATTGGTGGAAAGCTAGTAAAAGTGGGCATTTATCCATGATTAGTCAAGCAGAAAGGCAACAAGAAGTATGTGATAAATTTGATGGAATTCCAAGATCTCACTGGCATTTTTTGCAACCCATCAGTTTTTCCTACTATAAAAAGTGGTTTGCTATTCATCCTAATATTACAGTATTTCATACAATTTAACTTTCATTTTAGTGGGATAATAAATGACTGTCTTATCATTAAATATAGAGTTATATACCGACTGGAAAGAACCGCTAACCCCAAAAATGGCTCTGACTGACTTGCATAATATCATCCAACAAATTAATACATTTTTTGGAAGACATAAAACATGGTATTTATCGGGTAATACACGCCAAGAGGCTTTGCAACGAGTTGCTTTTAATCAGCAAGGAGCAACGGAAGCTGCAATAAAAGAGTTTAGCGAAGATTACACAGAAGAAAATCCAATAGTTATGGCTGGAGTATGGGATGGAGAAGATGATAGCCACTCATGTTCCATTATTTATATGAATTATCGTAGAAAACAATTAGGAAAGACAAAAATAGAGTTACATATATCTATTGAAGAGAATGATTTTGATTTCAATCGGTTGGTAAATTTCATTAACTATCTTGTTATTGCTCATTATTCACCACATATCATGGTGGAAAATAACTCGTATAGTGTAAAAGGGAAATGTGTTTTTCCAGATAGAGCATATGCAGGCTGGATGCTCTACCTGCCAATTGAAATAGATCCTACTTTAGTCCCAGCGGCAGAATCAATAATATCTCTTGATGATAAAAATGGTGAAAAAGGCTCATTAATTATCACGACAAAAGAGATTTTTGATATCGAAAACCAAAGCCATATCAACAAGGCTAATGATATTGAGATTGGTTTGCGGGATTTACAGGTATTACCACTTATAGCAGAGGTATAACGATGGCAGGTCAAGCCGTTATCCGGTTAAACGATACAACTGATCATGGCGGTAAAGTCATTACCGCTATTGACGGGTATGTTTATCTGGGGGTTCCGATTGCCGCTAAAGGTGATTTAGTGGCTTGTCCGCAGTGCAAAGGGGTTTTTCCGATTATAGAAGGCAGTAGTGACTTAAAACATCAGGGAAAATCCATCGCATTAAACGGAATGCGCACGGCCTGTGGTGCAAAATTGATTGCCAGTCAGGGCGGGTTTTGCGCTTGATATTGTGTTATGCATGAAATAATCAGCTTTGAGTCTATCATCTCTTAGCTGATTATTCTTATATTGGTCATTACAAAGAGAAGTGATATGAGTGATTCCTACTTGCTATTTGTACCTAAAGATCCTTGTTTTATTCCGGAGCAATCAGCCATCAATAAAGCTGAGGGTTTTCTTCGGACAATAAAGAAGTCAGACAAAAAACAAAAAATTAAATATAAAAAAAAATATGCTCGTTTATGGGCTAGAATCCCACCTGCTCCTGATATCGAACATGATATTGTCGAAGAACTCACTCTGTTTCATGGGATGGAAAACTTTACTATTCCTTCCTGTTCACACTGTAAAAGTGATATTACAAAGTGGTGGGATGAAAAAATGGCTTATCTTGGTGAGAATTTACCGAGAACAGAGACAATTTATACCAAATGGTCAACGCCATGCTGTGGACAAGAAGTCTCGTTGCTTGAGTTGGATTATCAAAACTGGGGAGCATTTGGTTGTTTTGCACTGATGATTGATACCACAAAAACCGACATTATTCACACAGAGGGTGGATTATCTCTGGTGATCGAAAAGATTGAAACCCTACTAAAAACCCCCGTGAATATCGTTTGGCAACATATATAGTGATTTCAATCATAGATGATCACAGATATTAAGGATGAATAAAAAATTAAATCGCCTACTTTATCTGGCATATTATGTGTTATGCCTGTCAGTCACTTATTTATCCTCTTCTTTTGAAGAGGAATACTATATTGATGGGATAGACATCAAAAACGCCTGTGAAGCTCACAGAGCGCTGGTGGTGGATGATATCAGAGATGTGACTGCGCCTATCGCGGTATTGTTCATCATTCCTGTGCTTTTTATTGCCGTGAAATTGAAGTGTAAATTATGGCTGGTCAATATCATGGCATTATCATTAATTGCCTATTGGGTATGGCGATTCTTTACCCATGGTGTGAATAAACGTGTTGGAGGCTGGTTTGACTCTAGCCTCACTGAAAAAGGGCTTGAACAGGCACGACTGGTAAAGAAAAAACTGGTGGATTCAGGTGCTATCGATGATGTCACAAAAGTCTATTCTTCGGACTTAAAACGTTGCCAGCAGACATCAAATGAGATTTTTTCAGGAACACAGCTACCTATAGTGTTTGATTCGCGATTGCGTGAAATGTCATTTGGGAAACATGAAGGAATGGACCAGAATGAACACAATAAACTCATTGTTCCAGCATCTCCGACAGGAGACCGAGAAAACCATAGGATATGTGAAGGGGCTGAGTCAAGGGGCGAGCTTTTTACCCGTGTAGAAAGCTTTATCCAAGATGTTTACGAAAAAAGCGATTCGTCGATTGCTGTAGTAACTCATGGCTTCTCTGCTTCCTTTGCTATTGCCGCATTCCAGAAACTCAAGCTTGACAGTAGTGAGTATGTTTCATACCGATTTGAGCAAGGAAAATACACAGTTCTCGTTGAGGATTATTTATTTAAGAATAGAACATTGGCTTATCTCAATGTGTAATCCGGCGATTCAGGCCGGTGCGGTGATACAAGTCATTATTCATTGTTATGATCCGGAGAACCGGATTGATGAATCTATACCAAAAAATATGATTGCCGAGCGTGTCACGCAGTTTGAAGAACAAGCTGCCTAGCGTACACAGGAAAAGCCTAAAGAGAAAAATGCACTTTTGACCACAAAACGAGGTAGAAAAAAAAGCAGTTTTTTTTGCCTCCTATGTATTCTGTAAACCATCTCTTTTCCGAGGATGGTTTTATGCTCCGTTTTTTACCAAAAATGTTTTCTTCCGGTCGTGTCTATCATAACCGGCTGCTTGTCACGTTCATCGATCTACTGGTGATTTATGCGTTTTTCCTTTCCTTTCGCGGCTACATACACTGGGCCATTGCTATTTTCATGGCAGTTATCGTGGCCGCATATTATGTGCGGGTTAGCTACATTCGTTTTTTTAAGATTGTCATGGAGAATAAACTCCTCAAAACGAATGTAGCTTTTGATAATGGTTTTATTTACGCCAGTCTGATTGTTGAAGCTAAAAACATAGATGATGAACCTGTCGAAATCCGACTTCCTGTCAAAGTGGCTTATGGTTCTATCTATCAGCGCTATGTGCTTTATGTGTACATGAATTTATGCAATTCCCTCACCTTATATGCTCGTAAATTAAAAAAGCAGGAAGATAACAAATGACCAGTGTGGCCGTAGTATTGGTTCTCCTTGTCCTTTTACTGGCAAAAAATGTTTTTCAGAAAAAAAAACCGGCTAAATGGGTGTTAGTTTCAATGGCTGTTTGCACCGTGTACCTGTTTTCTATGCGGTATATAGCAGGGATTTACACGATCCCTTCTGCTTCAATGGAACCGACTCTTGACGTAGGTGATTATATTGTCGGCATTCGTGTGGGTGGATTGCTGGACTCTGGTGACATTAAGCGCGGTGATATTACAGCCTTCAAGGCACCATCAGTGCCTCGCACCTTATACATTAAGCGGGTACTTGGTATTCCCGGTGATGTTGTTGAATACCATCAAAACAAAGAATTCACAGTTAATGGTAAGACTGTCGGTAAATTTGTTTCTGAACTGGGCGACCTTATGATTTTCAGTGACGTCGAAGAACGAACCGGCAAAACCTATAACTTTGTTATCGATAAAAGTACACCATTCCTTAAATCTAAAAATCGCTGGGAAGTACCTGATAACTACTATTTTATGGTAGGAGATAATCGGGATCACTCATGGGATGCCCGTTACTGGGAAAACCCGCCCGGCACACCTAAACCCCTCCGGGGGCTGATTAAAAAAGACCAGATTGTTTCACGGTATGTAACCACGTTATTCAACTTCAAGCTATTTGACAGCTACGACCCTCTCGAAGCTGAATTGAGGATTATTCGAAACAATGGTAATTGAAGTTTTTTTCACGACTCTAGACAAGAGCGCACTACATACTTTTTCGTTTGTAGTTAAAGCACATCAGGAATGGCGCAAAAGTTTACTGAATATTTGTGCTCAATATGGTTTTGAGTCTTTCCGTGGGCCTGATTTCTGTGCTCCTGATTTTTTCCTGCAAGAACGCTTTTCACAAAAGCCTCATGGACGTAGTTTTCACCCTGTTACGGATAAATCCGTTTATGCTGATCCTGATTACGAGCTTTATACCTTACGCCGAGATTATCCAGCAGGTGCAGAGATTTACCGACAGATGGATGACATATCCCGTAATAGACTCGAATCCATTAATTTGAATCAGGAAGTATATGGCCGACCTTTGCATGTCGGCTATCAGCACGCGGCCTGCCTTCTTCTCAATATTAGTCATATTTTCAATAAAGACGATATCACCGCCTTTTCACAGATATGGCGTGTAATTAATGATGAGGGTCAACCTCTGCTTGTTTGTTCTATTCCGGTCAGAGTTAGCGAAGAGGATCATCAGTATCACATTCCGCTTATGCCTGATATATGGCAGGATATTTCGGCAAAGAAAGTTATTTCTCTCTTCAATACACATAATCTTCGGTTAATCGAAAGAAACATGCTATGAAGCACATTTATCCGCTTTTGATTCTGGTGATTCTCTTAGTGAACGGATGCTCTAACTATACTGTTCCTACCCTGTCTGCGCCCACCGCAAAGTATTCTGCCACTGATCTAAAGCCAACAGCCTTACAGGTTTTAAAGGATGCGGGGGTAATGATTAAAGATGACTATCAGTCTGCTGAATTCATTCCAAACAGTGATGAAAAAATGATTGTTGCTAAAGTACGTGATATCCCGTGCAAGATGATTTTTCGTTACATAACGACTAGCAATGGTAATTACTGGATGCCAAATCAGATTGCTTGTTCACCATAAATGTTTTTTGGCGACATTTTGCGGTCAAAAAACTTAGCTTTTTTGGCATAAAAAAGGTCATGCTATAGTCAATCCACGATAACGACTCATTTTTTAAGATGATTATCTTGGGGGAAAAATGTTTATTTACTATTTAGTTTACTTGGTCTTCATGATTGTGATTTACGCATTAGTTCCGTTGCTTGGGGGAGACATACCTCTCTACTCCGGAATTGTTAAGTTCTACGCTGCACTGAACGTTGTTTTTTTGTTCACTGTTATCTGGTGGAACGCCCGGAAACATTTTTATTACGTGTGGGGACTATATCTCATTGTGATGGCTGGGTACTACGGTTTCGTTTATCCGACCGTTCAAGATTTTCCGCTGGTGGTTGTGTTTGGCGTTTCGGCATTGAACATCCTGATTACGTTCTATGATGTCGTGATTTGTCGCTGTAAGGGAATTTACCAGCGAACCCAGAAACGATATGCAATCCATTGAAAATAATATGAAAGGTAAATATGGGCAGGAAAAAACAGAACTATGCAGCAAAACCTGTATCTGGAGAAAAGGTTATGCGGCAGCGTTTCTTTGGTTTGTCAGTGCTGATTATCGTACTCAATGTTGTTTTTTCAGACAACATTCGTATACAGATATTGACTCTGGCTATCATGCTTATAGCTACCTTTCTTTTTACTCCATCCGGATGTGTGCTTGTTGGCACTTGGACTAACAAAGAAAAATGGCGGACGCTTACTGTCTCGCAGAACACAGTTTTCTTCAAATACTATGTAGCGATACCCGTTATCACTCTTTCACTTGTCATTCACTCAGCGACCTACTCCCGTGTGATCGCCAACGAAGCCATGAGCTACATATTTCCACCTAATGAGGATATCACTGGCAGTGTTATGCTTACGAAGCTACGTGGCATTCTTGATCACTACCTCCCCGACATGTTTTCTTCACTGGCACTCTACGTTGCGTATTTGTTCGGTATCGGCTCTGTTGTGAAAAATATGCAAATTGGTATGTCTGGCAAAATGATTAAGCGAATCAAGAATAGCGCTGATGCCCGGCGCGTTTTAGATCAGATGACGTGGGATCAGTTTGAGGAAATACTCAGGAAATTTTTCGAGTCCAAGGGGTACACCGCTAGCCGAACCAAGAACGGTGCTGATGGTGGTATTGACGTAGTTCTGATGAAAAATGGTCGCAGGGAAATGATTCAGGCTAAGCACTGGAAAGTTAACCGCGTTGGTGTTTCCGTTGTTCGTGAAATTTACGGTGTTGTACAGGCTGAAAAAATGCATCGTGGCTTTATTGTAACCTCCGGTCTTTTCACTGCTGAAGCTCGTGATTTTGCGGATAAAGTATCCGGCAAGGTCCTCCTTATCGATGGTAACCTCCTCATCGAAATAATAAAGGGCGACTCCGACTTTGAAAAGCAGACCGGATCATCCATCAGTACTGCCGTCATTCTTGAGGAAAATGATTGTACTGTTTGTGGCGGTAAAATGGTTCTACGAACAGCAAATAAAAAAACGTTTTGGGGATGCTCTAATTTTCCTGAATGCAGAAACACACACGAAGTATGAGTGTTTTAAACGCAGCAATAACAATAAAAAGCAATCGCACTCCAAATGGAGCGTCCCCCTTTATGCAGCAATCAGACTGAGGTTCGTTTTCATGATTGAATATGAGTACCACGAAATTGCTAATGCTTTTCCCTACATCAGTGGTGAGACATATGAAACGTTAAAAGAAGACATCCGAGTTAACGGAATTCTTGAGTCTATTTACCTCTTTGAAGGAAAGATTATCGACGGTAGGAACCGCTACAGGATCGCGAAAGAGTTGAATCTTGAGGACATACCCATCCAGCAATATCAAGGTGATAATCCAATAAGTTTTGTTCAAAACATGAACTTACATCGCCGCCAACTAACACCCGGCCAGAAGGCTGTTGCTGCTGCTTTCCTTGCTGATTTCAAACAAGGTCCTCACGATAAAGAAGAAGAATATGAAACTCAGGAGGCCATAGCGAAGAAACTCGGTATTTCTCGCAGAATGGTGGTTGAAGCCGTCAGTCTCAGGAAAAAGGCTGGTCATAATCTTATAGAGCGAGTTAAGGCCGGTGATATTAGTCTTCATAACGCCAATGCTCTCTCTCACCTTAGCTTCGATGACCAAAAATCTATTGTTAATGAGGGTGCTACTCGCGTGAAGGAAGTCGCTAAGAAGATTAAAGCGATGACCAAAGGTAAAGGTAGAAAGAAAAAAGATGATCCTAATCAGATTATCGAACTGGACGTTATTGAAACCTACACGCTTCCAGATACTAAAAAGCCAAAGATCTATTTTGAGCAGGAAAGTATCGAAATGAAAAATGATGTCAATTCTTCGCAAGAAGTTTCCTCCATTAAGATAAGAAAAACACGCGGAAAAAAGATTGCTATTGATGAGGCCAACGATTTCGGCCACTCATTGATAGACGCCATAATCGTGCTCGAGGCAACCGCTGAGGATAACGACGTGAAGAATAATGTAATTGAAGCTGCATTATCAGAAAAGCAGTTATCTCGTTTCGCTGCTGATTATGATGAGTCTGAATTATATACATTGCTGAATGCGGGTATCCGTGAGTTAGCAAAGCTAGTCAACTGACTTAAATTTGATACAGATCCAAAGGAGTTTAATTATGACTGAAAAGCGTGGAACAGGGACTGAGTACGGTCAGAATAAATTAAAGGACAGAACGGAAAATTATGATAATGCTACTAATGAAAAAAATCCTAAATCTAAGTTGAAATTACTCAGTGCACTCATTATTGCCATTATTGGTGTAGGAGCATTATATCCGGTTGTTTTTAGCGACCATAAAACTCCAGCCGAAAAGAACGAAGAAATTATTGCACTCAATGCAAACGGTATTTCTATCGAAGACAATAAAGAAAATAAAGTCAATGTACAACCAGCCGTCTCAGATGCCGATTTTGACGATACTGCTCCACCAACCAATCCATCTGCTGATGTAATTTCGGCAGAAAAACCCGTTGCTCCTGAAAACCTACCTGATGAAGATGTTCAGGGTAGTTCTTCCCCAAACAATGATTCAGAGGAGTTATTGCTCGATATTGCTGCACCTGCGAATGCGTCTGCTGATACGATTCCAACAGAAAAATCCGTTGATCATGCAAACGAAGCTGAAAAACTGCTTGACGAAGATGTTCAGGGTATTGCTAACGCGGTTATCAACGATTCGATGGTGAAAGCTACTGAGGAAGCGCAGAAAGTTTCTCATACTGATATACCGCACCAAGAGTACGAAGCGTCTAAATTTGGCATTTCTGGTGAAAGTACTCCTGTACCTGCTGCCGTTCAGCGCGAGAAGTCACAGCCAAAACAATCCTCTGTTGAACAATTAGCGACTATTGTACCAGATACAGCATCAACCGATTTGAACAGCGATGATTCACTGAAAAACTACACAGGTCAGTCAAGCGAAGCTGTCTTCCATGTGCAGTCACAAAATACCGTCTATGTTTACGGTACTTTTGCTGCGAAGGTCTATCTTCTGCCAATGGCTAAAGGCGAAAAGATAAATGCATATCTTTCAGATAGCAAAGGTTGGGAAGTTAGCCAATTGCCGGGAAACATCCTTCGAATCAAACGTGCCCAGAACAAAGCCGACTGGAGTGATGCAACGGATCTCTTCCTTGTTGCAGGAAAACGTACTTACACTCTTATTCTTCAAGCTGTGGACCAGCCTAAACTGCGTACAGATAGCCTTCGGTACGTCGAACCAACAACATAGCCGGTTGCTAATAAAAGAAAAAATAAATGTTTTAGTCCTAACAGGCGCATTTATAGTGCGCTTTTTTTCAGGAGAACGGATGAACTTGTCTATCACAGATGGAATCTGCATTGATTTCACATCTATGTATATTGATATTCCTGTGACGAACTGGACACCTAAATTTTCATACCTTGTCTGCCGGGGGCTGGTGGATAATGGTATTCTGCCGGGAAAAGCTGTCATAGGTATGTTTCGTAAGCGAGTGTTTGACTCATTCGACGAAGAACGCCCTGATGGATATACTGTGGTTTATTCAAACTATGCATGGATAGATGCAGGAGAAGATGGATTGATTGATCCTTGCAATTGGAACCATGCAGGCACAGAAAAAACACTATTGCAGGTTGAGCGATCTGATGTCTATTTTTGTGCAATAGACCCTCTAAATATAAGCAATAATGACCTTCCCGTTCATTACATATCAGATGAGCTGTATCCGATACCGCGAGGATTACATAAAGAAACTTTTAATCGTTTGCTCAACTTCAAAATAGAGGTTGCAGGTTTAACAATGGTTGAAGCAGCTTACCTTGCAGCTTTGCCTTTGAATGAACTCAAGAATAATGCTAAAATGCTTTATGAATTTCTAATTAAAAACAAACTGAGTAAATTTATTCCACTAAGTAATGTGAAAAAGGTTTTCCCGCAGGTGGCAACGTTATCACCCAACTCTTTTTATATTCCGTTTGATGGTGGATATTAAATTGATGTAGTAATTGGGGGGATACGATAAACACCGTATATTCCTTTGATACTTATAAAGTAAATAGACACTTAAAATATGATGTTTTTAATACAACAAATCAACTAATAATAAATGAAAATCTGCATTATTGGCCCTTCAGGGGCAGGGAAAACTACGATAGCAGCTCAATTAGCAAAGGAGCTTTCTCTGTCTATATATGAGTTTGATACTATTTATTGGGATATTACCGGCAATGAATATCGTAAAAACTCAAAAGAATGCATTAAATCTAAAATTGATATGATTGTGAATACCGATGAATGGATTGTTGAGGGTGCTTATGATAAGCACCTTTATACTTTTCTCCTTGAATGCTCTATTATTTTTAGAGTGAATGTGCCCTATTATTTACGTTTTGCTCGTTTAATTAAACGATTTTTAATCGCTAAAATTACGCGAAAAAAACCCAAAGAAACCATCTTAAATACATTTGAGTTATTGCATTTCTCAAGAAAATATGATCAACAACTAAATGATTTTTTAAATTTACACAAAAAATTATCCTCAAAAGTTATCCTTATCAAGGATATTTCTTCATGTAGAGAAGTATTAAAATTAAATCAGTAAAAATATTTACTTATGTCATATCCTGATGGTATCAGGTAGCTCCAACTTAACGATATTTCACTATTACGCTGGGCAATATTTTGACAAAGAAACGGGCTGCATTTTAATACTTACAGGTTTTATGCTCCGGAAATTGGACAGTTTACTTCACCAAACCCGATAGGACTGGTAGGAGGATTGAACTTATATCAGTATGCGCCCAATCCATTAAGTTATATTGTTCCAAGGGAATTTAGATAATAACGATGCTTTCTCCTCTTTCCTGACGTGAATAGTACTCATCAATTAATTCCATGATGGATGAATTAATACTGAGTCTGTCTTTTGCTCGCGTTATTGCCACATAAATGAGGTTCATTTCATCGATAACGATTGATTTAGGCTTTTTGCTGTCAATAGCTTCGAGTATTGAAACAAAGTCATCATTGAGTATGACATTGTTCCATTCCAGACCTTTGCTGGTGTGGGCTGTGGTGACAATTAAATCAGCCTCAGACTCAAATTTAGCCTCATTATTTCTCATTGTCGCTATCACGCCGGGGATATCAATATACTCATCTATTATCCTAATGGCACGATTCATATTCGTGTCTTTAGTACTTTCAGCTATATCCTGATAATTAGCCCAGTTGCCATAATCTTTGAGGATTTTTTTATTTTTTATCTGTTCAAAATGCATCATCTTCATTGAATAAATGTCGAGTAATTCATCAAGGTTATATTTCTCAATGCCTCCGTTCCACATCACTCGTTTACCCATCATGATTGCTATATGGGCCGACTGGATAACCCCCATGAACGTCCGACTAATTACCGCATGAAAGCCGTTTTCGATGATCTCGTGCGGCTCACACACATAGTCAAGTTCCCCCAATCCTACCAATGGATGTATTTCTCCTTTCATACTCAAAACTAAATTGGCAAGAGCAGCTATCATAGGACCAAATCGGAAAGATTTTGTCAGACGTAATATTTCAGCTCCTTGCTCTTCAACCACAGTCAATGCATTTTCTGCCCCGCGCCATCGGTTTATCATCTGATGATCATCACCTACAATAATTTTTTGGCAGACGTTATTCAAAACAATGTCGAGAGTTACCGGATTAGCGTCCTGCCCTTCATCAAAAAGAATAATGTCGTACAAGGTATTTAGCGCTGGATTCGATAATTGAAACAGTTTTAGCAGCGTATTCCCCGTACATGGTACGTCAGAGTTTATATCTATCATCCCGTTCCACAGACGCTTAGCCGCCCGTAACGCGGTATCAAAACGAGTAGCAGGTATCTTGTTTTCATTTTCTACATTCTTTTTTATGTGCTCCATCGTTATAACGCGATCCGCTGAGTTCATGAAGTTATCGACACCGGTTACCGCCAATTTGACAACTTGCCAGTTATCTTCTTCCAGAATATCGCGATATTCTTTAACGCTGATATTCATCCGGGTTTTGTCTGAATATTCTTTGAACCGGGAAAATGCCATTGCATGAGACGTTATACAATGAACATTTTTCGGGAACTTTCTTTCAGCTTCTTCACGTATAGCTTTGTTGAATACAATGTACAGGATTTTTTTGTCCGCATTCTTTATCGCAAATTGTATGAGGGTGAATGTTTTTCCTGAGCCAGCATATGCTTTTCCACAAAGTAGTTTACCTTCGTAGTCAACAATTCGTTGTTGTTCATCGGTTAGTGCCATGAACAGCGCTCCTTATTCAGAACAAAGAAATCAAAGAAAAGCCTGAAACCATAATCAGTAGCCTATGATTCTAGGTAAGATTTATACACTGAAATTTTCCGGTATGTTTACTAAAAACCGGGACGATATGCGGTCTAAAATGATTTAAATACTATAACCTTCAGCATGTTGTCAGATGAGGGTATTCAATGGATTTTTCCTTGGGACTTTGCTGTTGGCAAGAAGTCCCCATCAATCTAAACATACCTATTTATGTAATAACCAACTGAAAATAAAATCAAAAATAGACATGAGACAGCTTCAAAAAAACAATCGCAAAAAACACCGCAAAACGACCTGTTTTTTATGGCAGAAAACAAGTTTTCATATTGTATATTTGGGATCACTCACAGCTAAATAGCTTTTCAAAATGATAGGCGAATCAAAGAAACTCAGTCCTATTTTTGCGAACTTTTTAATCGCAAAACCAAAAAAACACAAAAAGGAAGGACTGAGTTATGGCCATCGTACCACCAATTCCGCGCAATGAGCGGCGTCAAATGAGAAAAATTGTCCAAAAAACGGCAGATAAAAACTATGCTCGCCGGATTA